>CAZSYS010000215.1:0-7852 GCA_964611365.1 uncultured Planctomycetales bacterium
CCGCATAACCGCTCGCCCCAGTCGGCCGGCCGGCCGCCGATGCCCAGGTCGTCAGCCCCCGGCATCACGCCCACCGCGGCCCGCGCCGCCTCGAACCCCGAAAGCGTCGGCAACTCCGGCAGACAGACCAGCGGCAGTCCGAACTGCGGCATGTGCCACGGGCTTCGGTCGTGAAACAGCGCCAGCACGCGCGGCATCACCTCGCCGGCGGCCTGCAACGCATCCAGCAGCGTTTCCGAACGTTCCCCCGTGCGGTAACGCGTGTCCAGCACCGCGGCCCAGCGGTCGGGCTCGTAATTCTCGCCGGCGTCCGACGCGTAAGCCCCGAGGCTCTCAGCCGCCAGCACACCCTCATCGTCCCAGCATCTCAGCAGCATCCCCGCCAGGCCGTGCCGCCGCAGAGAAAGCGTCAGTGTCCGCATCCACCCAGGGTCGCCCCACACCAGATAGCGAAGCCCGCCCTCCAGGCCGCCGACGGCCACGACCGTCGCCGGCCGTACCCGGCGGGGCGGCAGGCTGTTCACCGCGGCGGCGAATCGGACCGCCTGGGGGTCGGGCTGAGGCTTGAACCACTGCCGACCCTGCAGATCGTGCAGCAGCACGGTGTCCGGCAGGACATCCAGCACCCGGCGGACCTGCGCAGGGCTCAGGCCGGCGACGTGCAGCATCAGTCGCGGCGCCAGCCGGGCCACAGGGGCGGAAGTCGGGGCGGTGGTCGCCCCTGCGGCTGTTGCCGGCGCCTCGGCTGCCGCTGTCGCCGGCTCCTCGGCTGAGGCTGTCGCCGGTTGTTCGGCTGCTGCCGTCGCCGGTGCCTCGCCCGTGGAGGTGGCCGGTGCCGAGCCGCGGGCGGCCGAGGCAGCGACGGCCTGCACGACGGCCTCCAGGACCGCCTCTGCGGGCGGAGCCTCCGTGCCGGCCCACGGGGCCAACCCCAGCCGCGGGAACGCTCTCAGCAGGCCGGCGGCGACCTGGCGGGCCCCGGCCGCATCGGCGGCTTCCTCCAGAGGCCGGGAGGCCGTCCCTGCGGCTGCGTCGGCCGAGGGGACCAGCCCGTGGGTCAGGAGGTAGACGTCGATTCCCCGCGCCGCGGCCTCGTCGATCAGCCATTGCAGCTGCCGGGCATGTTCCGGCGGAGCAGGCGGAGGATCCGGCCCTGCCCCGGGCTGGAGCTGCGGCCCCAGCAGGGCCCGAAACGGCGCGGGATGCTCCAGCACCAGCGTGTTCAGCCCCGCGGCGGCCATCTCGTCCAGCCGGGCGGTCCATGCCGTCCGGTTCAGCCACGGACCCTGAGGGTCGTTCTCGCTGGCCGCGAACCCGCTCCACGGCGGTGAGTCACAGCCCAGGGCGGCCGGGAGGGGCCGGACAAGCCCGCGCACCGCCAACGGCCCGGACCAGTCCGTCCGCACCCGTTCCCACAGCGACGGGTTGTGGTTGTTGGTGAAATCGATGCCGGCGACGCTGGACAGCGGCTTCCCTGAGCTCAGCTGCATTTCCGGCCGGCAGATGCACAGGAAGCACAACCCTACCGTGCGGCCCGGGGCAAAGGGCGGCCCCTGACCGAAATCCGACCACGGCACGCGGGCCTCAACCACGTAACCGGCGTCGGTGTCGCCGCTTATATTCGCCGTGGTGCCCTTCTTCAGCCGGGTGGCCCACTCCAGCGTGGAGGTCCAGGTCGGCGGCCAGTCGTGGCCGGGAAAGGCAGGCCGCCGGCCGCCGGCGGTGCCGCGGGTCCAGGTGACCCCCCCGGCGGCGCTGAAACCGAACTGGTAGGTGTCGGGCGTGCGGCGCACCTCCGTCCCGTCGCCCAGGTCGATGTAGAACTCGACCCCGTCATCCTCCCAGACCGGGTCTTTCCGGCCGCGCTGCGTGCCGGTGACGTTGGCGTCGGTGACGTCCGAGGCGAAATAGAGACACCGCTCGTCCCAGGCGAGGTAGAACCGGGCGTGATTGTCCGGCAGCCGGGGGTCCCAGGCGTCCCAGACGCGGGCGGATTCCAGCCAGGCGCGGTCCTCGATGTACCCGTCGATGACCGGAGGGACAAAACCGGCGGCCGGGCACGTCCACAGCCCCGCAACCGCGACCACGGCGGCCGGCAGTCGCCCGGCCCGTTTCATGGTTTGGCCCTCGCCTCGGGAGCCCGTCTCGGCGGACAGACGTCGCTGCCGGGTCCGCCGGTCCCGCGCCGCGGTCCCCCATCGTCCCGCGCCCGCCCGGCGGCTTCACGCCAGGGCGTTGTTGATCGCCTCCACCCGGTAGGACCGCTCGGTTCCGTCCAGGTCCAGGGTGAGCGTGTCGCCGACGGCCTTGCCCCTGAGTTTCGAACACAGCGGGGCCCGGTAGTTGTAGATGCCCTTCTCCACGTCCGCCTCGAACGGTCCCAGGATGGTCAGCTCCCGCCGCAGCCCGCCCTCGGCAGCCAGCGTGACCCGGGTGCCGAACTCCGCCACCTCGGTGGCGATCTCGCCCGGGCTGACGATCCGGGCGAGGGCGAGTTCGTTCTGGATCGTCGCCACGCGGGCCCTCAGCAGGTCACGCTCCTCCAGCGCGAACTTGTACTCGGAATTCTCGCTCAGGTCGCCGTGCGAGGCCGCCTCGCCGATGGCCTTGGCGTTCTGGGGAATCTTGACCAGTTCCAGATGCCGCAGTTCCTCCTCGCGCCGCTGAATGCCGGCCTGCGTGGCCAGGATCAGCGTGTCGTCCAGCCAGGGATCGACCCGCTCCCGCACAGCGTGCAGGCCGGGATGCGTGTCCAGGATGATGCGGATCAGGTCGCCGTGCACCACCTGCCCCAGCCCCTCCAGCCGCTCGATGGTGGTCTTGATCGTCGAGGCCAGGCCGGGCTCCATGGCCGCGATCACCTCCCGGAACCGGGCGTACTTGTCGGCGCTGAGGGCGTTACGCACTTTCGTCCGGGTTTCGCGGCGCAGCGCCGCCGGGCTGTGATCGCTGCGGCTCACGCGGCCGTGGTGGTCCAGCAGACGCAGGAGCAGCTCCCGCGGGGGCACGGGGTCGAAACCCGCCCGCCCGCGCCAGATCCAGCACACCGCGTCCAGGCAGCCCGTGAAATCGCCCAGCGCCGTGTCCACCGCCTGCCGCAGCAGGTCCTCGCGCCCCGCCTCGCGGAGAGCGGCGGCGATCTGGTCGCACCCCTCCTGGGGAGCGGTCGGCAGCAGGGCCGCGTACGTCTCGATCCACGCCTCCGGCCGCAGCCGGCGGATCAGCCCCAGAGCTCTCAGATACAGCGATGCATCGGACAGCTGACGCAACAGACCCACCAGGTCCGCGGCCCCGGCCAGAATCTGCGGGGCGGGCGCAGGCAGATCGGCCCCGGCCGGCTCCTGCACCAGGCGGTCGATCACCAGAGCCTCGGCCAGGGCGTCGCCGGGGGCTGACTTACGCAGGGTTTCAACCTTCCGCATCACCTCGGCGTGCATCCGCCGGATCATGGCCGGCTGGATCTCGCTGCCCCGGTGGCGGCATTCGCGCAGATAGAGCTCGATGAATGCCAGCCGCTGCCCGGGCGACTCGCAGCGGACCCACTGGGGCTCCAGTTCCTCCTCGAGCGTCCGGCCGCCCTCGTGCCAGGTCAGCACCACCGGATTGCGGCCCTCGAGCACCACGTGCGGCGACTTGCGAAGCTGGGCCCGGGCCCTGGACCACCACGCGGCCCACTCCCCGGCCGGAATGTGCCGCGGACTGAGCAGGTGCTCCAGCTCGTCGGAGTCCAGCCGCCCGCGATGGCTGCGCAGCAGGCTCACCACCAGTCCGACCGGATCGGTCCGCAACATCTCCCCGATGCGCTCGGGAAACAGCTGGGCCAGCACCCGGAAGTCGTTCTCGTCCGCCGCGTCGTACTCCAGGGCCAGGGCATCGGCGTCCAGCTCGCGGGTGCCCTTGGGGGATTTCACCGTGTAGAGGCAGCGCTGGCCATCGACGGCCGTGACCACGGCCGCGTGCTCGTCGCTGCGCGCCAGAAGGCAGGCTCCGACCTTCAGTCCCAGGCAGATCTCCAGCGTGCGCAGCGCCCGCCGGGGCGATTTCCCGCCGCCCAGCCCGGACAGCTCGATCAGCCGGGCCAGTTCAGGCCGGTCGGGAAAGGCCTCCCGGTAGCAGGCCAGCACTTCCTGGCGGATCTCCGGGCTGTCGCCGCAGCGGATCAGCAGCTCCCGGCCCAGCGCCAGGATCTCCGACACGCCGGCCGACTCCCGCAGCGCCGTCAGCCAGGTCCACCCCAGCGCCGCGGCCTCGGCGGCCTTGCCCCGGCCGGTCAGCGCCGAAAGGGCCTGCAGGCGGTCCTCCCGGTCCCCGCCCGAAGCATCGATGCCCTCCAGCCAGCGGTTCTCCAGCGCCGCCAGATCCCCCCGCTCGGCCAGATCGGCCAGTCGCAGACTCGCGTTGCCCATGTGCGTTCCAGCCTGTGGCTTCGCCGCGGACCGTCCGCCCGGCCGTGCCCGAAGCCGTAACCGTCGTCCGCATCAACAACGCCGGCCGCACGCAGCCCGAGGGCAGGGTGCGGCCGTGGCGGACATGCCAGTATCCCTGATGCCCGCGCTGCTGTCCAGCGCGTACTTGTTTCGCGCGCCGGGTCCGGCTCCTTCTTGCGGAAGGCGGCTTTCCGCCCCCCACGGCGGTGGCCGTCGCCCGCCGGCGGCGGCCTTGCGATGCCTGCAAACCACGAGAAAAGGTGCATGACCCGCTCCCGCGCGCCGACCACGTACCCCGGCGCCGTCAACGCGGCCGGTGCAGGCCGCAGACCGCTGCGCCTCCGCGGCGGCAGCCGGGCGGGGGCGGAGGCGGGCTCATGCCGCATCCTTCCGCCTGCCGTCCCGCACCGTATGACGCGCACCTGCCGGCCCGATATAATCCGGCCTCATGGGCAAGCGCGGCTGCCGCCGGACTGGAGCGAACCGGAGCCCCGTGAGCTTCCTGACCATGAGCCTCCTGGCTCTGGCGGGCTGCGGGCCCTCGGCCGAGGTGCGGCTCGTCCAGCCGCAGCTGACCGGCTGGCAGCGCGAGGTCCGGCTGCTCAGCGAAAGCGTGCACTGGGCGCCGGGAGAGGCTGCAAGCCGGCTGCTGGCCGAGTTTCCGCTGCCCGGCGCAGTCCGGGGCCAGCCGATGTATCTTCTGTACCTGCTGGTTCCGCCCGGGGCGGGCGATTGGCCGGTGACCCCCGGGACCGACCGGGGGGTGCGCGGCTTCATGATCCAGACCCGCGGGAACCACGCCGGCCTGGCCTCGGTGGTCGATGGGCAGGTTCGCGCCGGCAGCGCCTCCGATGGCCCGCAAGCCGGCCGCGAGATCCGCCTGAGCCTGACCTGCGACGACGGCAGCCGCCTGGAAGGACGGCTTCGCGCTTTGCGGAACGACCGCCGGCTCCGTCTGTTCGAGAACCGCGAGCGGCCTGTGGACGTGGAAGCTCTCGTCGGACGGCAGGTCGCCCGCCCGGCGCGCAGCCGTCCGGCCCCCTGACCCCCCGGCCCCGAAAGCCTGCCGGCTTCGGCGCCCCGCCCCGCTTGACAAGCCTCCGCCGGGCCTTGATACTTGGATGAGTCAGGGGGCTCGGTGAACGGCGGCCCGCCGCCGGCACGCGGCATCCCGCCGGCGGGTTTCCGCAACGGCGGGTCGCGGTCCGGTCGACGGCGCGCGATCGGCCCGGTGAAAGCCCGGGGATGATCCGGCCGGGAAAAGCCCCCGGTGCGTCAGCCCCCCCGATACCGCCGGCCTCGGTCCCGAACCCGCCGCGGTCACCCGGGCGAGCATGAACCCGATACCCGACCTCAAAGCGGAATACCCCGGATGGCGATCAGGCTCCGCGGACGGTGCCGCGGGCCAAGGAGAGGCCGATGGCGGCGAGTAACACGGTCTGGGGCATCGATCTGGGCCAGTGCGGGCTCAAGGCCATCCGCCTGCGGGCCGAGGGCGACACGGTCCAGGTCGTCGACCACGTGTACATCGAGCACGCCAGGATCCTCTCCCAGCCGGAGGTCGATCGCGCCGGACTGATTGCCGAGGCCATGAAGCAGTTCACCTCGCGCCACGACCTCAGCCGGGAGCGGCTCTTCGTGAGCGTCCAGGGCCAGCATACCCTCGCCCGGTTCAGCCGGCTGCCGCCGGTGGACAGGAAGAAGATCCCCGAGATCGTCCGCTACGAGGCCCAGCAGCAGATTCCTTTTGACCTGGACGAGGTGATCTGGGACTACCAGGTCCTCGGCACCGAGCCCACCGGCGAGATCAACGTCGGCATCTTCGCCATCCGGCGGGAGCTCCTGCGCGACCACCTCCAGTTCCTCTTCCGGCTCAACCTCGAACCCGCCGGCGTGCAGGCCGCGCCGCTGGCCCTGTACAACGCCCTGCGGTTCGACGGGCTCTGCGGCGGATCCGAGGCGGTCGCGATCCTCGACATCGGCACCCAGAACGCCGACCTGATCGCCTGCGACGGCGACTCGCTGTGGACCCGCAACATCCCCATCGGCGGCAACAGCTTCACCGAAGCCCTGCAGAAAACCTTCAAGCTGTCCTTCCGCAAGGCCGAGAACCTCAAGCGCGACGCCGCCAAGAGCAAGTATGCCCGCCAGATCTTCGTGGCCATGCGCCCGGTCTTCGCCGACCTGGTGGCCGAGATCCAGCGCTCGCTGGGCTACTACACGGCCAGCTCCAGCCGCCGTGGCGTGCGGATCACGCGCCTCCTGGCCATGGGCAGCGCCTTCAAGCTGCCCGGCATGCAGAAGTTCATCCAGCAGAACCTCGGGATGGAGGTCGAGCGCCCCAAAGCCTTCAGCAGGCTTTCGATGGCCTCGGCGCCCGAGGCCGAGGCCCTGTCGGAGAACCTGATGAGCTTTGGCGTGGCCTGCGGCCTGGCCCTGCAGGGACTGGGCCGGGGCCAGATCGCCAGCAACCTGCTGCCGCCGGAGATCTCCCGCCAGGTGATCTGGCGAAAGAAGACCCCGCTGTTCTACGGCGCCGCCGCCGGGCTGGCCCTTTCGGCGGTGATCGTCTGGGGGCGCAACATCACCGATGCCGGCGTGATCGCCGCCCACCAGGACGCCGGAAGCGATCGGCCCATCGCGATGCCCGAGGTGCCCGAGGACAGGATCCTCGAGCAGCTCCGCCCGGCCGAAGAGGCCCTGCGGGTCATCGCCCAGGGACCCGCGGGCTCAGGGCCCCTGGAGAAGGCCCGCCAGGTCCTGGCGGTGGACAAGCACCTCAAGGAGGTGCTCAACCGCGTCGAGCAGGCCAACCAGAGCCTGCTGGCCCAGGCCGAGGAGCTCAGCGACCTGCGGGCCCAGCAGCCGGTCTGGCCGCGAATCCTCTGGCTGGTGCACTCCTGCCTGCCGGCCGGCGACCGCGAACTGGTCGAGGCCTGGAAGCAGGGCCCGGAGGCCTACCGGCGGCGTATCGAGCAGGGCGGTGCCAGGTTCGAGCGCGGCAAACGCGAACAGATCCTGATCCGCGACTTCAGCGTCGAGTTCATCGAGGGCGATGTCATCGCCGCCTACGAGGCCCGCACCCAGGGCACGGCCGGCCAGTCCCCCGGACCGGGCGGCCTGGCCATGCCTTCCGAACCCGCCGGCGGTGCGGCCTCGGGCTTCATCATCACCATCCTCGGGCAGACGCCCCATGCCGATCCCTACGGCTTCATCAACCGGGCGTTTCTCTCGCGGATCAAGGACGCCGCCGCCGAGGGAGTGTACCTGCACGGCGGCCGGCTCGACCGCTGCTGGAAGGTGGGTTCCAAGGACGCCGCGGGGTTCCGATCGCAGCTGCCCGGCGGCGGAACCCGGCAGATCTACCGCCCGGGCTCCGACACCGGAATGGGCGGCGCCGGCGGCGAACTGATCGACCCGGTGAC
>CAZSYS010000216.1:0-6441 GCA_964611365.1 uncultured Planctomycetales bacterium
ACTGCCGGCCCGCCTGCGTCCGCCGGCCGCGGCCCCGGGCCGTGCCGCGGCCGCGGTCGGTCATGCCCTCCTGGCGCTGCTGCTGGCGGTCACGGGCACACTGACCTGGTGCATGGGCTTTGCGTTCGTCAAGGGCACGCTGGCCGAGGATCTCTTCATCCGCGACGTGGTGGAGTGCGGCGATCCCCCGCGCGAAGGCGACGATCTGTTCTTCATCAACATGCCGGTGCTGGCCTACTACTGCGTGCCGGCAATTCGCCACCAGCTCGGGCTGCGCGACCTTCGTGGGCACGTGCTGACCTTCGCGCCGGACCTCCTGGGCATGAGCTCCCCCGGCGAGGTCCAGGTGCTCGACCGCCACCGCCTGCGGCTGCGGATTCACGGCGAATCCCGCTATCTGCAGGGAACCACCGGGGCGATGCTTCTGGGCGCCATGGGCATGAGCGACGCCGTGGCCCGGGGCCGCCCGGTCGATGCCGGACTGTTCACCGTCGTGCCGACGGACATCGACGCGCACGGCGTGCGCGAACTGGAACTGGTGTTCCGGGCCCCACTGGACTCGCCCAACTACCGTTTTTACCTGGGATCGCCGAAGTTCACGGCCTACCCGCTGGACATGAGCCGGCTGGTCCGCGGCGCCGTCAGGTCGAGCCTTCCGCAACAGGCCGCCGGGGGGCTCAGCCGCTGCGACCCTCGCAGGAGCCGGGCTTCTCGGACGCGCCGCCGGCGTTCATTTCGCGGGCCTCGTATTCGGCCATCTTCCGGACGCGTCGTTCGTGGCGGCCGCCCTCGAAGGTGCTCTTGAGCCAGACCTCCACGATCCGGCGGATGAGCTCGTCGCCGATGAGGTCCGCCGGCAGGCACAGGATGTTGGCGTCGTTGTGGCGGCGCGACATCTCGGCGGTCAGTTCGTCATGGCACAGGGCCGCCCGGATGCCCCGCACCTTGTTGGCCGATATCGACATCCCGATCCCGCTGCCGCACAGCAGGATGCCCAGGTCGCACTCCCGGGTCACCACCGCCCGGCAGGTCGGGTAGGCGGCGTCCGGGTAGTCGCAGCTGGCCGGCGACTCGGTCCCGAAGTCCTTCACCTCGTGGCCCTTGGAGGCCAGCATGGCCTTGATCTTCTCCTTGGACTGGTAGCCGCGATGATCGGAGCCGATGGCGATTCTCAAAAGGCTGCCTCCTCAAGCCGCCGGCGCAGGGCCGCCTCGATGCGGTCCGCACAAGCGGCGTACTCCCTCTCGTCCCCTCCGATCGGATCCTCGATGTCCTGATCGTCGATCCTCCGCAGGCGACCGGCCGCCGACGGCGACATCCGGGCTGCGGCCTGGGCCTGGCCGGAGGTCATCACGTAGATGAAGTCCGCCCGCCCCAGCATCTCCGGGGTCAGCGCCCGCGAGCGGTGCCCCGACAGGTCCACCCCGCGCGCGGCAAGCACCCGCACCGCCTCCGGGCTGGCCGGAATCCCATCCATGGCCGAGAGGCCGGCCGACTCGACATGATAGCCGCGCTCCGCGAGCTTATCTCCCGGGCAACCCAGCCGCTCGGCCAGCAGACGCTTCAGCATAGCCTCGGCCATCGGGCTTCGACAGGTGTTGCCGGCACAGACCAGCAGGAAGCCCACCTGGGCCAGCCGGCGGAGGGTCCGCGCGTCGATCACGCCCTCCCGCACCAGATCATAACCGTCCCGGCGAACCCTGACGATCGTCGAAGCCCGGGCATATCGCGACCGGCCGCCGTCCAGCGCCAGGTCCACCTCATCCCCCAACGCCTCCAGGGCCTCATGAACGTCCACCGCGGCCTGGCCCCCCGCCAGGTTGGCGCTGGCCGCGACCACCGGAAGCCGGGTTTCAGTCAGAAGATCCGCCGCCACCCGGTCGTCCGGGCAGCGCAACCCGATATCGCCCTGGTAGTACAGAGCCGAAGCCGTCTGCGGCCCATGCTCCCGGACGATCCCGGTCTGCAGCGGGTCGGCCACATGGAAAATCAGCGTCAGCGGGCCGGGCCAGGCCTTGTCCACCAGCCGGCGCCCCAGCCCCTGCAGCCCGGGAACGAAGTCCTCCAGCCGCGACCGCGACCCGATGTGCACGGTGAAGGGCTTACCGTCGGTCCGCCCCTTCAGACGCCGCAACCGCTCCAGGGCGGCCGGGTCGGCGGCGTTTACCCCCACACCGTACACCGTTTCGGTCGGAAACACGACGATCTGCCCGGACGCCAGCGCCGCCGCCGCCGCCCGGATGTGGTTCCAGTAATCCGCATCGCCGGAGGCTCTCAGGACCTTCGTGTTCATCCGCGGCCAGCCTCGGTTCGTCGTCGCGACCCACGGCACGGCAAACCCCGTCCGGCGACCGCCGGCACAAGGCCCACGCCCGCGGCAGGCCCCGAACACCCCCCCGGAGAACCCACAGCCCCGGCACGCCTGCGCGCCCCGTCCGCCCTCCCATGCGAGCGGCCGGCGCGTCGGGAAAGATCGACGACTTCAGGGGTTGATGCGATTATTGGGAGCCCCCGCGCGGGTGTCAAGCCCGGGCCCGCCCCCGGCGACGTTGACCTGCACGACCGGAGAACCGAACATGATGGCGATGCGACCGGTCCGGCTCCAGGCGTCCGAATGCGGGCGCGGCGGCGGCCGGGCCCGCCTTGCTGCCAACGACGACTTTTTTTTCATGGCCGACCTCCTTCAAAAAGCCGCTTCCATCGCCGCTGTCTTGGTGCTCCTGCTGAGTCCCGGGCCGCTTGCCGCCCAGGATGCCGGACCGCTGCCATCCCTGGTCACGCCGGAGACCCGGGCCTCCATCGACCGCGGCCTGCGGTTCCTCGGCCAGACCCAGTCCCGCGACGGCAGCTGGCGGCACTCCGGCGACTTCGGGCAGTATCCGGTGGCCATGACCGCGCTGGCCGGACTGGCCCTGCTGGCCGGCGGAAACACCGCCACCGAAGGCCCCTGGGCTCCCCAGGTCGCCCGGGCGGCGGATTTTCTGCTGGCCAGCGCCGGACCCGACGGCCTGATCTCCACGCCCGAGGAGGAAACCCGCTCCATGCACGGCCACGGCTTCAGCATGCTGTTTCTGGCCGAACTGCTGGGCGTCGAAGGCGATCTGAGCCGCCAGGAACGCATCCGCGCGGTCCTGAGGCGGGCGGTGGACCTGACCGCCGGCTCCCAGAGCGAGCTGGGAGGCTGGATGTACACGCCGGACGCCCGCAGCGACGAGGGCTCGGTCACCATCACCCAGCTCCAGGGGCTGCGGGCCTGCCGGAATGCCGGCATCGCCGTGCCCAAGGCGGTCATCGATGCCGCCCTGGGCTACCTGGAGAAATCCGCCCTGCCGGACGGCGGAATCGCCTACCGCGCCGACCGCCAGGGGGAGAGCCGCCCGCCGATTACCGCCGCGGCGGTGGCCTGCTGGTACAATGCCGGGCTGTACGACCATCCGCTGGCCGTCAAGGCCCTGGAGTACACCAGGCGGCGGATCGGACGAGGTTCGACGCAGGAGGGCACCTGGGGGCACTACTTTTACGCCCACCTGTACATGTCCCAGATCATGTGGCTCAGCGGCCGCGAGAACTGGGAGTGGTATTTCCCGGCCATGCGCGACCGTCTGCTGGCCACCCAGCTGGCCGACGGGTCATGGATCGGCGATTCGGTGGGCAAGACCTACGGAACCGCCATCGCTCTGCTGATTCTCCAGATGCCGCAGGGCTACCTGCCGATCCTGCAGCGGTGAACCCGGAACACGGGGGCGCGGCGGCCCCGGCGGGCAGGGATGAGGTGGACCGGCCGGTCCGGAACGGTCGCGCGACCCGCGACGCCGTCCTTCACGACCGGAAACCGAGGTGAACGCATGACCCACGCGGCTGACACGACGGCAAACCAGCCCCCCCCGCCGGGCGACGATGTGGCCGCGGTCGCGCGCCTCCGTCTGGCCCACGACCGCATCCGCGCCGAGCTGGCCCGGGTCATCGTGGGCCAGGACCGCGTCGTCGAGGAGCTGTTGATCGCCCTGTTCGCCGGGGGACACTGCATCCTCGAGGGCGTGCCGGGCCTGGCCAAGACGCTGATGGTCTCCACCCTGGCCCGGGCCCTGGACCTGGCTTTTTCCCGCATCCAGTTCACGCCCGACCTGATGCCCTCGGACATCACCGGCACGGAAGTCATCCAGGAGGACAAGGCCACCGGAGCCCGGTCGTTCCGTTTTCTGCCCGGACCGGTGTTCACCCAGGTGCTCCTGGCCGACGAGATCAACCGCACGCCGCCCAAGACCCAGGCGGCCCTGCTGGAGGCCATGCAGGAGCGTCAGGTCACCGCCGGCGGACGCCGGCACCCGCTGGAGCGTCCCTTCTTCGTGCTGGCCACGCAGAACCCCATCGAGCAGGAGGGCACCTATCCGCTGCCCGAGGCCCAGCAGGACCGCTTCATGTTCAAGGTCTTCGTCGGCTACCCCAGCTACGAGGAGGAACTCGCCATCGCGGCCCTGACCGCCGATGAGATCGAACGGCGGCGCGAGGCCGTCCCCAGGATCCTCGACGCCGCGACGGTGCTGGAGATGCAGGCCCTGGTGCAGCGCGTTCCGGCCGCCGACCACGTCGCCCGCCACGCCCTGGATCTGGTCCGCCGCACCCGCCCGCAGTCCTCCGACGGACCCGACCGCTCGGCGCCGGAATTCATCAGCCGGATGGTCCGCTGGGGCGCCGGGCCGCGGGCGGTGCAGTTCATCATGCAGGCGGCCCGGGCCCGGGCGGTGCTCCACGGCCGCTGCCACGTGGCCGTCGAGGACGTCCGCGCGGTCGCCCGCCCGGTGCTGCGGCACCGCCTGGTCGTCAGCTACTCCGCCGAGGCCCAGGGCTACGGGCCCGACCGGATCATCGATGAGCTGCTGGCCGCCACGCCGGCCGATGCGTCCGCGCTGAACCATGACCCGCGCATCCGACAAGTGGCTGGATCCTGAGGTCCTGGCCCGGGCCGCGCGGCTCGAGCTGCGCGCCCGCATGGTCGTCGAGGGCTTCGTCTCCGGGCTGCACCGCAGCCCCTACCACGGCTTCAGCGTGGAGTTCGCCGCCCACCGCGAATATGTTCCCGGCGACGACACCCGGCACATCGACTGGCGGCTCTTCGGCCGCGGCGACCGGCTCCACATCAAGCAGTACGAGGAGGAGACCAGCCTGCGGGCCCACGTGGTGCTGGACTGCTCCGGCTCAATGCTCTACCCCGAGCATCCGCCGCCCGGACGGCTCGACAAGCAGGATTACGCCCGCACCCTGGCCGCCGCGGTGCTCTGGCTGCTCATCCACCAGGGGGACGCCTGCGGACTGGTGCTCTTCGACGAGTCGATCCGCCAGCACGTGCCCCCCACCGGCCGGCGCGACCAGCTGGTGCCGATGCTCGAACGGATCGCCGCTCAGCCCTCCGGCGGAAAAACCGACATGGCCCGGCTGTTTGCCGAGCTGCCCGATCGGATACCCCGGCGCGGGCTTCTGGTGCTGATCAGCGATCTGCTGGCCGACCCCGCAACCGTGACCGCGGGCCTGCAGCAGCTGCGCCACGCCGGCCATGACGTCCTCGTGCTGCACGTCATGGACGCCGATGAACTGACCTTCCCGTTCGCCGAGCGTGCCCTGTTCGAGGGGATCGAAACGCCCGACCGGCGGCTGCCGGCCGATCCGCAGGCCCTGCGCCGCAGCTATCTGCAGGCCGTTGAGCGTTTCATCGCCGGTCTGCGCTCGGCCTGCATCGATCACCGCATCGACTACACCCTGCTGTCCACCGCCGATCCGCCGGCCTCCGGCCTGTCGGCCTGCCTGGCGGCGCGCATGCGCCGGGCCGGCGGGCGCTGACACCCGCTCGCCGGCACTCAGCGGAAGACGATCCGGCCGAAGCACTCCGGCACGTGGAAGTCCGGCCGCGGGCGGTCCACCAACGCCCAGGTCAGCCAGTGCGGATGGCTCGTGGCGTCGGCGCACTTGAAGAAGTTGGCCCGCCAGACCACCCCCGGCGCCGGCATCACCGCGTCCGGACGGTACTTGCGCAGCATGGCCGTCGGGAGGCGGTATTCGACCGTCCAGGTCGTCGGCGCGGTGATCTCGGGATCCACGATCCGCGGCAGGCTGTGCGCCACGCGGATCGAGTCGACGTCCGCCGGCTCGAGCGGCTTCATGTCCCTGCGGGGAATCTTCTGGAAGTGCAGCAGCATCGTGCCGCCGCAGTTCATCTCCAGGTTGAAGTAGCCGCCGGTGGTGTCGTCGGCCGGGGCGAAAAAGAACTCCACGCAGCTGTCGGCGCACACCCGACCCTGGTGCGCCGGCGTGACCGCCCGCACGTAGCGGTCCTCCACCCGGAAGATCACGTAGACCGCCTCGTCGTCCCAGGCCAGCCGGGCCTGCGTCCGCGGCCGGTGCGCCGGCCGGTGGGCGCGGCGTCCGCAACCACCCCCGAGCCCGCTC
>CAZSYS010000216.1:6451-7851 GCA_964611365.1 uncultured Planctomycetales bacterium
CCGGCCGTTCGCCCATGAAATGGGTCAGCTCCAGCGCCGGCACGCCGCGCCAGGCCGGCTTGTCCCAGTCGCCGTCCACCGGAATCGGCTCGCTCGCCCGATGCACCTCGTAACGCATCATTCCGCCCCGCCCGGCCTCTCCGCAGCCGGCCGCGGCCGCGGCCAGCACCGCCGCCGCCCTACAGCCCCATCGTGTGATAGCCCGCGTCCACATAGATGTTCTCCCCGGTGACGCCGCTGGAGAGATCGCTCAGGAGGTACACGGCCGACTTGCCGACCTCCTCGGTGTCGATGTTCCGCTTCAGCGGGGCCTTCTTCTCCACCCAGTCGAACATGTCGTCGATCCCGCCGACCGCCATCGCCGACAGCGTCCGGCACGGACCGGCCGACAGCGTGTTCACCCGGATCCGGTCCGGGCCCAGCTCGCTGGCCAGGTACCTGGCCGCGGTCTCCAGCGCCGCCTTGGCCACGCCCATCACGTTGTAACCCGGCACCACCTTCTCGGCCCCATAGTAGCTCAGCGCCAGGATCGAGCCGCCGCGGGGCATCAGCGGCCTGGCCGCCCGGGCTACCGCCACCAGCGTGTAGGCCGAGATGTCCAGAGCCTGCGTCCAGACCGCCCGCGGCGTCTGGGAAAACATGCCGATCCGCAGGTAGTCCTTGTCCGCGAACGCGATCGAGTGCACCACGAAGTCCAGCGTGCCGAACCGCCGGCCGGCCGCCTCGAATAGGCCGGCGATATCCTCGTCCCGCGAGACGTCGCAGGGGTACAGCCAGGCCCCGGTCAGCCCGCCGCGATCCAGCGTCTGGCGGACCCGCCGCTCCATCTTCTCGCCCGGCAGATGCGAGAAACCGCACTCGGCGCCGTGCTCGATCAGCGCGCGGGCGATGTGCCAGGCGATGCTGCGCTCGTTGGCCACGCCCAGAATGATCCCTTTGTGCCCAGTCAGCAGACCCATGATTCTCTACGTCCGGCCTTCCCCCCGGTCCGGGCCGACCGCCATGCCCGAAACGCGGGATTCTAAGCGCCAAATCCTTTGGCGACAAGAAGTTGCCGCACGCGAAGCCCGCCGGACGGCCCCCGGGCCCGTCCCGGGCGGCTCAGCGGCGCCGTAAGCCGCACGAGCCATTGAGGTTATGCCCCGCGTGACGCGCCATGCCCGCTCAGCTTACACTGCCGCCGCCAACAGCGCTGTCAACACCGGAGGACATACTCATGAACATGCCCGCGATCCTGCTCCTGGCCGCCGCCGGCGGTCTGCCTCTGTCGGCCGATGCCTCCGCCGCATCCAGCCGGCCGGCCTCCCGCCCGGCGATCAACTACGACGAGTCGAAGGTGCCGGACTACACCCTGCCGGATCCGCTCAAGTTCCAGGACGGCCGGCCGGTCGAGGATGCGG
>CAZSYS010000217.1:0-6388 GCA_964611365.1 uncultured Planctomycetales bacterium
CCGGCGGCCTGGTCGGCGCGCCGGCCGGGGATGTCGTCTAGGGGTCGCAGTTCGCGGCGCACCGCCTCCAGCAGGGCGGCGAACTCCATGAACCGCTCGCCGGCCGGAGCCCCGGAGGCCGGCGGGAGCGCAGCCGGAGCCGGCGCGGCGGATCCGCCCCTTGTGGCTTCCACGGGAGACATCGACACGCACCCGGACGCGCGGACCTTCCACGCCGCCGACCGTCGGTAGCTGCGCGATTCCGAGGGGGTCAGGATCCTCCCGAGCCCTCACGCCTGCTCAACTCGTCGTTGAGCTTCTGCACCGCTTCGAGAATGCGGCCGACCCACGCGCGCTCCTCGGGCGTCTTGCACGCGTCGATGATCTTGCGCCGCTTCATCGGATCCATCCGCAGGAACACCTGAATGACGTCCGCGTCCTTCTTGGTCGTCAGGACGTCCTTGGCCAGTCTGGGATTCATGCTGGAGTACATCTCCAGCGCCTGGGTGAACCCGCTCTGACCGGCCTGCTCCAGCACCTTCTTCTTCTCCTCCTCGAAGCGCTTCTCCCGGCGGGCGATCTCCTCGAGTTCGCGATCGACCTCCAGCCGGATGTTCTGGTTGACGCTCTTGCGGTCGGACATCTCGCGCTCGTGCCGCTCGGCCACCAGGGCCCAGTACTTCTGCTGGGCCTGGATGGCCGCGATCTCCGCCCGCGAGCGGACGGGGGCCTCCTCCGGGGCCGCGGGTTGCGTGGACGGCGGGGGCGGCTCGGGGAACTCGCCCCGCAGCACGATCCCGATCTGCCGCATCCGCTTGCCGTCCAGCCGGTGCGTGGCCACGAGGTAGCCGACCAGCCCGGCGACCGCGAAGAGGTTGATGAACGCCAGCAGGGCCAGCATGTGGTACATTCGCTTCAGCATCGTGCGGCCTTCACGTCGGCGACGGCTCCTGCAGTTCCTCGAACACGTAGCGCACGGTGTTCAGGTCGTCGGCGGCCCGCGTCTCGATCCGCTCCTGCTCCTGCGTGAACTGCTCGCGTCGCCGGTCCTTGAGCTTCTCCAGGATCCGCCGCTGCCTGGCGGCCTCGGCCAGGGCCGCCCGCTCCTGGGCGAGCCGGGCCTCCAGCCCGCGCAGCTGGCCCTGGGCCTCCAGCACCGCCCGGTGCAGGTGTCCGATCCAGCCCCGGTGGCGCACGGCCATCTGCATGTCCATCCGCCCGGGCTGCTGGGCGGCGCGGATGGCCTCGGCCTCCTCGCGCAGCTGGCGGTTCAGCGACGCCAGCCGCTCCTCGACCCGGGCCATCTGCCGCAGCCTCTCGGCGACGACCCGCTTGCGCTCGTCCTCGCGCTGCCGCCTGAGCCGCAGCATGGTTTCGAACCGGAACACGAAGCGCCTGGCCATGGTCCGCTGCTTCCTTTCAGGCCGCCGGGGCGGTTCGCGGCGCCGCGCCCGCGGGCCTTGCGGCCGGCGGCGGCGTCCGCTCGCGCGCGAGCCGTTCGGCGGTCTCGTCGATCTGCTGGGCCAGGGCGATCAGCCGGCTGCGGGCCTCCTCCAGCGTCGCCCGCTCCTTGAGCCCCTGCTGGAGATAGGCCAGGATCGCCGGTCGGGCGTAGATCACGGCGTCCACCGCCGGATTCGAGCCCGCCGCGTACGCCCCGATGTTCACCAGGTCCTCGACCTCCGCCCAGGTCGCCAGCGCCCGCCGTACGGTGCGGGCCGCGGCGGTCTGCTGCTCGTCGACCACGTCGGGCATCACCCGGCTGATGCTGTCGGGCACGCTGATCGCCGGATAGTGGGCCCGGGCGGCCAGGGCCCGCGAGAGCCACACATGCCCGTCCAGCACGCCGCGGGTCGCGTCCCCGATGGGGTCGTTGATGTCGTCGGCCTCCACCAGCACGCTGTAGAACGCGGTGATGCTGCCGGCCTCGGTCTGCCCGGCGCGCTCGGCCAGCTGCGGAATCAGGCCGAACACGCTGGGGGTGTAGCCCTTGGTCGCCGGCGGCTCGTGGGCGGCCAGCCCGATCTGGCGCTGGGCCATGGCCATGCGGGTCAGCGAATCCATCAGCAGCAGAACGTGGCGCCCGCGGTCGCGGAAGTACTCGGCGATGGCCGTCGCCGCGAACGCCGCCCGGACCCGCAGCACCGGCGACTCGTCGGAGGTGCTGACCACCACCACGCTGCGCCGCAGGCCCTCGGGGCCCAGGTCTTTCTCGATGAAGTCCCGCACCTCGCGGCCGCGCTCCCCGATCAGGGCCACGACGTTGACGTCCGCGGTCGTGTAGCGGGCGATCATCCCCAGCAGCACGCTCTTGCCCACCCCGGTTCCGGCGAACAGCCCGATCCGCTGCCCCAGCCCGGCGGTGACCAGCCCGTCCAGCGCCCGGATGCCCGTGGACAGCGGCTTGACGATCCGCCGGCGGGCCAGGGCCTTGGGCGCCGCCCGCCACACCGGGTAACGGGCCTCGGCGTACAGCCGCGGTCCGCCGTCGATCGGCCGCCCCAGCCCGTCGACCACCCGCCCCAGCAGCGTCTGGGACACGCCCACGCGGGCCTCGCCGGGCAGAGCCAGCACCTTGTCTCCCCGGGCCACGCCGAGCGTGTCCCGCAGCGGCATCAGCAGGGCCTTGTCGTCGCGGAAACCCACCACCTGGGCCTCGACCGCCCGCCCGGACTGCAGCTCGATGCGGCACATCGTCCCGATCGGCGCCGGCAGCCCGGTGACCGACACCGTCAGACCGGCCACGTCGCTGACCCGCCCGACCAGCGCCGGGGCGACCATCCGCCCGACGCGCTCGATCTCGGCCGCGAAGGCGTTCATGAACCCGCATCGTCCTCCCGGATGCCGGTGGCGTCGTCGGCCGCCAGCAGCTCGGCCCGGATCCGCTCCAGCTGGGTCTCCAGCGTGGCATCGACGGCCCCGCTGCCCCAGTTCACGTGGCAGCCGCCCGGGGAAACCTCCGGCTCGGCCACCACCCGCACGTTCCGCCAGTGCTCCTGCAGGTCGCGGAGCGAATCGATGAACATCCGCGCCGTCTCGGCGTCGACCGGGTTCACCGCCACGGTCACGTCGGTCCGCTGTCCGGCCAGCCGCACGGCCTCCTCGAGGTTGGCCAGCACCACCTCGCGGTGGCGGGCGCCGACGTGCACGGCCACCCTGGCGGCGATGGCCACCGCCAGATCGATCAGGTCGTGCTGTCCCCGGGCCAGCCAGGCCGCCCGGTCGGCGTCGATCCGGGACACCGCGGCGGTGAAGGCCTCGACCAACCGGGCCTGACGCTCGGCGAACTCGCGCCGGGCGGCTTCGAAGGCCTCGGCCCGGCCCTGCTGGAGCCCCTCGGCCCGGCCGGCGGTTCGGCCCTCGGCCAGGCCCCGGGCCCGGGCTTCCGCCAGGATCCCGTCCGCCCGGCCGCGGGCCTCGGCGATCATCGCGTCGGCCTTCGCCCGGGCCTCGGTCACCAGCCGCCGGGCCTCCTCCATCACGTCGTTGAAGTGGAAGCCGCTCAGCGACGCGCCGGGGGTCCGGGCCAGCTCGGATGCCTTGATCACCGCGGGAAACCTGCCCATCGCGCGCTCCGTGCCCTGATTCCGGTCAGACGACCACGTCGCTGTCGCCCCGCCCCTGCAGGATGACCTCGCCGGCGTCCTCGAGCCGCCGGACGACGTCGACGATCCGCTGCTGTGCGGCCTCCACGTCGCTGAGCCGCACCGGGCCCATGTACTCCATGTCCTCGCGGATGAGCTGGGCGGCGCGCTCCGACATGTTGCTGAAGATCTTCTCCTTCATCTCGTCGCTGGCGGTCTTCAGGGCCAGGGCGAGCTCGTCGTGGTCGATCTCCTTGAGCACCGTCTGGATGCCCTTGTCGTCGATCAGCAGGATGTCCTCGAACACGAACATCAGCCGGCGGATCTGCTCGACCAGGTCGGGATCCTCGGCCTCCAGCGACTCGAGAATGCCCTTCTCCGTCGCCCGGTCCGAGAGGTTGAGCATCTCCGCGACCGCCTCGACGCCGCCGACCTTCTGGAACTGCTGCGACATGATGCCGCTGAGCCGCTGCTCCAGCCCGTGCTCGACCTCGCGGATCACCTCCGGGTTGGTCTGCTCCATGTTGGCCACGCGGGTGACGACCTCGATCTGCTTGGCCGGGGCCAGCCCGCCCAGGATCTCGGCCCCCTTGCCCGGCGGCAGGTGGGACAGGATCAGGGCGATGGTCTGGGGGTGCTCGTCCTGCATGAACGTCAGCAGGTTCTCGCTCTCGGCCTTCTGGAGAAAGCTGAAGGGCTGCTGCTGCACCTGGTGCTCGATCTGCTGCATCACCCGCATGGCCTCGTCGCGCGGCAGGGCCCGCTCGAGCACCGCCCGGGCGTAGGCCAGCCCGCCTTCGGTGGCGTACTGCTTGGCCAGGGCGACGTTGTAGAACTCCTCCACGATCGCCTGGCGGTCCTCCGCGGGCACCGGCCCCAGCGAGGCCAGCTCGCGCGTCACCTCCTCGACCGTCTCCCGGTCCAGCAGCTTGAGCAGCTTGCCGGCGGTCTCCGGGCCGACGGCCAGCAGGAACACCGCGACCTTCCGGAGGCCGGTGTAGCCCTCCTCCTTCCGTTCGGGCGACGCGGTCTGTTTCGGTTTCTTGGCCACGTCCTACTTCTTGGCCAGCTCGATCCAGCGCTGCAGGATCGAGGCCGACATCTGCGGGTCTTCCTTCACCATGTCCGCCACCTGATCGATGATCTTCTGGGTGTGCAGCGTCTTCTCGTCCACCTCCATGCCGACCAGCAGCTGGTCCGACGGCGCCGCCTCGCCCACCGGCTGGGACGCGACGAACTCCTCCATCTCCGGCGGGGGGGCCTTGGTCTTGCGGCCGAACAGCCCGCGCGGCTCCGGCGGCTCCTCGCCGGGCAGCACCGGGCCCTCGCCCACGCGCCGTACCATCAGCAGCATCAGCAGCAGGCTGAACAGCGCCAGGGCCGCCAGACCGGCCTGTCCGCCGTACGCCCGCACGTAGTCGACCATGCCCGCCGGCACCCCGGCCTGCAGGACGTCCGCGAAGGCGACCGAGGCGTCGTCGTGGAACCAGGCCACGGTCACCTTCGACTCGGCCTGCTCGGCCGCCGGCAGGATGCCCTGGACCATGTTCTGGATCTTGGTCATGGTGTCGGCGGTGCCGGCGAACCCGGCCAGCTCCTGGTCGCTGGGCTCCCGGCCCTCGTTGGACTTGCGGTAGATGGCCGCCAGGTAGCTGCGCGGGACGTTCACCGCCACCGCCAGGCTGACCAGCACGTGCCGCGGACGCTCGATGGTCGTCCGGGTGCTGTCCGCCCGGGCGTCGTAGGTCACCTCGCTGAGGCTCTTCTCCGTCCGGCTGCCGCCGGCGGCCACCGGCGCGTTGGGGGTCACGTTCGACACCACGCCGGGCTCGCCGGAAGGCGGAACCTCGGAACTCTCGCTGTTCTCGGTCTTCTCCCGGGTCGGCACCGGTTTGCCGTGCTCCTCCTTGGTGATCCGGGTCAGCTCGGGGTTCAGCTCCGCGTGCACCGCCACCCGCAGGCCGGGGATGTTGTTCAGCAGGTCGCGGATGCGGTCCGCAAAGTACCGCTCCTTCTGCTGCCGGTCGTCCAGGTCGTCGAAGGCCATCTGGTCCTCGGGCCGCGGAACGCTGTGGCTCACCCCGGTCACCGCGTCGGTGACCCCGACGTTGGAGACCAGCAGCCCCGGCACCGCCCGGGCGACGAAGCTGGCGATGCCGTAGACGCGCTCCCTGGTCATGTCCGTCCCGGGGGCGAGCTTCACGAACACGCTGGCCGTGGGCTGCACCGCCGGCTGGTCGATGCGCCGCTTGACGTTGACGTCCAGGAACACCCGGGCGTCGCGCACCCCGTCGAAATTGCGCAGCACCTTCGACAGCTCGTTGCCCTTGGCCACCGCCCGCCGCCAGTTCTGTTCGTCGGCGCTGAGCCAGGGGCTGCTTTCGGCGATGAGCTTGTCGAACCCGATGCTGATGTCCTCCGGAAGGGCGTTCTGCTGGGCCAGCCGGGCCTGGAGCCGGGCCCGGTCGGCCGCGGGAACGCTGATCACGTCGCCGGACACGCGGTACTGGACGCGCTCGGCGTCCAGCACCTGGGTGATGCGCCCCACCTCGGCCGCGGTCAGCCGCTGGTCCAGCAGCGGCACCATCTCGGCGCTGCCCGCCCACGAGATCAGCCACAGCATCGACAGCCCCACCGCCGCGGCGCAGGCCCCGATCGCCAGCCGCTGCGAGGTGTTCAGGCCCGCCAGGTACTGCCCGGTCTGCAGGATGAGCTTCCGCAGGTAATCCATGACCTTCGCGCTCCGGCTCGCCGACGTGTGTGCCGTTCCGGTCCCCGCGCCGAACCCCCCGGACGGGCCCGCGCCGCCGGCCCGGCCCGGCGGG
>CAZSYS010000217.1:6398-7828 GCA_964611365.1 uncultured Planctomycetales bacterium
CCGCGCCCCGCGCCGGGCGGTCAGGCCACCGGCGCATCACACCCGCATCTGCTGGATCTCATGGTAGGCGTCGATGAGTTTGTTGCGCATCTCCATGAGCATGCTGAACGCGACGTCCGCCTTGCGCACGGCGCTGAAGACCTCCGCGAGGTTATCGGTCTCGCCGGTCACCACCTTCTCCACGCCGTCGGCGGCCTCCTGCTGAAGCCGATGGACTTCCTGGAGGCTGTCCAGCAGCACGTCACGAAACGATTTGCCTTCCGGCCCGGCGGCCGCGCCGGCACCGCCCGCCTGCGGCGGACGGACCGGCGGCACGCCGCCGACAGGCCCGTGAATGCTCAGCGGATCCGGCATCGATCAGACCTCCGTCGTGAACCCGCCGCCCGGGCCGCGCTCAGGCCAGCAGCCGCAGGGTCGACGAGAGCATGCCCTTGGTCACCTCGATGGCCGAGATGTTGGCCTCGTACGCCCGCGAGGCCAGCATCGCGTTGACCATCTCGGTCCCGATGTCCACGTTCGGGTACTCCACGTACCCCTGCCAGCGCCCGGAGCCGATCGCGTCCGGATGACCCGGTTCCAGCCGCATCCGACCCCGGGACGGATCCTCGGCCACCTTCCGCACGTGCACGCCCGGACCGCCCTTCCCGTCGCCGGCCTCGAAAAGCACCACCCGCCGCCGGTAGGGACCGGGGCGCCCGTCCGCCCGCCGCGTGGCCTCGGCGTTGGCGATGTTGCCCATGATCGTGTCCATCCGGACGCGCTGGGCGACCAGGGCCGACGTGCTTGTGTCCAGTGCTCCGAACATGCCGTTGAATCCCGTTCAGATGCCCGCCGGCGGGCCGACCTCTCTGCATCGCCCGCCGGCCGCGGGGAGCTTCAGCGTCCCGGGCGGTTTTTCGCCCCAAACCGCCGGTCCCGCGTCAGGTCGTCCGCCCGCGGATCGCCTTGAGCAGCCCCTCGAAGCGCATCCGCAGCATCTCGGTGGCCGTCTGGTGCATGATCGCGTTCTCCGCCAGCATCGACATCTGCCGCTCGATCCGCGCGTTGGTGCGGTCGTGGAAGAGCACGTTCTCCGGCGGCTCCTCGGCCGGCGTGACCTCCAGCCGCCCCTCCGGGCCGTCGCGCGACTGCCCGGTGTCCTCCAGGTGAAGGCCGGCCGAGCCGCTCTCGCGCCGCTCGTCCAGTGCCGCCCGCAGCGACCGCTGGAACAGCGCCGGGTCCAGCCGCCGCGTCGTGTAGCCCGGCGTGTCGATGTTGGCAATGTTGTCGGTCAGCACCCGGTGCCGGGCCTCGGTGAACGCCAGCATCCTGTCCAGCGCCGGAATCGGACCGCTCTGAACCACGTCGCGGAAGAACATCCTCGTCCTCTCCGCCCGGGCCCGGACGAACGCGCCCCGCGGGCGCAGGCCCGGACCGGACCTCGGACCCCC
>CAZSYS010000218.1:0-7818 GCA_964611365.1 uncultured Planctomycetales bacterium
GCCGGGCGGGGCTTGGGGGCCGGCTGGTGCGGGCAGCCGGCCGGCCAGTTGGGCCAGTGGGGCGGAGATGCGCTGTACTCGTACGCGACGCCCGGGCCCAGCGCGCAGGCCGCGAAGTTCTCCAGGTCGGTCGCGTCGATCGCCTGGTTGCCGTCGGAATCCAGGCATGCGCACAGCCCCGGCGACGGCTGGCCGCCGCCGAGCGTCAGGCAGCGCTGCAGGAACGCGAAGTCGTCGCCATCGACGTCGCCGTCGCCGTCGGCGTCCGCCCACGGCGTGTGGCAGCACTGGCCGGTTTCCAGCGTCGCGGCCAGCAGGCTGGTATTGATGCCCGGCATTTCCCAGCGCACAGCGTCAGCGAAGACCCGCGGGCCGTCGCCGGACAGTCCGGCGTCCAGCGTCACCGTGTAGGTGCTGCCGGCGGTCAGATGATACAGCCCGCGATGGACGGACTCCTCCAGCGGCTGCCAGCCGTTGCCGTCGTTGCGCTGGTTGCGATAGACCGTGACCGGCGGGCCGTCATGGGTGATGACAAACGCGGCCTGCCGGGCGGCGTCCAGGTTCTGAGCCCAGGTCGCCTGGGCCCGGTAGTATCCCGTGACCGTCGGCGTGAACGAGAAGACCGCCGTGGTCCCCGACGCCCCGGACGGAGCCGAGAGACTGCCGATGCCGGGCGTGGTCAGGTCGGCCGTGGACTTGGCTGTCTCGGCCGCCCAGTTCCCTGCGGCGGCGAAACGCTCGTAGTGAACCCCGCCGGGCCGGCTCTCGACCGCCTCGGTCGGTGCCGATCGAAAGTCGGTGCTGATGCTGATCCGCTCCAGCGTCCGGCAGGGATCGACCGCAACGCGGTGGGTGATCAGGAACTGCCCATCGGTGGTGCCACCCATGCCGTGTTCGACGGAATCGCCCTCCTTCCCGACGGTCCGGAAGCCCGTGGCGCCCTGGGTGCGGCGGTTGCCGCCCACGCCGACGGCCACGTTGTCGGCGTCGCCGTCCTGGCCGGACCAGTCGTAGAGGTTGATCGGCACCACCTGGCTGCTCTGGTCGTCGTAGAGCAGCTCGATGTTCAGGCTGTGCCCCCGCCCCCCGGAGGAGGCGGTCAGCAGGAAGAGCTCCCGGTAGTTTCCGGGAAGAAACTCCGTAGCCGCCGAGTCGTTCAGCCGGAACACACGGTCGGGCGGAAACTCCAGCGCATCGCCGCTGCGCCACTTGATCGCGCCGAAGCCGTCATACCGCAGCCGGAACAGCACGTCCCGGTCCGCCAGGTGAACGGTGTACAGGCCGTTGGCCGGCAGCCCCGGCGACAGCGGCACGTTCATCGGGTAGCCGGGATCCACGCAGGTCAGACCGGCGTAGCCGTTGGCCGCCAGAGCCTGCTGCCCGTCGATGGTCACGGTCTGCTGCGGCTTGTCGGGGTTGTTGGCGAACACCTCGCCCAGGCCGTACAGCGGGTCGGCGTTGCCGATGCAGCGCAGGTCCAGCGGACCGCCGGCCGTCGGAGCATCGCAGTCCCGAACGACCGGATAGGCCTCCTGCAGCAGAATCGCCGTGATCGGGTGGGTGCAGGGGAAACAGAAGCCGAAATCCCACTTGGTCCACAGGGCGCTGTTGCGCTTCATCCACATGTGCAGGCCGCTGCCCGGAGCCGCGCAGGTGGGGTCGGCCGGGGCCTGCGGGCCCGGACCGGCCTGGATCCAGGCGCCCCCCACGCCGTAAGGAAGATCCATGCCGATCCACTGGTGGTTCTGGCCGTACGCCCCCGACCACGGAATGAAGGGGATGTTCCACAGGCCTGGACCCTGCTCGTTGGCTTCACGCCCGTTGATGTTGCATTCGATCGGCAGCCAGTCCCAGTAAATGATCCCGTCGGGCATCACCGACGGCGACCACTGAAACACGTGGTAAAGGGCCGGCTTGACCGGGAACAGGTCCGAGTGGCCCACGGGGATGCAGTTCTCGACGCTCAGCTCCCACCAGGCCCGCTGGATGTTGCCTGCGCCGCCGGAGGAGTACTTGTATCCGCGGCCGTCGAAGTCCCCGGCCGGCACGTCGAGGAACGGGGCGCTGCTGTCGCCGTCAAAACGGCTGGGATAGACCAGCCACTGCCGCTGAGCCGCCGCCGGAAGCGCGCACAGCAGGAGAAGACAAACCGACGGGCAAATACGGTTCCGCATACAACTCCTCCCCACCGCTCCGGGACATGTATGAACTCAACCGGGCGAACGCTCAACTTCCGCGGCGCCGGGCCGCGCGTCACACCGGAGAGCCCCAAACCGGAGCCGACCGGGGCCGCTGACGGAACAGGCCCCTGAAGGTCTCATCGGTCAGTTTAATGCGCCAACTGCGTCAAAAGCAACCTCGACGCGGGCTATCGGAACGCCAAACTCTTGTCGCACTGCGGTTTGAAGCCGCCGACATCCGTCCCCAACCCGTCCGCCGTGGCGTTAACTCGGTTAACTGTCCCGCCGGCCGCCCTGCCGGCCCCGGTCAGTCGCAGTCGTGGTCCGCCAGCACGCCCGGGCCGGCGGCACAGTTCAGGAAGCCATCGAGGTCCGCGATATCGACATCCTGATCACCGTCCAGGTCCAGGCACTGACAGTTCGCCCGGTCGAACAGCGGATTGACCGCCATGAACGGGTCGGCCGGTCCGGTGATGCACGTCTGCAGTCTCGCGAAGTCTAGCATGTCCACGGCCCCGTCGCCGTTGACGTCCGGGCGGGGGTTGTAACACTCCGTCAGGGCCACTTCGTCGTACCAGGCGTCCTCGAAGGTGTTGGCCAGATTGCTCTCGGTGATCAGTGCCGGATCGCCGCCCAGGTGCAGATAGACCACGTCCGCGCCGTTGTTCTCAGGACCCGGCGCCCTTTGCCCCTGGGCGATGATCGCACCGTCGATGAGGAAATCCACATCCGGACCGCCGGTGTAGGGATGGACGACGATTTCAAACCGGTGCCACCCCTTGGTGCGCGGCACGGTGCTGACCACCCAGCCGTCGGTCGGCGTGGCCCAGGTGTAATGATCCCAGCTGTGGTGGCTGTTGATGCCCAGGAAGTAGTACTCCTTATCCGGACCGGCATAGGAGAACCGGCGATAAGGTGCCCCCAGCTCGATGCCGGCGTTGACGTCGAAATTGGGGCGCGACGGCGGACCCCAGGGGTCGCAGTCGCAAGTGATCTCGGCGTCGTCGTAGAACTGGACCTTCAGCCGCAGGTCCTTGCCGGGGGCGGGCGGATCGAAGATGTGGTAGATCGCATACCAGTAGGGATCCGCCACCGGCTGCCGCCCGGATCGCTGGCCGCTGAAGACGTGCCCGCCGTTGTCCTTGTCCGGCCAGGTTTCGAACTTGTAGGGGCCCCAGGTCCAGCTGTCGTTGGGCGACGGTGCGGGAATGTGCCGGCCGTTGCTGGGATCGTCCGGGCAGTAGCTCTGCCGCGGCAGGGTGTAAGGCCAGGGGCAGTCGGTGCCGCGGTTGCCGGGATAATCGAACGCGTGCCATTCAGCCCGGAAATCCCACGGAGGCTCGAAATTCTCATAAAACGGCAGGGCTGTGGTCTCGGCGCGGAGTGCCCCCGCTCCCCCGGCCAGCGCCGCCCAGGCCGCCAGAATCCTCAGGCCGCAACGCGACATCGTCAACCCTCCTTTCCGTTCCGGTACCCGGTCCGGGACCTGAAAACAGGGCAGAACGGAACGCGACCGCGCCCCGCTCTGCCGTGGTCGTGCCAACAACCGCCGGCGGCCCCCGGCCGCCGGGCGATCAAGGTCTTCAGCGCGACCGGCGACGCAGCAGCGGCGCCCCCAGCAGCAGCAGCAGGGCGCTGGCCGGCTCCGGGGTGATCTGGGTCAGACGCAGGGCGCTCCAGGTGTGCTCAATCGGCCAGCCGAAGTCCCACTTGACATACAGCCACGAGCCGTTGGTCAGCCACATGTAGGTGCCGTTAGGGCTTGCAGTGTAGGTGGCATCCTCGGGTGTGTGCGGTCCCGGCCCCGTGGCCACCCATTGACCGGGCGTGCCGTTCTCGGCGCCGATGTACTGGTGGTTGGTGCCATACGCGCCCGCCCACGGAATCAGCGGTTCCATGGGCCAGGTCTCCCCGTTGATGCCCTTGAACTGGGACTCGATCGGCTGCCACCCGGCCGGCCCGGTCAGCGGCCGCCACCACTCGATGGTGTAGAGCTCGGTCGTGGCATCCACCGGGTTGCCCAGGCTGCCGGTGCCGCTGAGCTCCCAGTACACGCGGCGAACGCCGTCGATGGTGTTGCCCTCCCAGGCGCTGGTGCCGCCGTAGCCGCTGCCGGGGTGCTCAACCCAGCCGCCGCCGTCGCGATGGTGGATCGGCAGAATCCACTGCTCGCCGGGAACGGCGAACGCCACGCCCGTCGTGGCAAGCACAACCAGAATGATAATGCGTTTCATGTTTTTTCCTCCTCTCGGATATGCCGCCGACGAGCGGCACACCCGCTCGTCTTCTCGATCACCCGCCGCTCTCCCTCTCCCCGGGCTCCGGGCCCGGCGCACTTCCGCACCCCCGGCGGCATGACGCCGCAAGCCCGCGGCCTCAACGCCATGTCCGGTTGCCCTTGCTGCCCCTCGTGCCCGTTAGCGACATCATGATGTCACATCTGTCGTGAGCAGTGCTGCTTGATGGTCGTCTGTCCACCCCGGATGGGTCCTCGCCTGTATCGTTATGGTAGCCTGCGACGCTTTCGGCTGTCAAGGTCCATCCCGCGAATTGGTCCGAAAAACGGCCGAAATCCTCGCCTTCGATGCGCGCATCGAGCCGGCGCGACGCTGCGGCCCGCTGGCGTGAATGTCCACCGCCGGCGATCGAACCGCACTGCGGAAGCGTTAGCTCGAATTAATGGTCGCCGCATGCGGAAGCCGCGACTTGCGCTGCCAGTCCAACGGCCTCCGGCTGCCGGGCGGCCCGTCGGGCGTTGGCTCGATTGAACGGATCGCCCCTCTTGCGAAGCCCCGCGACGGCCGCCGCCAGAAACCGGCAGGATCACGGCGAAAACCGCAGCCGGACGATCGCCCGGCCTTGCCGTCCGTCGCCGCACGGCTATCCTGGACAACGCCGGTCGTGCAAGGCCCGGGGCGGCGCTTCTGGTGACGCAATGATGACCCCGCGTTGCCGGCCGGTGACGGAGAGGGCTTCGATGATCGACTCGAAATTGCCGGTTGCCGCGCTGCTGTGCAGCTCGGTTCTTCAGGCCGCCACGATCACCGGATGGAAGGTTCTGCCGCCCACCGACGAGCGAACCTCGCTGCCCGGGCAGATCCCGCCCGAGGCCCGCGACGCCGCGCCGGGCGACCCGTGGCCCCAGGACCGGCAGTTCCGCTGGATGCTCTGCCGGACCACGGTTCCCGAGACGATCGACGTCGACGGGCGGACCGTTCAGACCCGCGGCGAACCGGTCGGGATGCGGTTTGACTGCGGCGACGGCGGAGAGATCTACGTGGACGACCGTCTTCAGACCCGCTACGACAACGATCATCCCGGGCTGGTGCTGGTGGCCGAGGACGCGGTCCCCGGAACGCCGGTGCGGCTGGCCGTCCAGGTCTACGGCCACGTGCAGGGCGGCGACCGATTCGGCCAGGCGGAATGGACGGTGATCGACCGGGCCCGCGCGACTGCGGCGCTGCAGCTCTGCGTCGATGCCGCGTCGCCCGGCAGCCAGGTGCCGGCGGGGCTCATCGGGCTCAGCCAGGGCGGCGGACTGGCCGACTATGAGGACGCCACCGCCGCCAGGCTGGTCGAAGCCGGCTTCCGCTGGTTCCGCATGGACAACGTGCTGACCGGCGTGCTGAAACGCGACCAGGCCGGCGCGGACGTCTACGACTGGATGGATTTCGACCGGCGGCTGGACTTCATCGTCCGCAAGATGAAGGCCGAGCCGATCCTGGCGGCCTCCTACATGCCGATCGTGCTCGACGCGGTCGAGAACCACGAGCGCCAGAGCGCCCCGGCCGACTACGGCGCGTGGGAGGAACTCTGTTACCGGGCCGCCCGGCGGGCCCTGGAGCGGGGGGTGCGCGTGCCCTGGTGGGAGGTCTGGAACGAGGTCAACGCCGGCTGGCTCAAGCCCGGTCCGCAGGACACCGGCGGCGAGCCCTGGCTTTCACTCTATCGCCAGGCCGTCGGCCGCGAGGACGTCGATCCCGAGACCGTCCGGCGGTTCGAGGCCTACTGCAAGCTCTACCGCGCCACCGCTCGCGGCGTGAAACGCGCTGATCCCGAAGCCCGGATCGGCGGCCCGGCCCTGGCCAGCGGCCCCTTCGAGCAGCAGGAGCACGGCTTCTGCGCCAACGGCCGTGGATTCGCCCGCGGGCTGATGGCCTGGTGCCAGCACGAGAATCTGCCGCTGGATTTCGTGAGCTGGCACGAGTACTTCCACCCGTCCTCGGTCATCGCCCGGGAGGCCGACGCGTTTCGGGCGTACCTCGAGGACTTCCCCGCCCTCAAGCGCAGCGTGCGCTCCTTCATGCTCACCGAGTGGAACGAGGCCTGGTGGGCCAACCGTCCGCAGGACCACGAGATCGGGGCCGCCTGGTGCGCCGACTGCGTCGTGCGGGCCTTCGTGCCCCACGGCATCGACCGGCCGTGCTTCTTCTACGTCAAGCAGAACGACATGAGCTTCCGCGGCGACTACAGCCTGCTGATGGCCGGCAACGTGCCCAAGGCCGCCTACAACATGGCGAAGGTCTTCAACGGCCTGTCCGGCCGCTACCTTGCGCTGACCGGCGGAGACGATGACGTCTGCGGACTGGCCGCCTGGGACGCCGGGCGGGGGCGCCTGGCGGTGCTGCTGGTCAACTTCCGCGACCGCTACGCTCTGCGGCGCAAGGTGCGCCTGACGGTTGCCGCTCTGCCCGACAGCATGCAGGACGGCGCCTGGCGGCAGTATGTCATCGACGCCGCGCACAGCAATGTCTGGCACAGCCGCGAGCGCGCGGAACTCGAGCAGACCGCCTCCGGCCGGCTCAGCGGTCCGCGGGCGCAGTTTGACCTGGTCCTCGAGGCCCACTCGATTACGCTGATCGATCTGCTCGCCTCCGAGCGACCGCACACGCCGGAGTGACAGAAACCCGGCGCAAGAATCGAGGAAGTCGGGTGTTTCAGCAGAGTCTGCGGGTTGACTGGGGCTCTGCCCCGGCCCCGGGGTCTTGAAGACCCGATAACGGACACCCAAGAAGACCCGATAAGGGAAGACCCGATAAGGGACACCCATACATTCTTCTCGTCGTGGGAACGACCGGCAACTGAGTCATCTCATCAGGCCGAAAGCCTGGAAGTCAATAACCGACGGCAACGCCGCTGGCGGGCGTTAGAGGTCTTTGCGGTCCGTCGATGTGACCACCGGCCGAGCGTGGGTCACGCAAAGCACTGTAGCGGCCGGCGCCCCCGCCGGCCGTGCACATGAGTCCGCGGCCTGGGCACCGGCTGTACCGCCCGGCGCCCCCGCCGGCCGCCGAGGTCGGAGTGCCATCTCCCCGGATGACCGCGCAGCGAATGGTGTATGAAGCGTGCGCTGTAGCGATCGCCGCTGCGAAGCGCGGTAGCGGCCGCCGTCCCCGCCGGCCGAGGACCCGATAAGGGACACCCATACATTCTTCTGGTCGTGGGAACGACCGGCAACTCAGTCATCTCATCAGGCCGAGGGCCGGGAAGTCAATAACCGACGGCAACGCCGCCGGCGGGCGTTAGAGGTCTTTGCGGTCCGTCGATGTGGCCGCCGGCCGAGCGTGGGTCACGCGAAGCACCGTAGCGGCCGGCGCCCCCGCCAATGCTGTCCGGGATTCTGAGGCCCGAATTGAAG
>CAZSYS010000219.1:0-7777 GCA_964611365.1 uncultured Planctomycetales bacterium
CGCCCCGGGGCCCGTACCGCCGGGGGGCCGCCGGCGGTGCAGCGATTGTAGAAGTCCCCCCCGGCGTTGCAAGCCGGGCCGCGGCGGTCGTAAGATGCCCCGCGGGCCTGCCGGGGCCCACGGCGGTCAGGTGCCCATGATCACGCCCGAGGATCCACTTCGTGCCGCGCGGCGCCGCATGGTCGAGCACCAGATGCGGGCCCGGGGTCTGGTCGACGAACGGGTCCTGGCGGTGATGGAGGAAGTGCCCCGGGAGCGGTTTGTCCCGGGGGTGCCGCCGGAAGAGGCCTTCAGCGACCGGGCGCTGAGCATCGAGCTGGGCCAGACCATCTCCCAGCCCTTCATGGTCGCGGCCATGACCATCGAGCTGGACGTCCGGCCCGGCCACCGGGTCCTGGAGATCGGCACCGGCTCGGGCTACCAGACCGCGGTGCTCTCGCGCCTGGCCGGGGAGGTCTGGACGGTGGAGCGCCTGGCCGCCCTCCAGGAGCAGGCCCGGCGGCTGCTGGAGGAGCTGGGCTTTGCCAACGTGCACTGGCGGGTCGGCGACGGCACGCTGGGCTGGCCCGAGGAGGCGCCTTTCGACCGGATCATGGTCACCGCCGGAGCCCCGGGGGTTCCGCCGCCCCTGGTGGAGCAGCTGGCCGAGGAGGGGCGACTGGTGGTCCCGGTCGGAGGCGAGAGCGAGCAGCTGCTGACCGTGGTCCGGCGCCGCGGGGGAAGGATTCACGAGCGGCGCGGGCTGGCCTGCCGGTTCGTCCGGCTCATCGGTCAGGCGGGCTGGCCGGGCTGACCGGCCGGCGACGATCCTTCGGCGGCGTTTCGCGGCGGGCGAGGCGCCGGATGTCCGGTTCCCGAACACGCGGAGGCACAGCCATGCTGAAGATCGGAATGCACGTGGACAACTGGCGGCACCAGGACGCGCCCTTCGAGGTGCCCTGCGAGTTCGCCCGCCGCCACGGCATGGAGTACATCGAGTTCGGCACCATCGACGGCGACTATTTCGTGCAGGCCCTGGGCTACAATCCGCACATTCCCCTGCACACCGATCCGCTGCGGCTGAAGCGCTACCTCGACGGCCTGGGGCTGAAGGTCTCGCAGCTGGACGCGGCCTACCCGATCTCCTTTCCCGAGGGGCTGTACCGCGGCATCCAGTACACCATCCGGACGATCCAGTTCGCCCGGGCCGTGGGAGCCCGCTTCGTGGACACCACCGACGGCGCCCGCAGGCCTGCCGGGTGCACGGACGAGGAGGTCATGGCCATCATCCGGCAGTACTACCGGATCGTCCTGGAGTGGGCCGAGAGCCACGACGTGGTGATCAACATCGAACCCCACGGACCGTACACCACCGATCCGGACACCATGGAGCGCATCTTCGAGATGTTCGACTCGCCGTATCTGCGCCTCAACTTCGACACCGGAAACACCTTCATCAGCGGGCAGGACCCCGTGCGGTTCCTCGAGCGGTTCCGGCACAAGGTCTCGCACCTGCACATCAAGGATGTCAGCGAATCGCTGGCGAAGGCGGTCCGCGGAGAGGAGACCGGCATCTCCACCTCGGTGGTGGCGATCGGAGACGGCGTCAACGCCGAAAACATTGCCGGCTGCATCGAGATCCTCAAGAAGATCGACTTCGACGGCGTGCTGTCGATCGAGTGCGAGGCCGCCCCCGGCAACGTGGAGAAGAGCCTCCAGTGGCTGCGGCGCGAAATCGCCCGGTGAGACTCGATCGCCCCGGCTTCACCCCCGCCCGCCGGTCCCGGCCGACGGGCCGCCCGCTCAGCCCGGCAGCTCCCACGGGTGCCGCTTGAGGGCCTCGACGATCTTCTCGGCCAGTTCGACGGCCGCCAGACCGTCCTCGGCGCTGACCTCCGGCGGCCGGCCGGTGGACAGGGCCCTCAGGAAGGACTGCAGCTCGGCCCGCAGCGGCTCGACGTCGTCCACCACCAGGGGTTCGACCTTGACCATGGCCCCGAAGTCCGTGCCGGCCAGCTGGGCCAGGTCCGAGGCGTCCCGTTCGCGGGCCAGCTTGAGCAGATCGAGGTTGGCGTCCTTCTTGATGGCGATGCCGTTCTTCTTCTGGTAGTCCAGCGACAGGTAGGCCTCCTCGCTGAACACCCGGATCTTGCGTTCGGTCTTGAGCGCCAGGCGCGAGGCGGTCAGGTTCGCCACGCAGCCGTCGGCGAAGGTCACCCAGGCGTTGGCCACGTCCTCATGGCGGGCCAGCACCCGCACGCCCACGGCCTCGACCTGAGCCGGGACGGAGCGCACCAGCGAGAGCACCACGTCGATGTCGTGGATCATCATGTCCATGACCACGCCGATGTCGGCGGAGCGGAAGGTGAACGGGCTGATGCGGTGGGTCTCGATGAAGCGCGGGCGGACCTCCATGCGGGCCAGGGCCTGGACCACGGGGTTGAACCGCTCGGTGTGCCCCACGGCCAGCAGCGTTCCGTGGCGCCGGGCCAGGGCGCAGAGCTCCCGGCCGGTGCGGCTGTCGGGGGCCAGGGGCTTCTCCACCAGCACCGCGACGCCGGCCTCCAGCAGCCCGGCGGCGACGGGCATGTGCGCGGCGGTGGGCACGGCCACGGTGGCCGCCCGGATCCGGCCGAGGACGGGCTCGACCGAGGCATGGGCCTCGGCGCCGTAGGGCTCGGCGTGCCGCCGGGCCCGCTCCAGGTCGGCATCGACCACCGCGACCAGCCGGGCCTCGGGCAGCTCGTGGTACACGCGGGCGTGGTGCCGCCCCATGTGCCCGGCGCCGATGACCGCCACGGGAACCGGTTCGCTCACGGATGCCGCCCTCCGCGCTGGCCGGCCCCGTAGTAGGCCTGGCGGTCGGAGTCGGTGTCGCGGCGATGGACCTCCAGCTGCCGGCCGTACACGCCGTCGTGCAGGCTCCGCCGCACGGACTCGCAGAGGTAGCGCACCTCGCCGTTGAGGTCGTCCCGCCGCTCCAGGGCCGCGAGGCGCTCGAGGAGGGTGGAGCCGTGGGATGCGCTCCGGGGGCCGAAGAGGATTCCGTAGGCCTCGCGGATGCCCGCGATGCGCTCCTCATCGAAGCCCCAGCGGCGCATGCCGGTCTCGTTGAAGCCGCGGATCCGCGAGGGGTTGCCCTCCACGATCATGAACGGCGGCACGTCGGCGACGATCCGGGTCAGCCCGCCGACGTAGCAGAGCCGCCCGAGGGTGGTGAAGTGGTGGACGCCGATGATTCCGCCCATGGTCACCTGGTCCTCCAGCCGCACGTGCCCGGCGAGCTGCACGCCGTTGGAGAGGATGCAGTGGCTGCCGATGGTCGCGTCGTGGGCGATGTGGCAGCCGGCCATGAAGCGGTTGTGCGAACCGATGCGGGTGACCCCGCCGGCGACCTCGGTCCCGCGGTTGGCGGTCACGTGCTCGCGGAAGACGTTGTCGTCGCCGATCTCCAGCCGCGTCGCGGTGCCGCGGTACTTGAGGTCCTGGGGATCCTCGCCGATCACCGCCCCGGCGAAGAAGACGTTTCCGCGGCCGCAGGTCGTGTACGGCCCGATGGTCACGTGGTTGCGCAGCACGCAGCCGTCGCCCAGCACCGCGCCGGGGCCGACGAAGCAGTGCGGTCCGATGACCACGCCCTCGCCGAGCCCGGCGGTCGGATCAACGTGGGCCGTGGGATGAATCTGGGTCGCGCTCATGGATCCGCCATCCGGTCTCCCGGGCCGCCCGTCACAGCGGGTCGGCGTCCACCATCATGAACTTGATGTCCGCCTCGGCCACCTGCTGGTCGCCGACGCGGGCGGTGCAGAACACGTGCCCGGTGCGGGACTTCACCCGCCGGGCCGAGGCCTCCAGGATCAGCTGGTCGCCGGGCACCACCGGCCGGCGGAACTTCACCCGGTCCAGGCTCAGCAGCACCGCCACCTTGCCGGTGTGCTCCAGCTCCCGGGCCAGCAGCAGCCCCCCCAGCTGGGCCATGCACTCGATGATCAGCACCCCGGGCATGATCGGCTGGCCGGGGTAGTGCCCGACGAAGAACTCCTCGTTGGCGGTGACGTTCTTGACGCCCACCGCGTGCTCGCCGGGCTCCAGCTGAACCACCCGGTCGACCATCAGGAACGGGAAGCGGTGCGGGAGGATCCGCTGGATCTGGCGGATGTCGAACACCGGCGGGCTCTGCATGCGCTTGCGCAGCCGGGCGGCTTCCTCCAGCTCGCGCAGCCTGCGGACCAGCTCGTGGTTCAGGGCGTGCCCCGACTGGCGGGCGAACACGTGCCCGGCGACGAACCGGCCGAACAGGAACAGGTCGCCGATCAGGTCCAGCACCTTGTGCCGCACGCACTCGTCGGGAAACCGCAGGGTGTTGTCGATCGGGCCGTCCTCGCCGAACACCAGGATGTCCTGGTAGGTCAGATGGGTGCCCAGGCCGGCGGCCCGGAACTGCTCGGCCTCCGACAGCAGCACGAAGGTCCGCGCCGGGGCCACCTGCTCGGCGAAATCCTCGGGCGACAGGCGGAACTTGAAGAGCTGCCGGCCGATCGGCCCGCCGGGGCCGTAGTTGAGGTCGTAGACGATCTCCAGGGCGTCGTCCCCCTCGGTTCCCGGGGCGATCATCACGTAGCTGTCGCCCTCGCAGACCCGCACCGTCTCGGGCACCCGGAAGACCTCCTGCGGCTGGCCCAGCCCGCGCAGCCCGGCCTCCCGGAGCTTCTCCACGAACGCCCCGCAGCTGCCGTCCATGGCCGGCACCTCGTGGGCGTTGAGCCCGATGTAGAGGTTGTCGATCCCCAGGCCGGCCAGGGCCGACATGCAGTGCTCGATGGTCTCGATCTGCACCGACCCGTTGCGCAGCGACGTCCGCCGCAGGCGCTTGGCGACGTTCTCGACCACCGCCGGAATCCGGATCGGCGGCTTCTGGTCCTCGCGCACGAAGACAATGCCGGTGTTGGCCGGGGCCGGCTCGAACCGCATGGTCACCGGCTCGCCGGTGAACAGCCCGCGCCCGGTCAGATCGACCGGCCTGTCAATCGTCTGCTGCTGCCTCAAGCTGATCGACCCGCCTGGCCAGGGCCTCGAGCTGCTCGATAAGCCCGGGCACGCGGCGCACGGCGGTGCGGTCCCGCAGGAACTGCCGGTGCTCCACCGCCGGAACGCCGATCACGGTGGTGCCGGCCGGCACGTCCTTGGAGATGCACGCGCAGGCCGCCGCCTGGACCCCGTCGTGAAGCACCACGTGGTCCCGCACGCCCACCTTGCCGCCCAGCACCACGCCGGTCCCCAGCCGGGCACTGCCGGCAATGCCGCACTGGGCGACCACGATGCAGCCCGGACCGATCCGGACATTATGGGCCACCTGCACCTGGTTATCAATCTTGGTGCCCGCGCCGATCCGCGTCGCCCCGAACTTGCCCCGGTCCACCGCGCAGTTGGCCCCGATCTCCACGTCGGATTCGATTTCCACCGTGCCGATCTGAGGAATCTTCAGGTGCCGGCCGGCCGCGAACACGTAGCCGAAGCCGTCGGCGCCGATGGTGGTGTTCGGATGGATGATCACCCGGTCGCCCAGCCGGCAGCGCTCGCGAATGACCACCCCCGGCCAGATCTCGCAGTCCTCTCCCAGCCGGGCTTCATCGCCCACGAACACGCCGGCGTGCAGCACCGTCCGGTCCCCGATCACCGCCCCGGACCCGATGACCGCCAGCGGGCCCACCCGGACGTCGCGCCCCAGCTTCGCCCCGGCCGCCGCCCAGGCCGACGGATGCACGCCGACCTCCGGCCGCGGCACCGGCGGGGCGAACCGCCCCAGCACCTCGATCATCGCCAGCTCGGGATCGGCCACCAGCACCGCCGGCATCGGCGTCTCGCCGTAGCCCGACGGCACCACCACCGCGCCGGCCCGCGACACCCGCAGATCCTCCGCGTAGCGCTCGTGGCTCAGCCAGGTGATCTGCCCGGGACCGGCCTCGCGGATCCCCGCCACGCCGTCGATGCGGGTTCCCGCGTCGCCCCGCACGACGCCGTCGATCCACTTGGCGATCTGGGCCAGCGTGAAGGTCCTGCTCAACGCCCGATTCCCCCGGGCCGCGGGCCGCGTCGGCCCGGCGCTCAGTTGGTGAACTCCACCGACTTCTCCCCGCCGGCCTTCTCGAACGCCGCGTTCAGGTTCGCCAGCACCTCCTCCGAAAGGTCCAGCGCCGGGTCGAAGTAGATCACCTTGCGGTTCATGATCAGCGAGATCAGAGCCTTGGAATCCGGCACGTCCATCTTGAGCTCCTCGGTGGTCACCACCAGCTGGGCGCCGTGGGCTCGGGCCACGCGGGCGATCTCCGCGGCCATCATGTCGTACGTCCGCTGAACCCACAGCTTGTGGCGGTCGCTGATCTTCTGTCGCTCGGTCTCCTCCCAGAGCTTGTACTCGAACATCATCCGCTTGACCTGCTCGTTGCGCTTGTACCACTCGGCGCTGCTCTCGGCGAAGGCCTCCAGGGCCGCCTGCTCGGCCTTGATCTCCTGCTCCTTCTTCTCGGCCTGCTGGGCCAGCCCGCGCCGGTGAGCCTCGATCTTGGTGTTGAGCACCCTGGTCTGATTGAACGAGTCGAACACCTTGATGATGTCCACCACCGCGACCCGCGTCGGGCCCGAGGCCGCCGGAGCGGCGGTCTGGGCGTGGTTCACCGCCGTCGAAACCGCCCAGACGACTCCCGCTGCCGCCGCCACCGCCGCAAAGTTCCCGCCGATCCGCATCGCTGGCTCCTTCAACTGGCTCCTTGAAGCCGAGAGACCCCGGTCCGCCCCGGCCCCGAGCGAGACAACCGCCCGGCCAGACCGCGCCGGACCCGTGGACCGCCCGCCTGCACCCGGGGCGGGCGCCGCGACGCCGCCATCACGCAGGCATGATCCGAGCAATGCATAAGGCCGAACGTGTGGCCGAGCTCATGCACCGATTCCTTCAGCACGCGCTCATGAAACAGGGCGTGGTCCGGCGGCAGGCCGAAAAACTCCTGCCCCAGCCGGTGGGTGGAAACCAGCGCACAGCGGCCTGTGCGTTGCGCTTCGCCAAATACGAACGTGAGCACGGGCACATAGAGATCCGCGGTTGTGATGCCCAGCAGCCGCCACGTATCCGGCTGGAGCTCGCGCTCCATGCGCGCGAGAATCGGCGTGGAATGGAATTGCTGGCGCTGCGCATGCAGGGCAAAGTCTGCTCCGAGGACAGCGGAGAGGATCCGGCAAGGGACCTGCCAGTGATCCTCGAAGCGCTGGCTCAGGTCTTCCAGCAGGTCCCGCGGCACTTCGCCGACTGCCAGCAGATGAAGGCCATTCATGGGCAAGCGCCTGACGGCCGCGTCACTTCGCGCGGGGTTCCACCCGCTTCCAGCCGTAGCTCTTCAGTTTGTTATGCAGGGTGACGCGGTCAATGTCCAGCACCTGCGCGGCGCGGGTCTGGTTGCCGCCGCACTCTTCGACCACGCGCAGGATGTGTGCGCGCTCCATATCAGCCAGCGAGCGCCCGGCGGTTTCTCCCGGCCGCGGCGCCAGGTTGAAATCCTCGACGCGCAGTTCCGGCTCCTGCGCCAGCACCATGGCGCGCTCGACGGCGTTTTCCAGTTCGCGCACATTACCCGGCCAGTCATAACTCTGCAGCAGTTGCATGGCCGCGGGTGCCACACGCACAATGCGCTTGTTCATCTGCTGGCCGAACTTCTGAAGGAAGTGGCTGGTGAGCAGCGGAATGTCGTCGCGGCGGTCGCGCAGCGGCGGCAACTCGACGTTGAACACGTTCAGCCGGTAGAACAGG
>CAZSYS010000220.1:0-5599 GCA_964611365.1 uncultured Planctomycetales bacterium
GCACCGTAGCGGCCGGCCTCCGTGCCGGCCGGGCGCCTGGGTCCGCGGCTTGGACACCGGCCGTACCGCCCGGCGCCCCTGCCGGCCGCCGAGGGCGAACGATCTCATGCCTCGCGTTGTGGTCGAAAGAGGTGCGCTCGGTCACGCGCAGCACCGTCATGGCCTCGCATCGGCACCGCGCAGCACCGTCATGGCCTCGCATCGGCACCGCGCAGCACCGTAGCGGCCGGCCTCCGTGCCGGCCGGGCGCATGGGTCCGCGGCCTGGGCACCGGCTGTCGCGCCCGGCGCCCCCGCCGGCCGCCGACGATTGGAACGCCCTGACGGCATCACCCGGCATCGCGTCCGGCCGCGGGCGCAGGAAACGACCACGTACCGCGCTTCCGTCGGATCGTGGGCGAAATGGAGGATGATAGAACATGGCTACCCGGGAGTTCCCGCTCGTGCCCGAGGATGTCCCTCGCGTGCAAACCGCATACCGCACCATCCGCACGCCGATCCCGGTGCCCGAATCCATTCCGCTGCTGGAACGTCTGCGGGCCCTGGAGCCCCGCAGCATGGGGGGCCAGCCCCCGGTCATCTGGCATGGGGGATCCGGTGCCCTCGTGGAAGACCCCTGGGGCAATCGCTGGATCGACTTCTCGTCCGGGGTCCTGGTCACCTCCGCCGGCCATGCCCACCCCCGCATCACCGGGGCGATCCGGCAGATCGTCGGCCAGGGCCTCTACCACGCCTACTGCTTCCCCACGGAAATCCGCGTCCGCCTGATGGAGGAACTGTCATCCTGGCTGACCCCGCCGCTGAGCCGCGTCTTCCTGCTGACCACCGGCTCGGAGGCCACGGAGTGCTGCATCAAACTCGCCCGGACCCGGGGCGTCAGACTCGGCGGGCCGGCCAAGACCGTGCTGGTATCCTTCGACAACGCTTTTCACGGCCGGACCATGGGCGCCCAGCTGGCCGGCGGAGCCCCCGCCTTGAAACAATGGCTCAGCCCGGATCCGGCCTTCGTCCAGGTGCCGTTTCCCGACGGCTTCCGCCAGCCGGATACCGGCTTTGACGTCTTCGAGCGTTCCCTGGCCGCCGCAGGCGTGAACCCGGACAACGTCTGCGGCGTCATGAGCGAAACCTACCAGGGCTGCAACGCCGCCATCATGCCGCCCCCCTATGCCCGGGCGCTTCGCCGCTGGTGCGACCGGCACGGCGCAGTGCTGATCCTGGACGAGGTCCAGGCCGGTTTCGGACGCACCGGCAAACCGTTCGGCTTCTCCCACCTGGGCGTCGTGCCCGACCTGGCAGCATGCGGCAAGGGCATCTCCGGCGGCATGCCGCTCTCGGCCGTGCTGGGCACCGAGGAACTCATGAGCCTCTACGGTCCGGGGGAGATGACCAGTACCCACTCGGCCAACCCGGTTTGCTGCGCCGCGGCGCTGGCCAACCTCCAGGCCATCCGCCAGGAGGGAATGATCGAGAACGCCGCGCGACTCGCCCCCGTGCTGGCCGACGGGCTCCGGCGCATCCAGGCGGCCGCCGGCGGGCGCATCGGCCGGATCGACTCGGTGGGCCTGGTGGGGGCCCTGCAGTTCACCCGCCAGGGAACCACCGAGCCGGACCCCGAGCCCGCCTGGCAACTGGTCCGCCGGGCCGTCCAGCGCGGTGTGATGCTCTTCGCCCCGGTGGGCGTGGGGGGCTGCGCGGTCAAGATCAACCCCCCGCTGGTCATTGAGGCCCAGGCTCTCGCCGAGGGCCTGCAGGTCATCGAGGAGATCGTCAGATCTGTCGCAAGTGATTCATTATCAAAAACATAGATCTGATGGTCCTTGCGGAGTGTCGCCGCGACCGAAGCAGCCAGACGGAGGCACCCGCCCCCGGCAGGCGTAGGCTTTCCCCCGTCGGGGGCTTGCCCAACGCCGTGGTGCCCGGTCCCGGCGGACAGAGACGTCCGGCCGCGCCGGAGGGCAGCCGGGCCCGGTGGGCTCAACTCCACGTCCCAGCCGGCCGATTTTTTTTACGCAACGCGCTTTACGCGGCTTGAAGCCGGCTTATAATAGAATCGTCGACTGCCGCACCGGCGAACGGTCGACCGCAATTCACATGTAAACGTCGACTGCTCATTGCGGCAAGCTGGAGCATGAGCATGTGCGCCCGGTGTACAACCCAGCGAGTTGGCGACGCCGGCAGGCCGGCCCGCGGCTTCACGCTGATTGAAGTGCTGGTCGTGGCAGCGATCATTGCGCTTCTGGTGAGTATTCTTCTGCCGGCCCTGGGCCGCTCACGCGAAGTGGCCCGACGCTCGGTGTGCCTGTCCAATCTCAAGCAGCAGGGCACCGGTATGGCTCAATACGCCAACGACAACCGGTCCTACCTGCCCTTCGTCGGCAATTTCCGCTACACGCTGGCTGAAGGCAGGTATTACCTCGGCTTCGAGGGCGGCAGGCCCGGCGACTGGTTCAAGGTCAACAACGGCGCCCTGTATCCGCGTTTCGTGGGCGGCGTGGTCGATATCTTCTACTGCCCGAGCAACAAGGAGGCCGACGCCGACGGTCCGCGCGGCAAGTCGGCGTTCATCAACCGTCATCTGTCCTGGAGGGAGGGCAGCCAGGGATACGTGGACTCGCATGACGCGGCCAACGGCCCGATCGGAGCCTACGCCTACGCCCTGCCGGCGGCCTCAGGCCAGTCGCCGCGTTTCGCCGGGCGGGATACCTATCCCCAGTCGGTCATGAATCCCCCGGAGGGAGACCCCAGCCCGTACTATCTTTACATGACCGATCCCGTGGAGCTGTCCCAGGCCCAGGCCGCCGAGTTTCTCGGCCCGTTTCCTCAAACCCAGCGCGGCCGGAGTGCAATTCCGGCGCTGTTGACCGATGCCTACTTCGGCGGCTACATCGGCTACCATCTCAGCGGCATCAACGCCATGTTCGCCGACACCCACGCCAGATTCGTCAACGACCCCCGGAAGCGCATCATCAACGGCGTCGGCGGCGGATCGCGGTATGTTCAGGGTGAACTGGCCACCCGGGGAAAGCCCTTCATGGTCTGGGACTGGCTCGCCCGCAACCAGTGAGCGGCCGGCATGGCCTCCGGCCCCCAGCCCGGCAAAACCGCCGGGGACCTCCAGCGGGAACCCGTCTTGAGCGGCCGGACGGCCTCGTGACGCAAGCCCTTGACAAGTCTGGTCTTGGGAGCAGACGGCCGAAGCGGCGGCACGTTGACCGGGGCGGGAAAATATGGCATAATTCGCCCGGCATCGCCGCTGCAGGCCGCGGATCTGCGAACCGCCGGCCTGCGGCGTGCGGCAGCTGCCGGGGCCGACCCGCCGACGGCGGGCTGCCCGGTACCGGGGCGTGTGCCCGAGTGGCCAAAGGGGACGGGCTGTAAACCCGTTGGCTAACGCCTTCGTAGGTTCGAATCCTACCGCGCCCAATATCCGGCACGGCCGATCCGCAAGGGTCGGCCGATTGCGTTTCCGGCCAAGAACCCGCGTTTGTCCCGCGTTTTCGGCCATTTCCGGCGAATTGGTTTCAAGATGTTGTCGCCGCTTCGCGTTGCAGTCCCGGCGGAGCGAAGCGGCACCCAAGGGCCCCTTGCGGCACGTTTTTTCGTCCGTATTCCGTCCGGCGCCCGACGGGGTGCAACCAACTGCCCGATCAGTTCGCACAATTCGGCGACGAGGGGATCTCCGGTCCGCTGCAGCACCGCTGGAATACGCTCACGTCGTCGGTGTCCACGTCGTCGTCGGCGTCCAGAAGCGCTCCGCCGCAGTCCGGGTCGGTCTGCGGAATGAACGGGCCGGTCAGGCACGACTGGAGCAGGCCGAAGTCCGCCTGATCGACGTCCCCGTCCCGGTCGAGATCGGCCGGACCGGCCGGCGTGCCCTGTGCCAGGGTGTCGGCGGCCGCACGGAAGTAGACTCCGGCGGCATCCTGGAAGAACGGAAACGCGGCGTAATAGACCATCAGGCCGTTGGTCAGGCCGGTATGCTGGTAGACGGCGTACTGCCCCGGGGCTCCGGGCTGATCGACGACCACCGCCCCGTCCGACGGCCCGCCCGGAGCACGGTCGGTGCGCATGACCAGCCGCGTGCCGCTGCTGTTGGCCGAGCTCGAGTGGTTCCAGGTCAGCTGGATCATCCGGTTGCCCGGCGCGGCCGTGAAAGCGGTCGCCGGCAGGGCGGGCCCCTCGCCGGTGATCACGAAATCCTGCTGCGTGACCATGTCGGCCGCGATCACGACGCCCTCGACGCTCTGCCCGGCGTACCAGGTCTTGCTTGCCGCGGCGGTGTAGACGCCCGGCGGCAGCAGGCCTGAATACCGCCCGTCGGGGCCGCTCAGCGACAGGGCCTGCCCGTCGACGCTGATCGCCGCCTCGGCCACCGGGGCGCCGAACTGGTTGCGCACCGTTCCGGCCAGCGTGCCGCGCGGCCCCGGAGGAGGATTGGCGTTCCACATGTACATGATGTCCCAGGTGCCCGACGGAGTGTTGCGGTTCTGCCAGACGACGTGGGCGGTGTTCTGCCCGTCCAGGATGATGTGGGCGTCCTGCTGGTTGCTGCCGGCCGACAGCGTGGTCCGGGCGGACCAGCTGCCGCCGACCCGGGCGGTATGGTAGATCGAGCCGTAGTCGTCCCAGACCACATAAACCTGCCCGAAGCTGTCCAGGGCCAGCGTGGGGGCCGAGTCGGTGATGCCCGGATGACTGGAGATGTTCAGCGGCGCGGTCCAGCCCGATCCTCCGGCGGCCGACGAATAGAGGATCTCCCAGTCCCCGCTGGTGTCGTCGAGCCAGACGCAGTGCAGCGTGCCGCCGGCCGCCGCGGCGATGCATGGACCGCGCGAGCGGGCGCTGGTGGTGTCGATGGCCGTCTTGGCCCCCCAGGTGCCGCCCGGGTCGCGCCTGCGGTAGTACGCGTGCTCCTCGTCGGTGTCCTCCCAGACGACGTGAAACGCCCCGGCCGCATCGACGGCCACCCGGGCTTCGCGCGAAAGCCCCGCATCGGCGCTGATGTTCTCGGGCGCGCCCCACACCCCGCCGGTCCGGACGGCCGCGCGGATGTCATAGGTGCCGCCCGTCTGGCCGGCCTCATGCCAGGCCACCAGGATCGTGGAGGCCGAAGGGTCCGCCGCCAGGTGGGGGGCCAGAGCCTTGTTGCCGCTCTGCTGCAGGGCCACGGGCGTGCCCCACGTCCCGGCCAGCCGGGCGATGTAGTAGATCCGCTCCGCGGCGTCGTAGACCACGTGCAGGTTGCCGGCGGCGTCCACGGCGATGTCGGCGTTGGAACAGCCCGCGGAGGTGTTGGGGATGGGGACCGGCACGCTCCAGGCCGATCCGTCGTGGTGCTGGTACCACACCCGCCAGTTGGAGCCCGGATCGACTCCGCCGCACCAGACGACGTGCAGGCGGTTCGATAGATCGGCGGCGATCCGCGGGCCGAACTCCCGCTGCCCGGCCAGGCCGGTGATGTCCGCCGGCGCCGACCACCCCAGGGCCGAAGATGCGATCGCCAGCAGCAGCGCCGGGATCGCCCGTGGGCAGATGGTGTTCATGGTCCCGCACTCCCGGCTGGCGCGGTTGGACGCTCAGCGGCCGCGGCTCGATGTTTA
>CAZSYS010000220.1:5699-6944 GCA_964611365.1 uncultured Planctomycetales bacterium
TCCCGCACTCCCGGCTGGCGCGGTTGGACGCTCAGCGGCCGCGGCTCGATGTTTAAAGCATTTTAATCCAACCGGGGCTGCTGTTCAAGCCTCCCGCCGGCGCTGCCCGGGCGTTTCGATTGAAGCGTTTCAGCCGGTTGCCCGGGATCCCGGGGTCGGGTAGGATCCGCCCCGGGCGGCCGGCGCGGGCGGGCCGCGGGCGGCAACCCACAACCCACCGGCGGAGCAGGGCATGAGCACGCAGGCGACGCGAGGGAGGCTTGTAATCCCGGGACTGGTTCTGGCCGCGGCCTGCGGCTGCGCGACCGGCGATTCACGCCTGTCGCGGGCGGAGTACCGGGACAAATGCGCCGGCGCCTGGGCGGGACAGATGATCGGCGTGTGCTACGGTGAGGCCTATCAGTTCCAGTCAAACGGCAGACCGATCACCGGACCCGTCGAACCCTGGGATCCGGCGAAGATCGAAGGCGCCCTCCGGCAGGACGACGTCTACGTCGAGCAGACCTTCCTGGCCGCGATTCAGAAGCACGGCCTGGACATCACCCCCGAACAGGCCGGCCGGGCCTTCGCCGCCACGACGTATCCCCTCTGGCACGCCAACTACTACGGGCGGGCCAACGTGCGCCGCGGTGTCATGCCGCCGATGTCCGGGAACCCGCGTTACAACCGCCACTGCGACGACATCGACTTCCAGATCGAGGCCGACGTGCTGGGGATCGTGGCTCCCGGCATGCCCGGCGAGTCCAACCGGCTCTGCGACGCATTCGGACACGTGATGAACTACGGCGACGGGGTCTACGGCGGCATGTTCGTCGCCGGCATGTACACAGAGGCCTTTTTCGAGAGCCGCGACGTGATGAAGGTCGTGCGGGCGGGGCTGGCCTGCATTCCGCGGGCCTCGCAGTACCACCGGTGCATCAGCGACACCATCCGGGCCTGCCAGGCCCACCCGGACGACTGGCTGGCGGCCTGGCACGAGGTCGAGCGTCGATGGAACGACGACCTGGACTGCATCCCCGGCAACCCGCACAACATCGACGCCAGGCTCAACGGCGCCTACATCGTCATCGGGCTGTATTACGGGCGCGGCGACCTGCTCAAGACCATCGAGGTCTGCACCCGCTGCGGGCAGGACGCGGACTCCTCCACGTCCAACGCCGGCGGCGTCGTCGGCTGCATGAAGGGCTGCAAGGCCCTGGGCCGGGCGGCGGAGGGCCTTCCCGCGATCGCCGACCGGCCGTTCAT
>CAZSYS010000220.1:6954-7754 GCA_964611365.1 uncultured Planctomycetales bacterium
GTCGGCGTGCCGAAGACAATCGACAACGACTTGATGGGCACCGACTACACCTTCAATACGCTGGTGCCGGCCTGCGAGGCCGTGGCCGAGGCCGTGGTCCGTCGGGCCGGGGGCCTGGCGACCGCCGACGGTTTCGATGTGGTCCGCCAGAAGCCGCGCCCTCCGGCCGGACTGGAGCAGTGGACCGACGAGGCCCGCATGCTCATGCTCCCGGTGACCGCAAACGAGGTCGCCCTCTGGGACGACCGCTGGCAGCCGGCCCGGGCGGCCTGCACCTTCCGCGGCGGCTTCTACCCGGCCGACTACGGCCGATCCAACGTGCTGATGATCTTCCCCATCCGGCCCGGCAGCCCCGGAGCGATCGCCGCGACGCTCAGGATGCCCGATGCGGAGACCGCCACGCTGGCGGTGGAGGTGGCCACCGAAACCCAGCACGGCGACTGCCTGATGCGGGTGATGATCGCCGGCAAGCCGGCAATGGAGAAGGTCATCCGGACCGGCGGGGAGTTCGTGACCGAAACCGTTGGGGTGCGGGCGGTGCCGGGCAGCGATGTCGAGGTGGGCCTCGAGTTCCACGCCAACGACTACTCGTTCGAGGCGGCCTACATCAGGTCGGTCGAGCTCAAGTAGCCGCGGCCCCGACCGGCGCCGCGCCGCGGAAGGCGGCCACCGGGCGGTCAGAAGCGGACTTCCAGCTGCATCGGACCGGCGGCCGGGGCAAAACGCACCGTGTCGCCCATGATCTCCGCGGCGGTGCCGCCCGGCTCCACGCGTGCCCCGCGGATCGGCCGGCCCTGCGG
>CAZSYS010000221.1:0-7740 GCA_964611365.1 uncultured Planctomycetales bacterium
AATGTGGCTGAATGGTGTGAAGCTGACGCCTTTCCTGTGCCCGTAAAAATGAGATAGTTGACGGGGTCTGATCCGGAGGTTTTTGGACCTTCATTTGAGGCGTCGTGCCTTCAGAAAGAATACGTAGCTGGTCTAGAAACGAGCTGCGTCCCCGTTCTCACACGCACGGGCGTGCCGGCCGGGCGCATGGGTCTGCGCTTTGGACACCGGCTGTACCGCCCCGCCTCCGTGCCGGCCGTGACCTGAGGAGGACCGCTGAATTGACGGGGCCGGGGATCACGACCTGGTGCGGTGGTGTTAGAATGCGGCCGTGGCCAGACGTGCAACGCAAAGCGGTCCGCTGCTGTGGAACGAATCGCCCCAGGCCGGCGAGGGGCCCGTGGCCCGGGTGGCGATGCTCGCGGCGGTGGACGGCGAGTACAGCTACGCCGTGCCGCCGGAGCTGGCCGGCCAGGTCGAGCCCGGCCGGCGGGTGCTGGTGCCCTTCGGCCGCAACCGCAAGCCCCAGCCGGCCTTCTGCGTGGCCGTGGGACCGGAGGCCTGGACCCGCACGCTGCGGCCGCTGGCCGGCGTGATCGACGACCGCCGGTTGCTGGACGGCGGCCTGCTGGAGCTGGGGCGGTGGATCGCACGCTATTACTGCTGCCCGCTGGGACGCACCCTGGCCGCGATGGTGCCCGAGGCCATCCGGCGACAGACCGGCTTCCGCACCGTGCGCATCCTGCGCCTGACCGGCGCGGAGGATCCCGGGGCCCGGCGATCGGCGGCCCGCGAAGCGGTGGCGGCCGCGCTGCGCGATCACCCCGAAGGACTGCCCCTGACGGTGCTGCTGGAACGCTCCGGCGCCGGCCGCGGCACCGTCTCCGCCATGCTCCGCCGGGGACTGCTGGCGGAAACGACGACCCGCGAGCCGGCCGGGGCGCCGGACTTCGACCGACCGGTGGATGAGCCGGCGTTCGCGCTCAACGCCTTCCAGCAGGCGGCCGTCGATCGCATCACCGCCCTGGTCCGGCAGGCGCAGTTTCGCGCCGTGCTGCTGTTCGGCGTCAGCGGCAGCGGCAAGACCGAGGTCTACGTCCGCGCCATCCGCGACACGCTGGCGGCCGGACGGCAGGCGATCCTGCTGGTGCCGGAGATCGCCCTGACCACCCAGATCGTGCAGCGCCTGGCCGGCCGCTTCCGCGACGTGGCCGTGATTCACAGCGGGCTGACCGGCTCACGCCGCTCGCTGACCTGGGCGGCCATCGCCCGCGGCGAGAAACGCGTCGTCATCGGCACCCGCAGCGCGGTCTTCGCCCCCTGCCCGGCGCTGGGCCTCATCGTGGTCGACGAGGAGCAGGAACCCAGCTACAAGAACCTCCAGTCGCCGCGCTTCCACACCCGCGAGGTGGCCATCAAGCGGGCCCAGATGGCCCGCGTGCCGGTGGTCCTCGGATCGGCCACGCCGGCGCTGGAGACCTGGCACAACTGCGGCCGGCTGCCGTTCTTCGAGCTGATCCGGCTGCCCGAACGCGTCGCCGGACTGCCCATGCCCGCGGTGCGCTTCGTCGAGATGGACCAGCGCCAGAGCCTCGGCGTGCGGCTGCTGTCCGGGCCCCTTGAGCAGGCCCTGAACGAAACCCTCCGGCGCGGCGAACAGGCCGTCCTGCTGCTGAACCGCCGCGGCTATGCCACCTACCTGGTCTGCGGCACCTGCCGCACGCCCGTGTCCTGCCCCCACTGCCGGGCCTTCATGGTCTTCCACCGCACCACCGGACGGGCTATGTGCCATCATTGCGGCACCTCGTCGCCGGCGCCGGCCCGCTGCCCCGACGGCTCCTGCGGAGGCCGGATCGCCCGGTGGGGCATGGGCACCCAGCGGCTCGAGGAGGAGGTCCGCGCCCGTTTCCCCGGGGCCCGGACCCTGCGGGCCGACAGCGACACCATGCTCCGCGCCGCCGACTACGAGCAGGCCGTCGAGTCGCTCGTGCAGCGCCGCATCGACGTGCTCATCGGTACGCAGATGATCGCCAAGGGACTGGACTTTCCCGGCGTGTCGCTGGTCGGGGTGGTCAACGCGGACACCTCCATGACCGCCGCGGACTTCCGGGCGGCCGAGCGGACGTTCCAGCTCATCACCCAGGTGGCCGGGCGCGCCGGGCGGGCCGAGGCCGGCGGCCAGGTGGTGGTCCAGAGCCTGATGTGCGACGAACCGGCACTGCGGTTCGCGGCCGCCCACGACTACGAGGGCTTCGCCCGCCACGAGATCGAACTGCGGCGGCGGACCGGATGGCCGCCGTTCGCGCGACTGGCCCGGGTCATCATCGCCCATCGCAGCCCCGCCCGCGCCGAACGCGAAGCCGCGGCACGCTGCGCCGCGGTGCGGGACCACCTCGAAACCCATGGACTGGCGGCCGACGTCCTCGGACCGCAGGAGGCGCCGCTGGCACGCCTGCGCAACCTGTATCGCAGGGAATTCCTCATCCGCGCCGCCGACGCCGCCCGGCTGATGGAAACCATGCTCCATCTCCGCAGCCACGAGGTGCTTACGCCCATGACCCGCGGAGCCACGATCGATGTCGATCCGGTCAGCTTCGCCTGAACGGGCCGGAGCTCACTGCAGCACCGCGTCGCCGGCCAGAACGTCGCGCAGCTTGCCCAGGGCAATGTTCTGAATCTGCCGCACCCGCTCCTTGCTCAGCCCGACCGCCCGCCCGATCTCCTGGAAGGTCAGCTTGCGCTCCCGGCCGTTGAGGAAACGCCGGCTCAGGATCTCGCTCTCCAGGTCGGTCAGCTCGCCCAGGTTGCCGTCCAGGGCCCGCTGCAGCCGCTCGAGGTACAGGCCTTCGTGCTCGTCCGGCGCCTCCACCGGCTGCTCCAGGGTGACGTCGTTCTGCACCGGGAAGAGCCGGCGGTAGTTGGTCTCGCGACGGCCGCGACGCATGATCGCCCGGGCGATGACGTTGCAGGCGTAGGTGCTGAACCGGTAGCCCCGCCAGGGGTTGAAACGATCTACCGCCCGCGTCAGCGACAACATAGCGTCACTCAGCACGTCGTCCTCGTCCAGCCGCTTGCTGCTGAAGCGGCCGATCATCGAGTACACCAGCCCGAGGTTGCGCTGAACGATGTGCTCCCGGATCCGCTGCCAGCGCCGGGCCCAGGCCAGCCGGTCGGTCATCGGAATCCTGCGGCTGCGCGGATTCCGCCCCGCCAGGTAGGCACAGGTGTGCATGGCCACGAACAGCTCTTCCTCCGCGGGCCCTGAAGCCCTCGGCGGACCGCCCCGACTCACCTGCCGGTCGATCTCCAACGCCTTGTCGGCAAACGATTTGAGCCTCAGACGCCGGTCCGAGACGTACCACAGGCCGAACGGGTCGATCTTCCCGTTCTCACGGCCGCGAGACTGATAAATACCCGGCGAGATCATCTCAGCACCATCCTCGTCTGGGGCGTTGCGATCCGGTATATTCAATATAGTACCATTAAGGTACGAATTCCACGAAACAGCTCGATAACTCGTATCGCCATGATTATCATATAGTTACATCTGAATAGGCCGCCTTTCGCCCGTCCCGCCGCCGCCGATCCACCTGCTTGAAATGTTATTCGCCCCGCAACTCCCGCAGGTTCACCCCATAGAACACGAAGGTCGCCGGATTCCTCTGCCGGCCAGACCGACGGGTGGCCGAACCGGGCAAAATGGGTCACAATCCCCGGTCGGGGTCCCCCCGGGACCGGCCGTCGCCGGTCCGGACCACCCTGGTACCGGTCGCCCCGGGAAGCAGCCCCGACATGCCGGCCGGCCGGAGTCGAACATGACGCAGCAGCAGACGCGAGCCGAAACCGACAGCATGGGCCAGATGCAGGTGCCGGATTGGGCCCTATGGGGCGCCCAGACCCAGCGGGCCGCGGAGAACTTCCCGGTCAGCGGGTATCGATTCGACCGACGCTTCATCCGCGCCCTGGGCCTGATCAAGATGGCCGCCGCGGAGGTCAACCGCGACCTGGGACTGCTGGACCCGCGACGCGCCGAGTGGATCCGGACCGCCGCCGCGGAGGTCGCCGAGGGAAGCCTCGATGACCACTTCGTGCTTGACGTCTTCCAGACCGGCTCGGGCACCAGCACGAACATGAACGCCAACGAGGTCATCGCCAACCGGGCCATCCAGCTGGCTGGCGGCCGCGTGGGCACGCGCGATCCCGTGCATCCCAACGACCACGTCAACATGGGACAGTCCAGCAACGACGTGATCCCCACGGCCATCCACCTGGCCGCGGCCGAGGCCCTGCACCACGACCTCACGCCGGCGCTGGAACGACTGGCCGAAGTGCTCCGGGCCAAGGCCGAAGCCTTCGCCCACGTCATCAAGATCGGGCGCACCCACCTCCAGGATGCCACCCCGGTCACGCTCGGACAGGAGTTCGCCGGCTACGCCGCCCAGGCCGCCTTCGGGGCGGCGCGGGCCCGCCAGGCGGTCGAGTCGCTGCGCGAGCTGCCCATCGGCGGCACGGCCGTCGGCACCGGCATCAATACCCACGCCGAATTCGGCCGGCGCATGGCCGCCCGGCTCAGCGGGCTGACCGGCCTGACCTTCGTCGAGGCCTCCAATCACTTCGAGGCCCAGGGTGCCAAAGACGCCGTCTGCCAGGCCGCCGGCCTGCTGCGCACGATCGCGGTCTCACTCACCCGCATCGCCAACGACATCCGCTGGCTGGGCAGCGGGCCGCGCTGCGGGCTCGGCGAGATCCGGCTCCCGGCCACCCAGCCGGGCTCCAGCATCATGCCCGGCAAGGTCAACCCGGTGATGAGCGAGATGCTCATCCAGGTCTGCGCCCAGGTGATCGGCAACGACGCCGCGATCATGCTCGGGACCCGCGACAGCATTCTCGAACTGAACGTGATGATGCCGCTGATCGCCAGGAACCTGCTGGAGTCCCTGCGACTTCTGGCCAACGCGGTGCGGCTGTTCACCGAGCGCTGCGCCGCCGGAATCGAGGCCGATGAGGAGCGATGCGCCCGCATGGTCGAGCAGTCGCTGGCCATGTGCACCAGCCTGGTGCCCCGCCTCGGCTACGACCGCGCCGCCGCCCTGGCCAGAGAGGCCTGGCAAACCGGCCGCACCGTTCGCGAGGTGGCCGCAGCCCGGGGCCTGCTCGATTCCGCCGAACTGGACCGCCTGCTGGATCCCGCCGGCATGACCGCGCCGGCCGCGGAGCCCCGACCATGAGCGCCGGGTACGCTGGCCGGGCCGCCGGCGGCATGCGGCGTTTGCCGGGCCTGTTCACGCTCGTCGTCGCCGTGGCCTGGGGCGCCGGGGCCGTCGCGGTGGCCGACTATGTCCGTGACATAAATTCGGCGCGAGTTGTCGGCGCGCTGATGACCGGAGGGCTGGCCCTCGATCCGGCCCTGCCCGGCGGCTCCGCGGCCCCCCCGCCGGGCTCCCGCGGTGACGCCGGCGATCCCGGCCAGGCCACCAGGCAGCGGACGCGCACCCATCTGGCCCGGCATACGGCCTTCGTGGAGAGGGCCGTGGGGCTGTGGCTGTGGAGCATGCTCGCGGCCGCCGCGCTGATCGGCCTGCTCGGCCTGCTGTCCGCCTGCGTTCGCCGCCCCCGCGCCCTGCACGTCCTGACCGCGGCCTGCCTGCTGGCCTGCGCCGCCGGGACGGTCACGGGCATGCGCCTGCTGGTCGATCCACGCTACGGCGCCCTGCCGCCGCTGCCGTGGGTCTCCTACCTGTGCGTCGGGCTGGTGCAGTCGGTCTACGCCTGCCTGCTCCTGGCCATGGTGCTGCACGACCGACGCCCGGACGCCGGCGACGACGCGAACGCCCGCCCCGCCGCCGGCGGCGGCCCGATCACCCGCCGGGGCGCCGGCGAAGACCCGGACGCCCGACCGGGCACATAGAGTCTTTTAGTTCTTTATAGAAGTAAAGCCGCCACTGGACCCCGCTCTTCGGCCGCCCGGCCGGTCCCGGCTCGTCCGGCTTTGCGGGCCGATAGCTCAGCCCCATCACGATCAGGCAGACGCGCAGCGCCGTGACCGGGACGCACCGGCTCGCATCTGCCCCAGGGCCCTGCGCCAGGCCGCAACTGAGCTCCCCGGCAACAGGCGCAGCAGGTCACTCTGTGTGCACGCCCAGCTTCGCGCTGATCCGGTCGAAGTCGTCCAGATTGTAGTAGTGAATCGTGATCCGCCCCGATCCGCGGCGGCGGGACTCAGAGATCTCGACCTTCGTCCCCAGGGCCTGGCCGAAAGCCTCCTCCAGATTGCGTATCTGAGGCCGCTTGGCTGTCTGACCGGCGGATTCCCGGCTGGCCGCCGACCGTGCCACCAGCAGCTGGCGAACCAAAGCCTCCGTTGCCCGGACGGACAGTCCCTTGTCGATGACCTCCCGGGCCGCGGCGGTCATCTGTGAAGGATTTCGCAGCCCCAGCAGGCAGCGGGCATGGCCCATGCTCAGGCCCCCGGCGGCGACCAGACTTTGTACTTCTGACGGCAAGCCTAGCAATCGCAAGTAGTTAGATACCGTCGATCGATCCTCTCCCAGCCTCTGGGCAACGTCCTCGGCCGTCAGATTGTACTGGTCGCAGTAACGCCGATAGGCTGCCGCGCGCTCGATGGGATTGAGATCCTCGCGATGGATGTTCTCGATCAGGGCGAGTTCGAGCATCTCCTCATCGCTGGCCTGTCGGATGACGACGGGCACCTCCGACAGACCTGCCATCTGGGCTGCCCGCCAACGCCGCTCCCCGGCAATGATCTCAAAGACGCCCGGCCCGGTCTGACGAACCAGAAGCGGCTGCAGGAGGCCGTTACTACGGATGGAGTCAGCCAAGGCCTGCAGCTGAGCCGGATGGAACTCCCGGCGCGGCTGCATCGGGTTGGGGCGCAGCTGATCCACCCTGGCTGGAGCATTCGAACCGGCCGGACCAGGCTGGGCATCCGGCGTTTCCGGGTGAATGTTCACGTCGAGGTCGGAGGATGCACTGATCAGAGCATTCAAGCCTCGACCAAGCCGTTTAGCGGGTGGCGGGTTCACGGGAGAATCCTCCTGGATCATGGCTGAAAGGGGCTTGAAGAGCTCCCCGTGACCCGCTCATGGCCAGGTTTCGGAGGCTTTGGCGCGGGTGTATCAGGGGGCTCCGGGGCGACCGCTTCAGGTCTTCTTCGCCGCTGCCGGGCACATTTCTGGCATGGTATCGCCCTTCCGGCAATCTGGCAACGGCGATTCGTCCACCCCCAAGCGGCGCTGGAACTCTGTGCTTGCGTTCTGTTCCACGTGGAACGCGCCGCCACGTGGAACGTGCCGCGCATCCTTGTGGTCAAGCTGCGATTCCGGTCTCCTCCGAGCTGCGGCGGCACCATCTCTCCGGAGGTACCATCGACCACCCTGTTCCACGTGGAACGGGCTTATTGCGATCATGCCTCCGCCCTTTCGCCGGCAGCAGGCGCTTTAGTTGAAACTGAATCGGTCTCAGCCGGCAGCCGCTGCATCCGAGCCGGCACACTGAGCCGGTCGCAACCCGGGAGGTTCCGGGTTGCGGCGAACATCTGCGATTCTGGCGGTCTCCAATTCCCGGATACCTTTCCGGATGACCCGCGTCGCCGGCCAGTCCGCTGCCGACCCGCCGGGGGCCCGGAGCAGGACGCGCGCAGCGCCCCCGGGCCGGGGAACAGGGTTCCTGCCGGCAGGGATAGAGGTTTTAGGAGGTATAAAGAAGTGCAGCGCTCAGTCAGAGGCTCCCCCCCTCCGCCGC
>CAZSYS010000222.1:0-7713 GCA_964611365.1 uncultured Planctomycetales bacterium
GCACGGTGGCCGGCCGCTACGGTGCTGCGCGGCGCCAATGTGCGACCATGTTCGACGGCCGGCAGGGGCGCCGGGTGCTGCGGCGCTTCGCGCTGCCCACCGCGGCCACGCGTCCTTCATTCAACATGCGCAGCGCGGTCAGTGGGGGGGGCATGTGGGGCGCGGGCACGGGAGGCGCCGGCACGCAGCCCCCGGACTGCGCCACACCGTTCTCAGCCGCCGGCTCATCGCCGGGCCAACAGCAGGCTGACGGCAAAGCACGCGGCGGCGGCCAGAACGATGGCCGCGCCGGTGCCGACGTTGTCGAACCACGCCGAGAACGACGCCAGCGTGCCGGCCACGGCGCCCAGCAGCCCCAGCACCATCGCCCACCAGAACATCCCGCCGCAGGAGCGGGCCAGGTTGCGGGCCGCGGCGGCCGGCACGATCAGCATGGCGGTGACCAGCAGGATGCCGGTGGTGCGGATCGACGCGGTCACCACCAGGGCCAGCAGGACCGCGAACAGGTAGTCGTGCAGCCGCACCGGAATGCCCCGGCTGGCGGCCAGCTCGTCGTTCAGGCCGATGAGCGTCAGCCGGTTGAAGTTGAAGCCCATCAGGATCAGCACCAGTACCGCCAGCAGGGCCGAGAGCCCCAGGTCGGCGGCATCCAGCGTCAGGATGTCGCCGTAGAGGTAGCGCTGGAACTCGCCGGTCCGGCGGCCCACGGTGATGATCGCGATGCCGAAGGCCACCACGGTGCTGAAGAACACGCCGATCACCGTGTCATTGGACAGGTCGGTGCGACGCCGGACCACCGCGATCCCCAGCCCGACCAGCAGACCGAAGACGATCATCGCCACCCGCGGGTCGAACTCCGGGCGCAGCGCCGCCAGCAGAAAGCCCACCGCGATGCCCGCGAACGCCGAATGAGAGATGGCATCCGAGAAGAAGGCCATGCGGAAGTTCACGACCTTCACGCCCATCAGCGCGCAGACCGGCGCCAGGAACAGGCACTCCAGCAGGGCGTAGCGCATGAAGCGGAAGTCCCGCCAGGCCTCCGGCAGAAGCCGCTGCAGGCCGGTGTCGGCCGCCGGCAGAAGCCCATCGTTCCAGAGCGACCAGAGGGCGTTCATGAGGGCTGCTCCCGGCCGGCCGGCGGCGGTTCGGAGGCGCAGCCGCGCGTCCCGCAGTCGTGGGCGTGCCCCTCGTGGGCCCCATGGTGGGCATAGAGGGCCACGTCGTGCCGGTACAGGGCCCTGAGGTTCTCGGCGTTGAGCGTCTCGACGGCCGGCCCCTGGCACTGCACCGCCTGGTTCAGGCAGATCACGTAGCGGGCGTGGCGGGTCACGATGCTCAGGTCATGGCTGACCAGCAGCATGGTGTAGCGCCCCTCGGCCTGCAACGCCGCCAGAAGATCGCAGAACAGCTCCTCGCCGGCCACGTCCACGCCGGCCACGGGCTCGTCCAGCAACAGAATATCCGGCCGGGTGGTCAGGGCCGCGGCCAGCAGCACGCGCTGCAGCTCCCCGCCGGACAGCACCCCTAGTCGGCGATCCGGCCAGGCCCGCCCGCCGACACGGTCCAGGCACTCGCCGGCCAGCAGCCGGGCCTTGCGCTGATGACCCAGCCAGACCGGCCGGCGCTGCAGCCCCAGACAGAGGAAGTCCATCACGCTGATCGGCATCCCGCGGTCGAAGTCCAGGCGCTGGGGCACGTAGCCCAGCTTCAGCCGCCGTCCGTCCGGCCGCCGGCCGATCTCGATGACGCCCGTGTATGGAACCAGCCCCAGGATGGCCCGCAGCAGCGTGGTCTTGCCGGCCCCGTTGGGCCCGATGACCGCGTTGATCACCCCGGCCGCCGGAGTGCAGGTCACGCCGGTCAGCACCGGAACCCCCGAGAGGGTCACGGACACGTTGTGCAGCCGCAGGGCGGACGGTTCGGTCGTCGCGGCTGGAGACGTACGGCTCATGGCTGGACGGGGGTTCCCAGGGCCTTGCGCAGGACGGCCAGGTTCTCGCGCATCACCCGCTCGTATGCCCCGGCGTCCGGCGGTCCGGGCAGGCTGTTGAGCGGGTTCAACTCGAACAGCGGCACGCCGGCGTCGCGGGCCACGGTCTCGGCCGCACGGTCGGAATAGGCCGGCTCGCGAAACACGGCCGCGGCACCGTCGTCCCGGGCCCGCCGAATCACCTCCGCCAGCCGCCCGGCAGGAACGGGTTCGCCGGGCTCGACGGTGAGGGTAGCCACCACCTCCAGACCCAGGTCGCGGGCCAGGTAGTCGAAGGCGTCGTGAAAGGTGACGATCTTTCGCGAGGCAAAGCCGGAGGCGGCGGCCTTCATCTCGTCGTGCAGGGCCTCCAGCCGGGCGACGCAGGCCCGGCCGTTGGCCTGGTAGGCCGCGGCGCGGACCGGATCGGCACGCGAGAGCTCGCGGACGATCGCCCGGACCATGATCGCGGCCTGCTGCGGCGATACCCACACGTGAGGATTGAACCGGGAAGCTTCGTCGTGGTGATGGTGGTGGCCGGCACAGGGACCGGGGTGATCGCAGGCGGTCGTCTGGGCGGCCGCCGGCGCGGTTTCAGCGGAGCCGGCGTCCCCGGCCGCCAGGAGTTCGCACTCTCCGGTGATCACCGCCACCGCCGCCCGGCCGCCGGCCTCGGACAGCTGGTCCAGAAATGGCTCGATGCCCAGCCCGTTGGCCAGGATGAGGTCCGCGGCCGCGGCGCGCTTGAGGTCCGAGGCCCGGGCCGCGTGGCCGTGCGGGCAGCCCGTGTTCGCCTCCAGCAGCAGTTCGACCCGAACACCGGGCGTGTCGCCCACCACGTTGAGCGTCAGGACATACACCGGCAGAAAGGTGCACAGGACCCGGAAGCGGTCGTCGGCCGGCTCGCGGCCGCAGGCGGACAGGAAACCCGACAGGCATGCCGCCAGGACCGGCGCCGCCGGCAGGACCCGCGTCGCGCCGGCCAGGCAGGCTTTCAGGATCGTGGGCATGTCCGCCGCCTCCCGGGTCGGGGGAACCCGCGGGCTGCCCGGGCTCCTCCGGGCGCTGTGGGCGTTGGCCGCCGCGGCCCGACCCGCTATTGTAGGACTTCGTAATACAGCGTCAACCCCCTTGACGACGACCCCGCACAGGCGGTTCGCTGCGGCCGCCGGCCCCGCAGGCGGCGGCGGATGGGGGGAAACGCCGGATCTGCTCCCCGGACGAACGACTTCATGCCGGGAGGACTCAATGCGAGTGCCCGTGCTCGAGGCAGTGAGGGCAGATGAAGGACTGCCCACGCGGCGGGCGGGCCTTGGACAGCACCTCGACCGGGTACAGGTAGTGGCAGCACCGGCACTCGACGGACTGATACTCCGGCAGCTGGCCCTCGAACCAGCGGGCGATCACCTGGGGCATGACGCCCCGGCCCCGGCAGAAAGGGCACATGGCGTGGAAGCGCTGCAGGATCGCGTCGCGGATGAAGCCGGACTTGTCGGGCAGGTGGTTGAGGATCTCGGCCAGGTGGTGATCGACGCGGAAGGAGACGACGGTCTGTTTCTGCCGGGCCATGGAGCGGTTCCGAGGTTGCCTGGGCACTGGGCCGCCGGGGCCCGCATGGGTTATTATGATGGCCGCCGGCGGGTCCGGCAACCCCGGGCCCCTGCGCGGGCGTCGCCGGGACCCCGGAGCGCCGGAGGGGCGACGGTATGGCCGATTTCGACCTTTTCGTGGTGTTTCGCAGGCTGCTGACCCTGGTCTGCGGGGTTTACGCCACGGTGTGCACGCTGCGGAGCCTGTGGGGCTGGCTGGCATTCTTTCAGACCGACCGGCGCACGCAGGTGCTGGGCCGGTACGCGACGGTCCTGCTGTTGCGGACCCGCCTGGGGCGGTTCTGGCCTCAGTGGCTGCAGATCGGGATTCTGACGCTGCTGCTGGGCGTGGTGGTCTGGCTGCACCACCTGGTGGAATCGTGATGGCCGAACCTCAACACAACCCGGCACCGGCCGGCGGCGTCCCGCCCCCGACGGTTCTCGAGGACCTGCCGGTCGATGAGCTGGTGCACTACGGCAACGAACTGGGGCTGAACCTCAAATCGTCGATGGGCCGCCAGGAGCTGCTGCGCCGGGTGCGCGAGCGGCACGCCCTGCTGCGCGAACTGCCCCGCGAGGCTCTGCTGGACATCGTGGTCTGGGCCCGGCGGCCGGTGCGACGCTCGGCGAGCCCCGAGGAACTGGCCCGCGAGATCGCCCGCGTCCGGAGGATGGACATCCGCGGCCTGAGCCACCGGGGCGTGGTGGCCCTGGCCCGGCTGCGCGGCGTGCCGGCGCGCGACGGCGACCCCGACGAACTCCTGCTGGCCCGGATGCGCGCGGCCGAGCCGCTGGCCTGCCGGTTCGAGCGCCTCCGCCGGCGGTGGATGGGTTCGGTGATCAGCCGGCTGGTCAACGGCGCCGCCGGAGAGGACGAGCACTACCGCTTCCTGCCGGAGGAAAGGGAGACGTCGCTCAAGCGGCAGATCGCCGAGGAAGGCGTGGTCGGCGGCATCGCCCGCAAGCTCCGCGGCGCCGCCGACGACTACGTCCGGGAAAAACTCGACGAAATCGAGGCCCGGATCGACCGCAAGCTGGATGAAATCGACCGCCGGCTGGCCGAGTGGCGCGACCGCGAGATCGCCAACCGGCTGCGGATCATCAAGATCACGCTGGCCGCCTCGGTGCTTGTGGCCCTGGTGAGCCTGGGCTATAGTCTGATCCGGCCGCGGTGAGAGCCCGGCGACGCAGGGTGAGGACGGGCGGCGCGACGCCCGGCGGGCGCGTCCGGAGGCCCGGTCATGTACGAGAAACTCAGCGCCCGGGTCGATCGCGTGGTCAGGCTGGCCAACGAGATCGCCCGCGAGTACGAGCAGGAATACGTCGGCACCGAACACGTGCTGCTGGCCATCGCCCGGGAGGGCACCGGCCTGGGCGCCCGGCTGCTGCAGGACCGCGGGCTGGACGAATACCGCCTGCGCGAGGCGGTGGACAAGCTCATCCAGACCAGCATGGAAGACACCTGGGTGTTCGGCCGCCTGCCGGGCAGCCCCCACTTCCGCAACGTGATCGCCAAGGCCATCGAGGAGGCCCGGGTGCTCAAGAGCGGCGAGGTCGGTACCGAGCACCTGCTGCTGGGGATCCTGGCCGAGACCGGCTGCGTCGGCCACAAGGCCCTGACCGGCCTGGGCATGACCCTCAAGGACGTGCGCGAGCAGATCCGGCAGGCCTCCGGCGCATGATCCGGTCCGCACCCCTCCGGCCGGAGTTCCTTCCCCCTTTACGCTGCCGGCCCGTGCGTCGCCGGCCCCCCGCGGCGGCAGGTGAATCAGTCCCCGGACAGAGCTCTAAGGCCGGGCGCGAAGCGGCCTCTCGCTCTCGGCCGTCTTTTCAAGCTCGTCGTACATCGCCCTGGCGGCCCGGACGCGCTCCAGCAGCGCCTCGGCCTGCAGGGCCAGCTGCCGGAGCTCCTGGTTGCCTTCCAGCGCCTGCGGCTCGGCGCTGCGGGCGGCGGCGACCAGCGTCTCGATCTGGCCGAGGCTTTCCCGCCGGGCGGCCAGCAGCGCCGGGACATCCTCGTACTTCCAGAACCGCAGACCGCGACGGCGGACGTACACCGGCGTGGTGTGGGCGTGCGTGCCGTCCGCGCCTCGGGCCACGGCCGCCAGCCAGCAGCCGTGACCGGCCGGCACCTGGAAGTCCAGCGACAGCTCGCCGGACCCCGACCCGGCCGCGGCGGCGGTCTGCAGATCCTCGCCGAAACGCACCACCTTGAGCATCTCCGGCGGCGAGTACCCCGGCCGGCCGGTCGCCCGGGCCCGGACCCGCAGCCGGACGTCGTCCTCGACGGTGATCTCGTCGCCGGGCAGGGCGTCGTTGACCGTGAACTCGATCAGCGGGCCGTTGGTCACGAACGTCCGCCCGCGGCGCACCGCCTCGAACCACGCGTCCGGGTCGAACCCCGCCCCGGTGAAGGCGTACAGCCGCACTTCCCCGACGGTGCCGCCCCAGGGCACGTCCGAGCCGGCCGAGGCCGTGATCTTGAAGCCGGTGTTCAGGAACGCGTACCAGATCTCCGTGCCCAGCTGCCCGAACTGCAGCACCTCCGCGAAATCGCATTTGTCCTTCGGCACGTTGATGCTCATGTCGCGGTGCACCTGGAACATGCCCGAGTTCACGTGGGCGTAGCCCCACAGCCCGCCCTGGGCGTGGACCGTGTCGGCCACGAAGTCGTAGAGGTAGTAGCGGGCGGTGTCGCGGACCATCGCGGTGATGTTCATCGCCAGCGTGTGCCCCAGCTCGCTGTGGGTCCGCGGGCACTCCTGCCCCGGGGCCAGCACGTAGTCGCCGTCGCGGACGCGGAAGGCCGGACCGAAGCCGCGCTGCTCGAAATACGTGCGGCTGATGTCGCCCATTTTGACGATGTTGCCGACGTGAACGTCCTCGGCCTTGAGCCAGGCCATCAGCCGGGCGGCGTCCGCGTCGCCGAGGATCCGGCCGTGAACGTGGTCGTCGCCGGAGTACCACCCGCGGGCGGGCATGTCGATCCAGCGCTTCAGCCGGCAGACCGTCTCGGTCCGCTCGCCGGAGCGGACCGTGAAACGCTCGACCACCGGAAGATGCTCGATGCCGCGGCGGACCACGACCTCGTAGTCGCCCGGCGGCAGCGTCATGTCCACCGGCCCGGCCACGCACCACCACCGGCCCGACAGCGGCCCGGGGACATTGGCCGTGCGGTGGTGCGAGCTGTGGCCGTTGCCGTCGAACTGGGCGGACATGTCCACCGCGTCGGCCGGCGGACGGTCTCGCCCGGTGGCCAGGGACGTGATCCGGATCATCGCCGGACCGGGGGAGCCGGTTTCATCCCACACCGGCGTCAGCCGAAGCCGCCCGCTCGGCGGCACGTCGACCTCCAGCAGGGCCGCGACGTTGGGCCGGCCGGGGCGGAGGAACTCCAGGCGGATGGTGGTCCGCCCCACCGGCAGCGTGTGCAGCCCCAGCAGAACCCAGGTCACCCCCGCCGGGGCGACGTCGATCCAGATGTGCTTGCGCGACTCGGGCACCGCCTGGTCCAGCTCGTAGGAGGAGAACCACAGCCCCGGCGAACCCTGATCGATGCGCAGCAGCAATGCCCCGGCGTCGCCGACCATGTCGAAGGGGCCGAGCACGGCGGGCTCCGCGCGGTCCTGCGACAGCGAGATCCGGCGGACGTCCGGGCGCCGCTCCAGCAGATCGGCCAGCTCCCGGCCGGCGCGGGCCAGCGATTCGGCCGCCTGCGCCCGGGGAGCCGCTTCGGTCGCCTGGCCCAGACCGGCCTGGGCCTCGCGCATCACCCGCAGCAGTTCGTCCACGCGCCGCCGCTCGGCCGCTTCCAGCAGGCAGGAGTGCTCGCCGGCCAGCAGGCCCGCGAACTCGGCGGCGTGCTCGCGCGGATTCTCCCGGCGGTCCTGGGCGCCGGCGGCACCGGCCCGGACGAGCAGGACCATCAGAACCAGCGTGCGACAGACGGCAGCGCGGCTGAACATCACGGATCTCCTCTTGTCCTGTGCCAACACGAACCTCGCGCCGGCCGACGGGGGCCGGCCGCTACCCGCCCAGCACCCGCCGGAAGCATTCAACGGCCCGGTCGATGTCCGCGGCACCGACGTCCAGGTGCGTCACCGCCCGCAGCGTGTCCGGGCCGGTGGCGTTGACCAGCACACCGGCCTGGCGGAG
>CAZSYS010000223.1:0-7702 GCA_964611365.1 uncultured Planctomycetales bacterium
GTACCCCAGCGGGCCGTCGGGATCGTCGCAGCGGATCTGGAGAAACTGACCCGGCCGGGCCGGCGGGAACGCGTCGAATGCCAGGATCAGCTCGGCGTGCCCGGTGCAGAGGGGCTCGTTGGCCGCCACCTGAGCCCGGAACAGGCCCTTGGCCGGCGGCGTCGGCGGTGAAGCGGTGTCCGGGCATCGGGCCATGCGCGGGATTCTCGAACCGCCGCCGGTCTTCGTCAAGCCGCGGTGCCGGCCGGAGCGGGGCAGCGACCGGTGCGGCGTCCGCGGCGGTCACGGGCCTGGCTGGGTGGTCGGGTTCGCCAGCCAGACGATGCGGTCGAGGGTGTCGTCGGAGTGGTTTACCGGCACCACCACGTCGGGCCGTCCATCGGCGTTGATGTCGCCCACGGCGAACAGCCCCAGGGTGCTGCGCGTCGGGGAAAACAGGGGCGTCCCCTTCCAGTAGAGCCGCCGGTCCTGCTCGGGCGCGTACCACCACAGGCCGGCAAAGTTGTTCACCGCCACGAGGACGTCGTTCTGGCCGTCGCGGTTGATATCGACCACGGCCAGATCGACCGGCACGCGGTCATCGGCGTTGATGCCGGTGTAATCGGCCAGGTACCAGCCGTTCCAGCGGTTGGTCACCGTGGAGGGCTGAAACAGCCAGGCGACCCGGCGGCGGGCGACGGAGATGGCGGCCAGGTCGGTCAGGCTGTCATCGCCGTTGGCGGTGCCGTTGCCCAGCGTGCCCAGCGCGATACGGGTGGCGCCTTCCATTCCGCTGAGGGCCTTTTTCTCCCAGGCATCCTCGGCCGGCCGGAGGGGGTTGATGTACCAGCTGATCACGTTACGGGTGTCATCGACGGCGGTACTGACGACGTCCAGCCGGTTGTCGCCGGTGAGATCGATCAGGGCGACCGAGTCGGCCCCGGGGCGCGTCTTGTCGTCGATGGCGAAGAGATCCCACCCCTCGCCGTCGACCGGCCGCTCGGGGGCGCGGAACCACACCAGCCGGCCGTCGTCGTTCAGCGCGGCAACGAGGTCCAGGCCGTGGAGGCCGTCGATCTGGCCGGCGGCGACGTCGAACCAGGCGGCGAACTCCTCGCCGATGGAGCTCTTGATCTCGTGGACTTTCCAGTCGGCCGCGTCCCCCGGATCGGCCTCGGCCGGAACCCGCAGATAGAGGATGCGGGTATTGAGAGCCACAAGCAGGTCCGGGCGCCCGTCGAGGTCGATGTCCGCGATCTCGAGGGTGTTGGAATCCAGATACCGTTCGCCGGAATCGAGCACGACCTGCCGCCAGCGCGTCGGCTCGCGGAGGTGCAGCACGACCGCGCCGCGGACATCGCCCTCCTCGGGAGCCTGGCCGCGCCACAGGCTGACCACGTCGATGTCCCCGTCGCCGTCGATGTCCGCGGCGGCGGCGGCTACGGGGGTGACCGACGGCCTCTGGTCGATGCGCAGCTCCTCCCAGGGCTCGACCGGCTGGACGTCCGGCAGCGGGCAGGCGCACAACAGGCAGACCGGCGCCAGCGGCAGAAGCTTGCGGATCACGATGGGGCACTTCCTTCCTCCGGCCGGCCCAGGAGGATTCCGGCATAGCCGACGGCGTCGGACATCGGGCCGTATCGCTCGCCCAGGACCTCCCGGCTGGTCGTATGGCACAACAGACAGGCGGTGACGGCTCCGGCGGCCACCGAGGCCGCGACCGCGGCCGCCACGGCGCCGCCCCCGCAGGCGTTCTGGTGCGTCCGCGTTTCCTCGACGATCCGTTCGGCCTGGAGGCTGAGGACCAGGTCGATCAACCGCCGGTCGTTGACCTGGCTGGCCCAGGCCAGAGCCTCCGGGCCGGTGCCCCGGGGCGTGAAGGCGTAGCGCGGGCCGTAGTGGGTCAGGTCGGTGGAGCCCAGGTAGACCGCCGTGCGTCCCAGCCGGGCGGCGGCGACGGCGACGGCGCGCCCGGCCTCGCAGGCCTGGTGGGTCGGACGGACCATGACCGGCAGCAGCCGGGCCTGCGGGGCCAGCACCTGGATGAAGGGCAGCTGCACCTCGATGGAGTGCTCGGCCAGATGGGCGCCGGGGTCCTCGACCAGCGTGCTGCCGGCGGCCAGCGCCTCGGCGGCCAGGGGTTCATCGACCGGCACGTCGCCCAGCGGCGTGCGCCAGACCCCGCGGCCGAAGACGCAGGCGGCGGCGGTGCCGTGGCGATGCACGGCGCCGAAGATGACCACGGTCTGCAGGCCGGGGCGGTCGGCCAGCGCGGCGATCACGCCGGCGGCCACGGCGCCGCTGCAGACCCACCCGGCGTGGGGCACGATGCCGCCGACGGGAAACAGCCGGGGCGCATCCGCCGTGGCCGCGAGTTGTCGAGCACGGTCCAGGCACCGATCGAGCTCGGCGCGGCACTCCCCGGGGGAGGCGGGATAGAAGTGCCCGGCCACCACAGGCTGTCGAACGTGCATGTCGCAGAGCCCCGGTGCCGGCACGAGCCGGTCGGATGCGTGCGGCGGCGGCGCCTGGGCATTCGATCGCCGCACGGGCATCCGATCGCCGGCCGGTGCCGGTGATTATGGCCTGCTGCCTCCGGCCGGGCAAGCGGCGCGCGGCTCAGGGCACGCCGGCGCAGGGCACGAGGCGCCGGACCAGTTCGGCGGCGGTGTGCGCGGCGGCGCAGTCGACGGGCAGGAATACGCCGTGGTTGTGGTCGGTGGACAGGATGATCACGCGGTCGTGAAGCACGGCGTGGCCGAATTCCTGGGGCTGATGGCCGATGATGAACAGATCCACGTCGAGCGCCCGGGCGAGCCAGTCGATCAGTTCGGGGGTATGGCGGCGCCCCCAGACCAGCTGGTAGACCGATCCGCCCTCGGACAGGTCGAGCTGGTCGGGACGGGCGAACAGGCAGTCGACGTCAAAGGCACGCATGAACTGGGCGTCGGGCAGGGAGTGGGAGAAGAACACGCGGTTGGCGCTGCGGGCGGCCAGCGGGAACGAGGCGATGAACTCGTTCACCGCCTCCAGCACGCGGTCGATGTCGGCGGTCTGGAGCACCTCGGCGACCCCGCGTTCAAAGTCGTTGGTGACCACGCGTCCGCCCTTGGTGATCACGTGGCCCTGCAGCTGGGCGAGCTCGTGGTTGCTCTGGAGAAAATGCACCTGGTCGGGGAAGAAGGTCTTGTACCGGGCGGCGTCCAGAAGCAGCTCGACCGAGCGGTCCGGCTGTCCCGGGCCGGCCGGTTCCTCGTGGATGATCTCGTGCAGGAGCACGTGGCGGACCGGCGCGGCCTCCAGGCCGCAGTACCGGACGATCTTCTCGAAGTTCCGGCGGTGGCCGTGGAGGTCGCCGGTCATGACCACCTGCCCGTAGGCCGGAAAGCGGAGCAGGGAGCCGTCCCGGAAGGGATCGTCGAGATTCAGCCCGGTGGCCTCTTTGAGCGTGTCGATGACCGCGTCGATCATGCCGCCGATCCGCCGGTCGGGTTCGATGCCGCCTGCATGGGGCCGCGTTTACCACGAACGGCCGGACCCGTCAACGTGGCCTCGTTCTTGTCGAGGATGTGCTGGGCGACCTCGAGCCGGCGAATGACCTCGGCCATGTTGGCGGGCCGCTCCTTGGGGTTCTGGCGGCAGCAGTCCATGATCAGGCGGCTCAGGGCGGCGGGCACGTTGGGGTTGATCTCCTCGGGGGGCACGGCCTCGCGCGGTCCGGCCAGGTCGATCCCGGTGGGCCGCTTCTTGCTCTGCAGGACGGTCGGGTACCGCCGGCCGGTGACCGCCCAGTAGAGGGTGGCCCCGAGGTTGAACACGTCGGTGCGCTGGTCGAGGGGCAGCCGGCGTTCGACCTGCTCGGGGGCGATGTAGTCGGGCGTGCCTTGGATGCGGCCCTTGATGTGCCCGATCCGGCAGCTCTGGCCGAAATCGATGATCTTCACCTCGCCGTCGCGGCCGAGCATGATGTTGTTGGGTTTGATGTCGGTGTGGACGTAGCCGAGCTGGTGCAGGGCGTCGAGTCCGGCGGCCACGCGGGTGAAGATCCCCAGCAGACCGTGGGTTCCCAGGGGTCCGATCTCCTCGAGCGTCCGGCCGTCGACGTACTCCATGAGCACCTGGATCTCACGAAGCTTGAACAGCCGTCGCAGGCGGCGGATCTCGAAGGACTTGCGCAGGTAGGGATGGTTGAGCTGCCGGGCGATCTCGTAGTCGGTTTCGGCCTGGACGAGGTAGCGGTTGTCGTCCGTCGCCCGCCGGACGACGCGTTTGAGGGCAAACTGCTCGCCGGTGCGCTGGTCGGCAACCAGCCAGATGGTCGCCCGGGCACCGGTGCCCAGTCGCTCGAAGACCGTATATCCCGGGACGCTGAAACTCACCCGACAGCTCCCTAACTCGAGGGTCCAGACACGGTTGCGCGCATCTTGAAGTCCGGCAGTCCCCGGGGAGATGAGTTCTGACCGAACATCGGATTATTCGGACGCCAAAGGAGCCCGGTCAAGCATATGTTGAGCGTGCCGGGCCTGGCTCCTTTTGCGAAAAGCGGCTTTTCGCCCGCCACGGCGGAGGTTATCGCCCCGAAAGGAGGGGCCGCAATGGCTGCAAACCCGCGAAAAGGTGCCTGGCCCCCTCTCTTACACGCGAGACACATGCCCGGTCCATGACCGGCCGCCCGCAAGCAACGCAGAGTATTGTCGGCTAGAACCGCGGGGAAGGCAACTGTGCCGGCGGAAAAAACCGCCCGGCCCGGGGTTCGGGGGGGGGGCTCAACGACGTGCGGCCGCCGGGGAGGAGGAAGGCGCAGGCCTCCCGGACTGCGGCGCGGGCTCGGGAACCGGGGCCGCAAGGCTGTCGTGCCAGGCCACGCGCTCCCTGGGGATGGACCACTCCATCTGCAGGGCCTTGATCAGCTTCCAGGCGGCCGACCACTGGGCGGCGGTCATCTGGGAGTTGTTCGGGTTCTGGACGAGCCCGATCCGGACGACGCCGTCGGGGTCGAACCGGACCTGGTCACGCCAGTTCGTGGCGTCGAAGCGCCCGTCGGGAGCGACGACGAAGTGCGGCCGGGACGCGCCCGCCGCTGCGTCGGCCGGGTGCGCGTCGATGTAGATCGAGTGCCAACGCGGTGCCCCGGCCTCGGCCGGCACCGCGGGGTCCCGCGGACGGGCGACCTGCCCGATCAGCTCGGTGCCGCTGAGGTGGGGACTGGACCGGTTGGGCTGCAGCCACTCTAGGATGCCCGCCCCAAGGGTCATCGAGGCGACGAGGCAGCCGAGGGTGCGGGCCATGCGCTTGTGCCGTTCCATGGCGTGTCTGTCGTTTGAATGGCGATGAGGTTTGTCGACTGCCACGCTCGGCTCCATCCGAATCGTCCAGTCGTACTTCTACATGAGCTATCGGACAAAGGCAAGTGCCCGGCTGCAGCTTTTCGGTGGTTCGCCGGCACGGGACGCGATTTTTTTTTGCTCATCGGCGGCGCCCGGCGATTGGCCGGAGCCTTGTGCCCGGTGTCCAACGACGAGCGTCGGATTATCGGTCCTGAGGCTGCGAAGCGGCGGCGCTGAAGACCGGGGCAGATGCCGGCTCGGCGAGGCGTTCGATTCCCAGCACCTCCAGCAGGGCATGCAGCCGCCGCGCCGCCCCGGCAGGACATTCCGGATCGACGTGGACCGCGGCGTCAAACGTCGGGTCGCCTCCGGCCAGGTCCGCCAGGCGGCGGATGACCTCCCCCCACGGCAGGGGCCGGCCCTCCCAGAGGGGGTCGCCCTCCCGGTCCAGCCCCAGCACAAGCGTGCCGGCACTGAAAACCAGCGTGCAGGGCGTGCCCACCGGCGGGATGGCCTCGGTGCGCGGATCGAGCCAGAGCTCGGCGTAGCGCGGCGGGTGCGACTCCGCCAGGGCAATCAGCGCGGTCGGAAAATCCACCACGGCCACCACCGTCCCCTCGGGATCGGCCGCCAGCCGGCCATCGGGCAGCAGCCGCGAGCCGGCAAAAACCCAGTTGAGCCTCCCCGGCGGCCGGTCGGAATCCCGCAGGCGGAGCCATTGCTCGATCGGCAGGATGGTGACGCCCTCAGGCCCGGAGGTCCGCACGTCGATCCGCAGGGGGTAGCCCCACGCCGGCTCGACGGCGCCGTCCGGGCCGGTGTACTTCATCGGGCGGCCCGGAACGCAGCCGATCAGCCCCAGGGCCTGAAAAAGGTGCTCGGCGCGGCCGGCGATCATGACCACGCTCTCGTGCCCGCGGGCCTGACGGGTGCAGGCGAACAGCTCGATGAGCCCGGCCCGCATGTTGACCACGCCGTCGGCCTCGACCCGCCGGCCGGCCCAGTCGATGCGGATGCCCGGCTGGTAGACCGCCGGCCGGTCCGCCGCCGGCTCCGGCGGTCCGGGCAGGCTGTCGGCCACGGCCAGCGCTCCGGCCAGCAGGAGAATGACGGCGGGTCGAGCGTCCGGCAGAGGCATCAGGCGAGCCTCGAACTGGGCCACGGCCGGCCGGTGGGGCTCAGGCCTGGCGGGCCAGCTGCTTGCGGGCGGCTTCGAGGGTGTTTCGCAGGAGCATCGAGACGGTCACCGGCCCCACCCCTCCGGGTACCGGCGTGATCGCCGAGGCCACGTCCCGAACCTCCTCGAAGACCACATCGCCGACCGTTCGGGCGGTCTCCCGGCCGTCCGGGCCGGGAACGGTCACGCGGTTGATGCCGACATCGATGACCACCGCCCCGGGCCGCACGTGGGCGGCGGTGATCAGCCCGGCCCGGCCCGCGGCCACCACCAGCAGGTCCGCCCGGCGGGTGTGGCCGGCCAGGTCGGGCGTGAACTCGTTGCACGAGGTGACGGTGGCGTCCCTCTGCGCCAGCAGCACGCTAATCGGCCGCCCGACGATCGCCCCCTGGCCGACGACCACCGCGTGGGCCCCGCGCAGCCGGATGCCGACGGTCTCGATCAGCTCCACCACCGCCAGGGCCGTGCAGGGGGCGATGATCGGCTGGCCGTAGAAGACCAGGCCGATATTGGCCGGGTTGACGCCCTCCACGTCCTTGTAGGGGTCGATGCGGTACTGCATGCTCGGGGCGTCGATCCAGGGAGGCAGGGGCATGTGCAGCATGATGCCGGTGACCGACGGGTCGGCGTTCAGGCGGCTGATGTGCCGCTCGACGCAGTGGGCGTCACACTCCACCGGCAGCCGCACGAGGTCGTAGACGATGCCGGTTTTCTGGCAGATCCGCTCCTGGGAGCGGGCGTACACCAGGCCGGCCGGGGGCTCGCCGACCAGCACGGCCACCAGCCGCGGGGACACGCCGCGATCCTTCAGGTCCGCGACCTGCTGCCGGACCTCACCCTGGATGCGTTCGGCCACGGCGTTGCCGTCGATGATGGCGGCTTCAGGCATGCCGGTCTCTCGCTGTCTGCGGGCCCTTCCAGCCGCGCCTCGGTCGGTCCGCGGGGTCCCTCTCCACCCTGTTCGAGGGGTCGTTCGCCGCCCCCGGCCACCGTGAACCCATCATAACATGAACAGGCCCGTCCCTCTCCCCGAGGCGGTGCCCTCCCCCGGAGCCCGAGCCTCCACCGGCTGGGTCCGGGCCGGCAGGCCGGCGTGGAGCGGGGACCGCCGCCGGCTGACGCGTGCAAGCCATAACGCCCAGCGCCCCCCAGCCGCCGCACATCGGCACCGCAAAGCGCCGTCATGACCTCAAATCGGCACCGCAAAGCGCCGTAGCGG
>CAZSYS010000224.1:0-7701 GCA_964611365.1 uncultured Planctomycetales bacterium
GCCCCGCACAGCGGCCAGCTCGGGATTCGCCTCCGGCGCCGTGTCGGGCCGGTCGGCGGTCCGGGCCAGCGGTTCCCAGACATCGATCGCCGCCTGGAGGTAGCCTTCGGCCTCCAGCAGGGTGCCCAGATGAAAGCGGGTCAGCAGCATGTAATCGTCATCCAGGCCCGGCCGGTGGCATTTCAGGGCCACGCGGTAGGCGGTGACCGCCGCGGGGAAGTCCTCGGCCTTGTGAGCCAGCCGCCCAAGGAGGTAGTGGCACGCCACGTCGCGTGGCCGCAGGGCCAGGCATCGCTCGGCCGCCAGGCGGGCGCGCTGTTCCTGTCCGGCCAGCATGCAGGCCAGAGCCATCAGGCGGTGGGCTTCAGGGATCGAGGCGTTGTAGCCCAGGGCCTGTTCGGCGGAGCGGACGGCGTCTTCGAAGCTCGCCTGGGCGAAGAGCCGGCGGGCCTGGTCGAGATGCTGCAGCGCCTGGCGGGGAAGCTCGGGGCCGGCGGAGCCCGGCGTGTCGGCCGGATCCGGCACGTCTCCGGGCAGGAGGGCAAACGGTACGGCCGCGCGGTGCGGGTCGAAGCCGGGCGGGGGCACCGGCGGACCGAAGAGCCGGAGATCCCCGGGGGACATCTCCGAAGGCGCCAGCCCGGTGGTGGCGCATCCGCCGGCCCACAGGGCGGCGACGGCCAGCAGCATGCCGCCGGTCCGGCGCCGGATCATGGGATCACCTTGTTGAGCGGATAGACGATGATGCCCGAGGCCCCCGCACGCTGCAGCTGCGGCACGATGACCCGCTCCGTCCGGGCCTCGAGGATCACCTCGACGGCCACGTACTCGGGGTCCGCCAGCGACGAGACCGTGGGGGATCGCTCGGCGGGCAGGATGGCCAGAACCTGCTGGAGGTTGGCTCGCGAAACGTTGAGCTTGAGCCCCACCTTGGCCCGGGCCGCGATCGCGGCCTGCAGGAGCAGGCCCAGAGCCTCGATGCGCTCCCGCTTCCAGGGGTCGGCCATCGCCCGGTGCGACGCGATCAGCCGGGTGGTCGAGACCAGGATCTCGTCCACGATGCGGAGGTTGTTGGCCGTCAGCGATGACCCGGTCTCGGTGATGTCGACGATCGCGTCCAGCAGGCGGGCCTTGACCTCCGTGGCCCCCCAGCTGAACTCGATCTTCACGTCGATGCCCCGGTTGCGGAAGTACTCCCGGGTCACGTGGACCAGTTCGGTGGCGATGATGCCGCCCTGGAGGTCCTCCGGCCGGCGGACGGCGGACTCGTTGGGCACGACCAGCACCCAGCGCGCCGGCCGGCTGGTGGCCTTGGAGTAGACCAGCTCGCAGACCTCGTGGACGTCGCTGCCGTTCTCCCGGATCCAGTCGTGGCCGGTGAGTCCCACGTCGACGACGCCGTCCTCGACGTATCGGCTCATTTCCTGGGCCCGGAACATGATGCAGCGCATCTCCGGGTCGTCGATGGTCGGGTAGTAGCCGCGGGAGGACACGTTTACGGCGTATCCGGCGCGGGCAAAGAGGTCGACGGTGGATTCCATCAGGCTTCCCTTGGGGATGCCGACGGTCAGTACACGCGTTTCGTTCACGTGGCGAATCTCCTGGCGGTGGCCGCCGCCGGCCGCGCGGCGGACGGGTTCGGTCATTTTTTCCTCCGCGCCGGGCTTCTGGGCGCCGGGGCCCCGGGGGTCTGTTCCGCGGACCGGGCCTGGGGCTGCGGATGGGCCGGCGGCGTCCTGGCCGAAACCGGCCCCGGCGGCGTCGCGGGCGCCTTGGCAGCCGGTTTGCGGGCCGGCTGCCGTCCGCCGGATGCCGCCGGAGGCGCCGGCTCCGCAGGCGGAGGCGCCGACGGGGTTTCAGGGGCCGCCCGGACCGCCCGCAGCACCTCCTGGAGGTCGAGCCGCGCCCCCCGGGCGCACACGTGCCGGTTGAGCAGCAGCGTGAAGATCGCCGCGTCGCTGGCGGCCACGTGCCGCTCCAGGAAGCCCTGGACCTCGGCCGGGTCGCTGACCGGATCGACCAGCTCCTCCTTCCGCAGCACGTAGAGGGTCAGTTCGTCGACCGGAATCGCGTGCCCGCCGAGGGCGAACAGCAGGGTGCACGCCGCCGCCGCCCGGCTGACGCCGCTGATGGATTCCAGGTAGTCGCGGGCCTCCCGGCGGCCGCGCTGCGCGAGAAAGCCCAGGTCGAGGCGGTCCTCCCGGCGCCGGATCTCGTTCAGCGCCGCGATGATTTCCCGGGCCTTGGATGCGGCCAGGGGCACGCCGTCGCCGATCATCTCCTCCAGCTCGGTGGCGGGCGTCACCCGCAGCTCGTTGAGGTCCACCACGGCGCCGCGCAGCCGCTGCCGCGTCGCCAGGGCCCGGGCCACCGAGGTGCAGCCGGCGAGGATGCCGACGAGCAGCTGGTCGAGGGGGTCGAGAGGTTCGGGAACCTCCGGCTTGCCGTGCTGGCGGAGCAGCCGCTGGTGCAGCTGCTTCAAGCGCCGGGCGTACTCGCCACCGTGCTTCATGCCTCGTCTCCCGTTTCCGCGTCCGGGTCGGGTTCCTCGCAGTCCGGCTCCCGGCCGCCGCCGGAGGCGGCGAGGTCGGCGGCGATCGTTTCGTCGATCAGGCGGATGATCTCCGCGGCCCGCCGGATCGAATGGTCCAGGTGGAAGGTCAGATGCGGGCACTGCCGGATGGACAATTCCCTGGCGACCAGGCGCTGGACGTAGCTGCGCGCCGACTGCAGGCCCGCAAGGGTGCGCCGCCGGGCCCCCTCCGGGCCCATAACGCTGACGAACACCTTGGCGTGCTCGAGGTCGGCGCTGACCTCGACGCGGGTCACGCTTGACAGCGGCGCGATGCGCGGGTCGCTGAGCCGTCCGGCGATCGCGTCGCTGACCACCGAACGCACCACGCTGGCCACCCGCTCGGGTCGGAAGGATTTCATCTTGCCCGTCGCCCGCCCGGGGCGCCCGCTGGACTCAAAGAATCTCCGTCTCCCAGTCGATCAGGGAGACGGACACGTCGTTTCTCACATACTCGACGATCGTATCCAGGCAGCCGGCCACGAAACGCCGATCATTGGCCACCAGGGCGACGCCGAGCTCCGCCTGCTGACGGTGGTCCAGGCTGTCCACCTCGGCCACCGAGACGTTGTAGCGGCCGGCCAGCCGCTCCTTGAGACTGCGCACCAGGCGGCGCTTGTCCTTGAGCGACGTCGCCCCGTACAGCGCCAGCCTGAACCGCAGCGTTCCGACGACCATGCCCGGCACGGCGCATCCGGCTCCCGCGGCCGCTCCTCTACAGCGAGCGGGCCGTCTCCACCAGTTCGTAGGCCTCGATCACGTCCCCCGGCTTGACGTCGTCGAAGTTCTCCACCCGGATGCCGCACTCCATGCCCGCGCGGACCTCGCGGGCGTCGTCCTTGAACCGCCGCAGCGAGGCGATGGCCCGGTGCCGCTCGTTCTTCACGTCGTCCTGCGTCGGGATGATGATCTGGCCGTCGCGCACCAGACGCACCCGGTGCGACCGCTGGATCGTTCCCTCGATGACCATGCAGCCGGCGATCGTGCCCACCTTCGAGACCTGGAAGATCTCGCGCACCTCCGCCTTGCCCCGGACCTCCTCCCTGCGCTCCGGAGCCAGAAGCCCCTCGAGAGCCTTGCGGATGTCGTCGATCACCTCGTAGATGATGCGGTAGGACCGGATGTCCACCCGGGCCAGGTCCGCGCGCCGCTGGGCCCCGCTCTCCGCCGAAACGTTGAAGCCGACGATGATCGCCGAACTCGCCTCCGCCAGCACGACGTCGCTCTCGGTGATGCTGCCGATGCCGGTGTGGAGAATGTTGAGCTTGACCTGGTCGCCGGGCAGATCCTGCAGCGACTTGAGAATCGCGTCGATCGAACCGGATACGTCCGCCCGCAGGATCATGTTGAGCTCCGGCAGCCGGCCGGCGGCCCGCTGCTGGAAGAGGTCCTCCAGGGTGCGCGGCTTGGCCGCGCGGCTCAGGCTTTCCTGGCGGCGCAGGTTTCTCTGCTCCTCGGCGATCAGCTTGGCCCGCTGCAGGCTCTCCACGGCATACAGGCCGTCGCCGGCGTTGGGCACCTCGTCCAGCCCGGCCAGCTCCACCGGCATGCCCGGGGCGGCCTCGGCAACCACCCGCCCGCGGTCGTCGCGCAGCGACCGCACCCGGCCGGCGGCCGCGCCGCAGACCACGAAGTCGCCCGTCCGAAGCGTACCCTCGCGGATCAGCACCCGGGCCAGCGGACCGAAGCCGGTCTTCATCTGGGCCTCGATGACCGTTCCGGCCGCCGGCACCGTCGGGTCGGCCTTGAGGTCCAGAAGCTCCGACAGCGTGGACAGATGAGCCACCAGCTCCTCGACGCCCTTGCCGGTGGTCGCCGAGGTCTTGATCACGTCGATGTCCCCGCCCCACTCCGAGGGCGTCAGGCCGTGCTCGGACAGCTGCCCGTAGACCTTGTTGAGGTCCACGCCCGGCAGGTCGATCTTGTTCAGAGCCACCACGATCGCGACCTTGGCCGCCTTGGCGTGGTTGATGGCCTCGGCGGTCTGCGGCATCACCCCGTCGTCGGCGGCCACCACCAGCACCACCACGTCGGTCATGTTAGCCCCCCGGGCACGCATCGCGGTGAAGGCCTCGTGGCCCGGCGTGTCCAGGAAGGTGACCCGCAGACTGCCGCGGTCCACCATGTAGGCCCCGATGTGCTGGGTGATGCCGCCGGCCTCCCCGGCGGCCACCGAGGTCCGCCGGATGGCGTCCAGCAGGCTGGTCTTGCCGTGATCGACGTGCCCCAGCATGGTGACCACCGGCGGGCGCGGCCGCAGGTTGTTGCGGGCACGCTGCCCCACCTCCTCGATGAGCAGGTCCATGGCCGTCCGGGGCCGGGCCACCTCCAGCTCGACGCCGAAGTCCAGCATCACCACCTGGGCAATGTCCGCCGGGACGACCGAATTGCGGTTGATCATCATGCCGTGATCGTTCTTGAATTTCGGCCACAGCTGGTTCAGGCCGATGCCGGTCGCGGCGCACAACTCGTGCACCACGATCGGCTCGGTCACCTGGGCCTTGGTCTTGCGGGGGGCGATGACCGGCGCGGAGCCGCCGCGGGCACGCTCGACCGCCCGCCGGGTGCGGATGCCCTGCCCGCTGGCCGCCTCCAGACGCTCCTGCCGCTCCAGGAGGTCGCGGTCGTTCCACTCGCGCAGCCGCTCGCCGATCTCCTGCAGCGAACGACCGCTGCGCCGCGGGTTGGCCCGGTGCTTGGCGCTCTTCTTGGCGGCTTCCTCCTCCGCCGCAGTCCTTGGACGCCCGAAACGGCCTCGCCCCCCGGGCTCCTCGTCGCGCATCGCCGGACCGCCGACCGGCAATCGCGGGGCTCGGGGAACCGGCGGGTGAACCGGGTCGGGCTTGGCATAGCCGACGATCTGGGGGCCCTTGAGCTGTGCGGCCGCCGGAACGTTCTGCGGACCGGCCGGCACGATCCGCTCCTTGGGCGCCGGCGGGGGAGACACGGGAGCCGCGACCGGAGCCGCGGGCTGGACGCCCGGGGCCCGTGCGGCGACCTGAACCGGCAAGCCTTCCTCGCCCGCGGCCTCAGCGGCCGGCGCCGGCTCCGTCTGCAGCTGCGGACCGGCCGCCTCGATCACTACCTCGGGAGCCTGCGGCAGAGCCGCGGGTTCCGCCGGCCCCGCCGGTTCCGCCGGCTCTGCCGCCGCCGCCTCGGCTTCCGGCTGCGCGGCCTCCTGGGCCTCCTCGGCTTCGGTCTTGGCCCGCCGCGGCTTGCGCCTGGCACGGACCTTCTCAAGATCCACCGGCGCGGAGTCTTCCACCGCGGTCACGTGGGTGTGTGATTCGCTGAACCATTCGCGGATGGTCTCGGCAAGGCCGGCGGACACCGTGGACATGTGGTTGGTGATGCCCTCGACCTGCTCCTCGCGGCACTTGTCGAGGATCGCCTTGCTGGTGACGCCCAGCTCCTTGCTCAGTGTGTGGACACGAAGTTTGTCCGCCAAGCCTGACCTCCCTGGCCACCGCCGACCTTGCTATCGTCGCCGCGGTCGATCCCCCCGGCCCGCGGCCCGCCTGCTCCCGGCATGCATCGCCGGAAGGGCCCTCACGGTTCGTTCTCCGGCTCCTGGGGCCGGGGTCCGGCGTCCTCGTCGGAACCGTCGCCCTGCCCGATCGCCTCCGGCGGAAAACCGTCGCCGCGCTCCATGGATGGGCCGTCGCTCTCCGCCGGAGCCGCGGCCTCGACGGGCGCGGCCTCGGCCGACGGGGTAACCCCCTGAAGCAGCGCGTCGATGCCCTCGCCGAGCGGACCGCCCGCCGGCGCCGCTTCTTGGCCCGCAGCCTCCTCGGTCAGGGCCTGCTCGGCCGCCGCGGCCGCCTCCGCCGCAGCCGCCGCCTTCTCCGCGGCAATCCGCTTGGCCGCCTCGGAGGCCACGGCAATCACCTGCTCGGCCAGCTCGGGGGTGATGCCCAGCGTGCTGACCAGCGGGTCGGCGCCGACTTCCTCGATGTCCATGAGCGACACCAGCCCCATGGCCATGATCTTCTCGATCTTCTCGTTGTCCATGCCCTCGACCTGCGAGAGGACCTTCTCCAGGTCGTCCAGGTTCTTGTTGTATTCAGCCGGGGTGAGGATATCGATGTCCCACCCGGTCAGGCGTGCGGCCAGCCGGACGTTCTGCCCGCGCTTGCCGATCGCCAGGGACAACTGGTCCTCGGGGACCACCACCGTCGCGCGGCCCAGCTCGAAGCACAGCGCCGTCTCGGTCACTTCGGCCGGCTTGAGGGCATTGCCGATCAGGATCTGCGACGACTCGTTCCAGCGCACGATGTCGATCTTCTCGCCGCCGAGCTCGACGACGATGTTCCGGATGCGGCTGCCGCGCACGCCGACGCAGGCGCCCACCGCGTCAACCTTCGCGTCAATGGAAGACACCGCGATCTTGGTGCGGTAGCCGGCCTCCCGGGCCAGGGCCTTGATCTCGATAATCCGTTCGGCCACCTCCGGGACCTCCAGCTCAAACAGACGGCGGATGAAATCGGGGTGGGAGCGGCTGAGCACGATCTTGACCTGGCGGGGCGTCTCCCGGACGTCCAGGATCAGACAGCGGATCCGCTCCCCGGGGTGCTGCGACTCGCCCGGGATCTGCTCGCTCCTGGGCAGGAAGCCTTCGGTGCGGTTGAGGTTCACCACCAGGGCGCCCCCCTCGAAGCGCGAAACCGTGCCGGTGACAATCGTCCCCTGCCGCTCGAGGAACTCCTCGTAGATGCTGCCGCGCTCGGCCTCGCGGATCCGCTGGATCATCACCTGCTTGGCGGTCTGGGCGGCGATCCGGCCGAGCTCCTTCATGTCCAGCGGCACGCCGTTGCGGGAGGCGCTGATGTCCCCGGTCAGCCGGTCGATGGCCACCTGGACTTCGTCGGTCGGACCGTACTGTTTGTGAACGGCCGAGATCATGGCCTGCTCGAGGTCGGCGAAGACCGCCTCCTTCTCGATGTTCTTGTCACGCGCGATACTGTCGACGTTGCGGATCAGCTCGGCATTCATGGGCTCACTTCACCTCGTTGCTCAGGGCGCCCCCCGGCGCCGCCATGTCCCGCGTATTGCCGCGGCCGCGGCCGCTGACATTCTCCCCCGGCGGCCCGCCCGCGGTGGGCGAAGGGGCACCCCTCGAGGCAGCCGTC
>CAZSYS010000225.1:0-7664 GCA_964611365.1 uncultured Planctomycetales bacterium
GTAGCGGTGTGGTGCGCGACTCCTCCGGGGTCGAAAAAGAGAACAGGAAAACAAAGAGTAAGGTCGATGCGGCCTTCGAACCCGGGGGCGGCGGTCGACCGCGTCGAACTCTGCTGACGCCTGTACGCTTCCAGGCCTCCGGCCTGATGAAACGCGAGAGTCTCCTTCAACCGCAACGCCCAGGCCCCGCGGCCTTCGGCCTGAGGAAAGGCCCCGCGGTCCCGGGGTTCCCGGCGCAGGGACACGCGTCGTTGCGTCCTCTCCGCCGCAAGTCTATACTGCCCCCCAGAGGCGGCCGGAGGTCCGGGGCGTGCCCCCGCCACCGGCCGGGTACTGTCAGCGCCGCCGGCAGCGGATCGCGGAGCCGTTCCGGCGCGGCGCAATCAACCAGGTTGACGGTCCCCCGGCGGTCGGTGCAGAGCGCACGCCGGTGTTGCGCCGCAGACGTCGAACAAACGCGGCAGGCCGTTCGCCGCGCGGGACGTTCCCGCCCGGAGGCTCGTGGCATGTTCTCGTGGATCGGCCTGATCGCGGCCTCGGCCTGCATCCCGGCGACCGACGGCCCGCGGCGGCCGCTGGATCTGTTTCTTAACACCCTCCAGCTCGAGGCCCATACCTCCGACCGCGACACGGCGCGCTTCGCCGAGGTCACCGCCTCGGCTCCCCTCGGCCAGGTCTTCAAGGTCGGACCCGACGTCGCGGAGATCTGCCGCATCGGCATCTGGCAGGCCTTCTGGCATGAAAGCTGGCAGCCCGACGAAGTGCTGGTCATGACCCTGTGGGACAGCCCGCAGAAACGGACCTCGTTCGGCCGGTGGAGGATGCCCTACAGCCGGCGCATGTGGGAGTCGGCTTTCCCGGTCTTCCGGCTGGACGCGGTTGTGCAGCCGGACCGCTCGTACTACTTCGAGCTGACCGTCGAGGTTCAGCCCCTGCAGCCGGCCGAAACGCCGCGCGAGTGGCTCCTGGGCGAGCCCAAGGCCGGCTTCGCCGGCGGCGACCGTACCGTCGGCGGCGTGGGCGTCGCCCGGGACGATTATCCGCACGGCCAGGCCTGCGTCGGCGGCCAGGCCCGCGACTTCGACCTGATGTTCCAGGTCATGACCCGCCGGAAGGTCGATCGCGACACGCTGTACGCCCAGGCCTTCGCGTATCTCGACCTGGACTATCCGCCGCTTGACGCGGTGCGCAAGGCGGTGGAGGACCGCGACTGGGACCGGGCCACCGCCGCGATGATCGCCCATTTCGAAGGACGCCCCGACCTGCTGGACCCGGCCAGGCCACGGCCGGCGCCGGACCCGGCTTATGACACCTTCGAGGCGGATCTGGCGGCCGAACAGCTGGTCTGGAGCCCCACCGACGGCACGATCGTCGACATCGGACCCCACTGGAACTACTACACCCTCTGGCCCCAGCGCGGCGGCGTGGGCCTGACCCGCGGGGGGCTGCGCAAGCCGCTGGCCGAGGGCTACGCCCGCACCGGAAATCCCAAGTACGCCCGGGCCTTCAACGATATGCTCGCGGACTTCTTCGTGGACAGCCCCTCGCCGGCGCTGAACGGCTCGTTTGCGCCCGCCGAGCCGATCCCGCCGTCCCTCGGGCCCGGAGCCCACGGCGGCTCGATGTGGTCGGGCCTGGCCCTGGGCGCCCGGATGATCCACGGCTTCCACTACTACGCCATCTTCGCCGATTCGCCCTGGTTTACCCCGGATGTGAGGGCGATGTGGATCTTCAACCTCGGACAGATGGCCGAGGTCCTCGAACGGCAGCGCGGCGGCGGCAACTGGGCGACGCAGATGAACGACGCCCTCTTCCAGTTCGGCCTGAACTACCCCGAGTTCCGCCGGGCCCGGGAGCGGGGGAACGCAGCATGGCAGGGCCTGGTGGCCAACGCCTTCGAGACCGTCCGGCCCGACGGCGCGCTGCGCGAGCCGACGATCAACTACCACATGCTGGTGCTCAACCGCTACTCCCGGGCCATCCAGGACTGCCGGGCCCGCGGGCTGGAGGTTCCGCCGGCCATGGTCGAACGGGTCGGGAAGATGTTCGATTTCGTCATGCACACCACCGCCCCCGACGGCACGCTGGTGCCCTGGGGCGATTCGCCCCACCCGACGCGGCCGGAACTCCTGGAACGCGGGGCCAAGCTCTACGACCGCCCGGACTTCCGCTTCGTCTTCAGCGGCGGCCGCGAAGGTACACCGCCGACCCGCACCTCGGTCGCCTTCCCGGAGTCCGGTTTCTGCTACCTGCGAAACGGCTGGTCGGCCGGCTCCAGCTTCGCGGCCTTCCGTTGCGGACCGTTCGGCAGCCACGGGCACCACGATGCGCTGAGCATCGTGGTCGCGGCCTTCGGACGGTGGATGCTGATCGATCCGGGCATGCATACCTACGGCACGCCCGAGGCCCGCGAGCTCACCGCCGGTGCCGCTCACAACACGCTGACCGTGGACGGCCGGGACGCGCGCAGCGCCGGCCTGACCGCCTGGCATACCACCAGGGGATTCGACTATGCCGCCGGGCGCAACGACGGTTTTACCGGCCTGACGGACGTCCGCCACACCCGCCGGCTGTGGTTCCTCAAGGACGACGGCGCCGGGCCGGACCTGTGGATCGTCTGGGACGACGTGGAAGGTCCGGGACGCCACGAAGTGCATGCCCGGTATCGATTCGCGCCCCTCCAGGTGGACGCCGACGAAACGACGGTGGCGTTCCGGACCCGGGAAACCGGCCCGAACCTGGCGGTGCGGGTGGTCGGCCAGCCGCAGCCGGGCCTGAGCCTGGGTACGGGCATCGCCGCCTGGGGCGGGCTGATCCGGGTGCCGGTGGCGACCATCGCCGCGGCAGGACCGCTGCCGGTGCGCCTGGTGTCGCTGCTGGTGCCGTCAAGGCAGGCGGCGGCGGTGGAGTGGACCCTGCGGACCGTACCGGCGAATGGCCCCGGTCGCGGCGTCTGGGCCGAGGCGGCGGACGCAGCGGTGCTGGCACTGGCCGTGCACCCGCAGGGTGACGCATCGGCCGGCCTGGAAGCGACCCTGCCGGACGGCCGAACCGTGCGGATGGATGGCCACGGCGCTGTCGTGCGTTTTTCGAAGGCCGGCGGGCGGTGGCAGGTGTCCGCGATTCACGGAGTCGGCCTGAAATGGATGGAGTTGGACGGGCGGCGGCTGGTGAGCAACGCCGACCCGCAGCAGCCGGTCGACTGGAGGCCGGCGGGAGGTGCCCGGTGAAGCGTTGCACGTTGACTGTCGCGGTGTTTCTGTCGGCTTGTCCGGGGATCGCGTCGCGGTCGGCCCGCGGAGCTGATCCGGCCCCCACGATGACCGCCCGGGACGGCTCGACGATGGTGCTCGTGCCGGCGGGGGCGTTCGTGATGGGCTCGGGCCTGGGGCGGGAGGACGAGACGCCCCCGCACCGGGTGGAACTGCCGGCCTTCTACATCGACAAGATGGAGGTGACCGCGGCGCAGTATGCCAGGTTCCTGGCGGCCACGGGCACCAAGCCGCCGGTGGGATGGACCGGACCGACGCCTCCGGCCGGGCGGGAGCAGTTTCCGATCGCCAACATCACCTGGTTTGACGCGATGCGTTACGCGATCTGGGCCGGCAAGCGGTTGCCGACGGAGGCGGAGTGGGAGAAGGCCGCCCGGGGCACGGACGGTCGGCTGTACCCGTGGGGTGACGTGGATGATCCGGATCGCCGGCGGCTGAACGTGGAAACCTCGGCCGGCGACGGGCTCGGGCCGGTCGGCCAGAATCCCTCGGGCGCGTCGCCGTACGGCTGCCTGGACATGTCCGGCAATGCCTGGGAGTGGACGGCCGACTGGTACCGGCCGTATCCGCACTCACCGGCCAATCTGGTCCATTTCGGCGAGCAGTACAAGGTCATCCGCGGCGGCGGGGGGATCTACTTCTACGGGGCGCCCAACACCGGCCGCTGCACGCAACGGGCCCGGCTGGTGCCCTACGGCGCGTACGACGCCCTGGGTTTCCGTTGCGTGGCGGATGTGGATCCCGCCAGGGCCCCTTACGACCCGCAGAAGCTGCTGAAGGAGGCCGAGGCGAAGCTGGAGAGCCGCCCGCGCCAGCCCGTGCGCCTGGCCCAGGAGGACGAGTTCGACCGTTACCGGCAGGCCGGGCGCGTGCCGGTGCGGATCGCGGGTGCTCCGGGGCGACGCGGAGCGGTTCGCGCCGGCTTCCCGTTCCCCCGGGGCCTGTTAAAGGACGAGGGCACGATCCGCATGGTGGATGACCGTGGCAGGCCGGTGCCGGTGTCGGCCGCACCGCTGTCGCGATGGGATGACGATTCGTTGCGCTGGGTGCTTCTGAACTTCGGCGCCGAAGACCAGCGGTCGTACGAAGTGGTGTTTTCCGGGCAGAACCCCACGCCGGACCCGTTGCCGGCCGCGGTGCGCATCACCGAGGCGGCCGACGGGATCACGGTGGACACACAGCGCGTCCGGGCGGTCTTCGCCCGCGACGGGCTACTCCGGGAGTACCGGGCCGGCGGGCGCGTCCTGCTGGGGCCGATGAGCCTCAGCGCCGAGATCGAGACCGAGCAGGGGCCTCAGACGCTGAAGGCTCTGCCGGCCGAGGAACTGCAGATCGAGGAGAACTCGCCGCTGCAGGCGGCCTTGCGGCTCAGCGGGAGCCTGGGAGACGCGCAGGGCCGGCCCTCGGCCTTCCGATACGACCTCCGGGTGCTGGCGTCGGCGGATACAGCGCGGCTCAACCTGCTGCTGACGGTCTGGCACCACGCGGCCCGGACCGAGCCTTTCGAGGAGCCCGCTCCGGTGATCCGCGTCCACCGGCTGGAGGCGGGTTTCTGCCGGCCGGCGGCGGCGACGGGCTACGGCGTGGGTACGGATTCCGGGGCGGTGGCGCTTCCGACCGCCGGGCCCTGGACGCTGGATCAGCCCGACGACCTGCATTACGTCCTCCGGCAGCCGGAGGGCTTCCAGCGGGAGGGTACCCGGGCCGCCGGCTGGCTGGCGGCGCGGGATGGCGACGCCTGGCTGGTGGCCGGAGTGCGGCATTTCTGGCAGAACTGCCCCAAATCGCTGAGCGCCAGCGATGAGGCGATCCGCATCGGCCTGTGGGCCGGACCGAACGCGTTCGAGTGGGAGGCCGGGCTGGCCAAGACCCACGAACTGGTTCTGGACGTGGTGGCGGCGGAAGGGACGGCGCAGCCGCCGCCGGCGGTGGACCTGGATCCGCCGCGGATGACCATGCCGCCGGCGTGGGCGTGCGGCACCGAGGCGGCCGGGGCGGTGCTGGCCCGCTCGCGGGAGATGCTGGCGACGTTCCCCTACTGGGAGTGCTGGCGGGAGTCGGATCTGCGCAGCTGGATGGCGGCCATGCCCGCCGGCATGCGCGATTTCGGCGACGGCTACATGGGCGGCCCCCACAAGGGCAAGAACGCCTACCAGAACCTCGAGTACGACATCGCCTACAACTTCCTGATCGAGTTTCTCCGCACCGGCCAGCTGTGGTACCTCCAGGCGGCCGAGCCGATGGCCCGCCACCAGGTGGACGTGGACACGGATAACTTCAGCGGCCGGCCGTGGAAGCACAGCCCGCAGCACACCACCAACGTGGCGGAATTCGGGCACGTGTTCTGCCGGGGGGTCATGCTGCACTACCTGCTGACCGGCGAGCGCCGTTCGCTGGAGGTCGCCCGGCGCACGGGAGACTACATCGCCCAGCGGCTGGAGCGCCACGAAGGGGTGGGCAACGAACGCCAGATCGGCTGGTCGCTGTATCACATGACCGGCCTCTACGAGGTCACCCGCGAGCCGAGGTATCTTCGGGCGGCCGAAACCCTGTGCCGGCGGCTGATCGAGGGGCAGTCGCCCACCGGCAAGTTCGACATCCGCTGGGACAACCGCATCGCTTTCTTCAACGGCATCGCCATGAACGGCATGCTGACGGTGCAGGAGCACAACCGCGACCCTGCGCTGACCGACGGCGTGCTGCGGGTGGCGCGGCGGACGCTGGGCTTCTACCCCGAGTACGCCTGCCGGACGCTGAACGCCTTCTGCTGGGCCCTGGAGGTCACCGGCGACCCGTGCTACCTGGACGCCATGGAGCGGGTCTGGAACAGCAGCCTGGAGTTTCTGTGGGACCGCGGCGTGGCTCCGGAGATGACGCACATGTGGCGGTTTCCGCGGTTTGCGGCCCGGTACGGGCTGTTCACGATGTTCGCCGCGGAGCGCGACCGCCTTCCGGATCCGGCCACCTGGCGGGGCATGCGGCTGAAGTCGCCCGTGGTGGAGGTCTACGTGCAGGCGGCTTCGGCCGACGCCCGGGTTCTGGTGCTTCGCGAGGGGCTGACCGGCGGGTCGGTGCAGATGCTGGACGAGGCCGGCCGCTCGGTGTCCGGCCATGCGCTGGATCGCGCCGCGGAGTACTTCCAGGGGGTCGTGCTGGACATTCCGGCACGCTCGATCCGCCGGCTGCGGATGAGCGGTCCGGCCGGCACCAGCTGGCAGGTGCAGCACGACGCCGGCACCGCGGTGACGGTGTACGACCCGGCCGGCGCGCACCTGGCCGCCCTGCAGCCGCGGGCCTTCGGCGTGTTGATCCCCGGCGCGGCGGAGGTCAAGCTGCGTCTGGAAGCCCTGGGCGAGGGGTTCCACTCCGCGGCGCTGCACGACCGGGCGGGCAATCCGGTGGCTGTGGTCCGGCACTTCATCGATTTCGGCGACCCTGGCCGATATGAGCTGGAGCTGAAGGCCTCGGTGCCGGCCGGGCAGTCGGGCTGGTCGGTGAGCCTGCAGAACCTGAAGGTTCTGTCGGTCGAGGGCATGGGGCCTTACTGGGCGGCCTCGCCGGAGTCCCCGGTGTCCGATTACCTGAACCCCGCGGCCTCCGCGGGCCAGCAGAGGGTGGTCCTGGACGCCCACTACGCGGCTGTCGTGGGGATGGACGCCCAGACGGGGTGGGGCTCGGCCCTGAACCTCGGTCTCACGCTCCCCAAGCCCTACGGGGTCTGGACCGCCTCCGCCCAGTTCCTCTCGGTCCCGGACTCCCTGACCAGCCTGCCCCTGGGCACCGCCTTCCGGGTGGAGGGATCCATCGCCAAGGACCTCTCCCCCGATTTCTACGCGGGCCTCGGGGCGGGCCTCGTCATCGGGGACGACTGGGGTCTGGCCGCGGACCTGGGCATCCTGCACAAGGTCGGGAACCTCGCCTTCCTCAAGAATTTCCAATGGGGCCTGGTCGTCTCGGGCCTCGGAAAGCCCTACGTGCCGGACGGCCTCGGCGCCGCGGGCACCGCGGCCACGGCCTTCCCCAGCCCCTACACCCTGACGGTCGGCGGGCGGGGCGATTTCGTGGAGACCGAGAAGTTCCGGGCCGGCCTCTCCCTGGACCTCTCGGCCCCGAGCTTCCAGAACCTCCTTCTCAACGCGGGATTGGAGGGATCCTTCCGGGAGAAGGTGATCCTCCGCCTGGGCTGGGGCCTCAACTTCCACGAGCTCGCCAACGGTCCCGCCGCCCTCCTGCCCTCCCTCGGGATCTTCGGGAAGTTCGAGCTGAAGCGCACGGCCGACGAGTCCTTCATCTCCAAACAGGGCTGGGACCGCAGCGAGCTCCGGCCCGGCTTCGCGGTGAAGCCCCTGTACGACGGCATCTACGCCTATTCCGCGGGAGTCAACCTTCCCC
>CAZSYS010000226.1:0-7655 GCA_964611365.1 uncultured Planctomycetales bacterium
GCCCTGATGCGTGCAGGGGGCGTCTTCTTCGTGCGAGGTCAGCTGGCGTTCGCCGGCCACATAATCCAGCAGTTCCGGCGGAATCGGGACCTCGACGCCGTTGGCGTGGTCGAAGGCGCGGCTGAAGATCAGCGCGCCGGCCGCGTCGCAGATCAGCACGATGTCCACGCGGGTGTTGGCCTGTCCTTCCGGCGTGAAGTTGGCCTCGATGAATTCCCGGTTGCGGTCGGCAACGTAGGCGCAGGCGTCGTCCCAGAAGGCGTAGTCGCGGTTGGTGGCGGCCAGAGCCTCGATCTCCCGCCGGAGGCCGTCGGCGGCGCGGTCCAGGTTCCGCCGGAGGTGCTGTCGCTCCAGGTCGGAGTATCCGTGCAGGAAGACGGTCAGCGAGACGGCGCCCAGTGCGGCGACGAACACCGCGTTGGTGCCGGCGATCATCAGCAGGGTCTTGGCTCGCAGGGTCAAGGGGACCGATGCTCCAGGCCCGCCCCGGGGGACCCGGCGGCGCCTCCGAATCATGGCCGGGCGCGGACCGCCCCCGGCTATCCGGACCGGCACGGTCCGGTCCGCAGGCCGGGCCCGCCCGCGGCGGAACTGCCTGCTGATCTATCGTCCGCGACGGCTGGCGGCATGGGTTACGCCTCCGGGCCGTGGGAGACCTGCGCGCGGCTTTCGGGCGGATTCCCCGCCTGGCCGGGTCCGGTAACCCGCGTCGCAGGGCGGCCATGCGATCGGGCTCCGGCGTCATTCATGCTGGGCGCCGGCCGGACCGGAGTCCGTGCAGGGACGCGGCTGGAGCCGGCCGGCTCAGCGCCGGACCGGGCCCAGCGCGGCCTTGAGGACCTCCTCCACCGCGGCGGCGAAGCGGAAGGTCATCCGGCGTCTCACGTCGGCGGGAATATCGACCAGATCCTTGCGGTTTTCCTCGGGCAGGATGACTCTGCGGATGCCTGCCCGGTGGGCGGCGAGCACCTTCTCCTTCACGCCGCCGATCGGCAGAACGCGACCGGTGAGGGTGATCTCGCCGGTCATGGCGACATCCGGCCGGCAGGGGCGTCCGGTGAGCAGTGAGACCATGGCGGTGAACATGGACACGCCGGCGGAAGGTCCGTCCTTGGGAACCGCCCCGGCCGGCACATGGATGTGGATGTCGGTCCGGGCCAGTTTCCTGGCATCGACCCCCAGTTTTTCCGCACGGCTGCGGACCAGGCTGAAGGCCGCCTGGGCCGACTCCTTCATCACCGCCCCCAGCTGGCCGGTGAGGCGCAGCCGGCCGGAGCCGGGCATGGCCGCGGCCTCGACGAACAGAATGTCGCCGCCGGTGGGGGTGAAGGCCACCCCGGTCACCACGCCGGGGGCGGCGGTGCGGCGAGCGGCCTCGTGTTCGAACCGCCGGGGCCCGAGAAAGACCTCCACGCCAGCGGCCTGCAGGCTTACCGGCTGCCGCCGGCCGCGGGCTCGCCGGGCGGCGACGGCGCGGGCCACGGCTCCGATCTCGCGCTCCAGGCCGCGCACCCCGGCCTCGCGGGTGTACGACTCGATGATGGTCCGCAGGGCCGCGTCGGAGAAGGCCAGGTCCCGGCGGGTCAGGCCGTTCTCGGCCAGCTGGCGCGGGACGAGGTACCGTCGGGCGATGTGCAGCTTTTCGCGCAGGGTGTAGCCCGAGAGGGTCAGCAGCTCCATTCGGTCTCGCAGCGGGGCGGGGATGGGATCGAGGTAGTTGGCGGTGGCGATGAACATCACCCCCGACAGGTCGAAGGCCACGTCGAGGTAGTTGTCGGTGAAGCTGTGGTTCTGCTGGGGATCGAGGATCTCCAGCAGGGCGCTGGCCGGATCGCCGCGGAAGTCCTGCCCGATCTTGTCCACCTCGTCGAGCATGAACACCGGGTTGTTCGAGCCGGCCTTGCGGATCTCCTGGATGATCCGGCCGGGCATCGCGCCGATGTAGGTTCGCCGGTGTCCGCGGAGCTGGGCCTCGTCGTGCAGCCCGCCGAGCGACATGCGGATGAACTTGCGCCCCAGGGCCCGGGCGATGGACTGTCCCAGGGAGGTCTTGCCCACGCCGGGCGGTCCGAGGAAGCACAGGATGGGCCCCCGGCCGTCGGGCTTGAGCCGGCGGACGGCCAGGAACTCGAGAATCCGCTTCTTGACCTTCTCGAGGTCGTGGTGGTCCTCATCGAGGATGCGCTCCGCCCGTCGCAGGTCGAGCTGGTCGGCGGTCCGGGCGGTCCAGGGCAGGTCGCAGAGCCAGCTGACGTAGTCCAGGGCCACGGAGTATTCCGGCGAGGCCTGGGGAATCCGGAGCATGCGGTCCAGCTCGCGCTGGGCCTCCTTGAGTGCCGGCTCGGGCATGCCCGACTCGCGGGCCCGGCGGCGCAGGTCCTCGATCTCCGCGGTGCGGCTGTCGCTCTCGCCCAGTTCCTTCTGGATGGCCTTGAGCTGCTCGTGGAGGAAGTACTCGCGCTGGGAGCGGTCGATCTGCTCGCGGACCTGCTGCTGGATCTTGCTGGAGAGCTCCAGCACCTCCAGCTGCTGGGCCAGGGCCCGGTTGACCTTGACGAGACGCTCGGCCACGTCGAAGGTCTCCAGCAGTTCCTGCCGCTGGACGGTGTTGACCGAGAGGTTGGCGGCCAGGAAGTCGGCCACGCCGCCGGGGGTGTCGATGCTGTCCAGCACGGTGCGGGCTTCGTCGGGGATGTTGGGCGACAGCTCGATCACCCGGTAGGCCGCCTGGCGGGCGTTGTGCAGCAGGGCATCCAGCTCGGGGGTCGTCCCGGTCGGGTCGGGGCGGATGTGGATGCGCCCGGTCATGAACGGTTCGTCGGCGGTCAGGCCTTCGAGGCCGAAGCGGGTCAGGCCGTGGATGATGATGTTGACCGCGCCGTCGGGCATGCTCAGCAGCTTGAGCACTACGCAGACCGTGCCGATGCGGTACAGGTCGCCGAGCCCGGGGTCTTCGACATCCTTGTCGATCTGGGCGACGACCCCGATCATCTTGTGGCTGCGCAGGGCGCTTTCGACCAGGCGACGGGACTTGGGCCGCTCGACCCCCAGGGGCATGATCGTACCGGGGAAGACCACCGCGTCGCGCACCGCCAGGATGGGCAGTTCCTCCGGGATCGGCGGCAGGTCGCGGTTTCCGGGGGCCCGGTCCGCCTCCGGGGGGGCGGGCGCGTCGACGCCCCCGGCGCGCGGGCCGTCGCCGGGAGCGTCGGCTTGGCGGACCTTGCGGCCTTCAGCGTTCGCTCCGGGTTCTGCGTGATCGTCCTGATCCATGGCTTTCCGTCGGCGGCCGGCCGGTCACGATCCGGCGATGCCTCAGGGCGTGCGCTTGGCGACGGTGATCCACAGCAGTCCGTCGATCAGCCGCGCCCGGGTGCTGTCGAGGTCGGCCTGGTCGGGCAGCTCCACCGCCTGCTCGAAGCGGCCCGAGTCGATCTCCATCCGCAGCACGCAGTCCGGGCCCGGATTCTCCGGAGGGACCGGCACCGCCCGCTCGCCCTGGATGGTGATCCGGCGGCCGCGGGTTTCGACGTGGATCTGGTCCTTGTGCATGCCGGCCAGTTCGGCGCAGACGTAGAAGCACTGCGCATCCTCGTAGACGTTGACCGCCGGCCGCCAGGCCGGGGTGCGCGAGAACCGGTAGTACCGCTGGCGGCTGATATCCTCGATGCGCGAAAACAGATGGTCGCTGAGGGAATCGTAGGAGTCTTCCACGGCGTGGGTCCGGATGGTCATGGTCAGGCTCCGGTGCTTGCGTCAGGACGCCGCCGCTGCCCCGCGGGCCATGGACGTGTTCTGCGTGCCGGGACCGGCTTCTCAACGAAGGCGGCTTTGGGCCCGCCAGGACGGTAACCTCCGCCCGCCAGGGCGCCCCGGCGATGCCTGCCCACCGCGAAAGAGTCCGCCCCGCGATCCTTGCACGCTGAAACGTGTTCGGGCCATGGCCCGCAATGGGACTGTAGCACCCGTCCCCCCGGAGGTCAAAGACGCCGCGCAGGCCGGCCGCGTCCGCCCGTCCGGGGCCGGGGTTTCAGGGCCGCCCGGCCAGAAGAAGGTACTGGGCCCCCACGGGAAACCGGCGCAGCGGGGGTTCCAGGCTGCGGAGGAACCCCAGAACCCTGGGAAAAACGAACCAGAACTCCCGGGCCATGATCTCCAGGCCGGCTTCACGCAGCCCGGCGGCCAGGCGCCCGGGCCGCACCATGACCGCGTCGCGGTCAAACGGGATCAGCCGCATCACCAGTCGCGCCGCCGGGCTCCAGGGGTTGTTCTCGAAGATCGCCAGCCGCCCCCCGGGGCGAAGCAGGTCGACCAGGTAGCGGATCCACCGGGCGTGCTCCGCCGGCGGAATGTGGTGAAACACGCCGTTGGCGAAAACCAGGTCGGCGCCGGCCGGAGCCTGGAACTCCTCCGGGGTGAGGAACACGACTTCCGCCCCGCCGTGGCGGCGCCGGGCGACCTCCAGCGAGCGGCGGGAGATATCCAGCCCCGCCAGTCGGGCGCCGGCGAAGCTCCGCCGCAGGGCGGCCACCTGGTTGCCCGTGCCGCAGCCGAACTCGACGATCGACGCGACGGTCCGGCCCTGGCGGCGAAGGTGCCCGGCGACCACCTCGGCGCGCCGGCGGGCGAAGTACTCCGGCCCCTCACCGGCCAGGCGCAGCCCCCGCCCGAGCTGGCGGTCGTACGTCAGCGCGACGTCGTCAAAGCCCACGTTATTCCCCCCGCACCAGGAATCGCTGGCGGTCGTTCAGCGCCGGAATGATCCGCAGGATGCAGGCCGTCGCCGCCATCTGCCACACCGTGGTCAGCAGGAACACCGACACCACCATGCGCGACCAGTGCAGGGTGGTCTCGGGGATGGTGCCCGCCGAAAGGTACGACACGATGCCCGGCCAGACCATGGCCAGGGCCATCGCCCCGGCGGCCAGACCGCCGACCGCGTAAGCACGCAGCGCGCGGCGGCCCCACCACAGGCTGCTGCGGTCGAGGAACTCGTCGTAGCGCAGCTGCCCCAGGGCGATGAGGTGCTCGGCCGCCACGGTGGCGCACAGCATCGTCACGCAGGCCGAGCCCAGCGTCAGGATCGCCAGGAACCGGTAGATGAGCCATTCCGGCAGCCAGCCGTGCCGCAGGTAGAAGCCCGCGGGGAACAGGGCCAGCAGCAGGGCCGAGGCCGCCAGCACGAACGCGATCGGCAGGGTGATCCGCGAGGGCTTGAGGTACACCGCGGCCGAGAGGATCTCGCGGGTGAAGCGGATCCCGTCACGGATGACGCTGAGCTTGGACCGCCCGATACGCTCGGCGTACGCCATGGGGATCTCCCGGATGACCAGCCGGCCGTCCATCAGCGCCCGGGCGCTCATCGAGGGGGTGAAGCTCAGTCCGTCCGGAAGCGGCAGCAGCCGCGGCAGCGAGGCCGCCCGCACCACCCGCATGCCGCTGGCGCAGTCCTCCACCGGCCGGCGCGACAGGGCGCCGAGCATGGCCGCAAAGAGCGTGTTGCCCACACGCCGCAGCGCCGGCATCCGCGAGCCGGGGCCCATGCGGCTGCCCAGGACGACGTCGGCGCCGTCTTCCAGGGCCACCCGGCACATCTCCGTGAAGTACTCCGGGTCGCAGGTGCCGTCGGCGTCCAGGAAGGCCAGCAGATCGCCTCCGCCCCGGCGCCACCCGGCCTTGATCGCCGCCCCGTAGCCGCGGTTGCGCGGAAACTCGATCAGCTGCACCTGGGGGTAGCTCCGGGCGATCTCGGCCGTGCGGTCGGTTGAGCCGTCGCTGACCACGACCACGTCCACGCCGGTGACGCCGCTGCCGGCGATGATGCGTTCGCGCGCCGCCAGGCAGCGCTCGATGGTGCCGCCGATGGCCTGCTCCTCATTCAGCGCGGGAATCACGATGGTCAGGCGCACGGGGTCGCCCGGCGGGGTACGGAGTTCGGGGCGGGCCCGGCGGACGGCCACGGGTTCAGTCAGAAGGCTCATGTTTCTCCTCGCGGGCTCCGGCGGCAACGGCGGCGCGGCGGAACCCCTGCTTGAGTGATTTCAGCGTGTCCCGGTAATGCAGAAGCAGCGGCCGGCAGCCCTCGAACGTCTCCAGGGTTACCGGCACGCGGCGCGGTGCGTACTGGCGGTCGTAAAGGTGGTTGATCTCCCAGGTCGGCGCGCTCAGGTGCTCCAGTTCCAGCCCCCGGCGGGCGTAGACCACGTGCACGCGGCGGCCGGAGTGCTCGAAGACTGCGACCGGCTCGAAGTCCGCCAGGGTCTCGACCAGGTGCTGGTGCCGGGCCTCGGCCACGACCACGTCGCTGTGCGGAGCGAAAGCCGCCAGCACGTCGCCCAGCAGCGCTTCAGGCACGTCGCGGCCGGCCAGCACGGCGCGCCCGCAGTAGAACTCGGCCACCGGCGCCTCCATGCCCCGGTTGGTGTGCAGGCACAGCACCACGGCGTTCGGCGGAACGTGCCGGCGGACGTACCATCCGGCGGCCTTGATGCCGGTGTCCCGGTCGGTGCCCGCCCAGCCGCTGGCGATGCCCGTCCAGCGGCGCAGGGCCCCGCGGCCGAGGTTGTCGTCGATGCTGCCCAGCGACATGTGCGCCAGTGCGGCGGCCAGGAGCAGCGTGACCGCGGCCCGGGGCCCCGGGCGGCCGGCCCACCGCTTCCGCAGGTCGAAAACCCCGGCGATGGCGGCCAGACCGGCCGCGTAGAGAAACTCGATGAAGTACGCCCCGGGATAGCCGATGCGGTTGAAATCCGATGCCAGCAGGGGCACGAGACCGGCCAGGGCCCACACGGCCGGCAGACTGAGTCGGCGCCTCCCGAGGACCCCGGGTGCGGCCGCGATCGCAGCGCCGGCCAGCAGCAGGGCAGAAAGGTACCCGACCTGGGACGTGGCCACGGCCGCCAGGTCGGCCGGCCGGTCCCAGGTGAATCCCAGCGTGCCGGACCGGTGTTTGAAGATCAGCCGGCCCAGCGGCCCGCCGCCGGTGCGGATCCACACCACCGCCATGAAGGAAACCGCCAGCAGGCATGGGGCGAGGAAGCCGGCGGCGAAGTGCGCCGCGCGGGGGCGCTCGGCCCGACGCCCGTCGCGCGGGTCGGTTCCGCGCAGCATCCGCCACCAGGCGACCAGCAGGGCGGCCGGAACTCCGGCGCTGAAGCAGTTGCTCAACAGGTGGCCGGCCAGGGCCGCGTCGGCCAGCACAAGATGAATCGGACGACGCCCGTCGAACCACGCCAGCGTGCTCCAGATCGCCACCGTGCCGAGGAAGACCCACAGTGTGAGGTAGCCCCATGCCCAGGTGCAGCGCGCGTCGGCGACCATCGTCGGCAGGAAGGCGCAGAAAGCCGCCGCGGTCAGCGCTTCGGCATGCCCCCGCCGGAGTCGAACGACCAGCGCCCACGTGGCCGGCACCTGCAGCAGCCCCACCAGCGCCACCGGCCAGCGGCAGACCGCTTCGGTCATCGGCCACCCCAGCAGTCCGGTCGTAGCCGCCGCCAGGTGGGCCAGGGCCGCGATCATCGGGCCGTAGGCGTGAACCGCGATGGAGCGCAGTCCGAAGGCGTACTGGATGGCGCGGGGCATCTCGGCCTGGTCGGAGGATTCGAAGGGCGCGTCCAGCCCGGTCAGCCGCAGCCCGCAGGCCGCGACGGCCACGG
>CAZSYS010000227.1:0-7541 GCA_964611365.1 uncultured Planctomycetales bacterium
GGCTGCATGACGCGGCCTGGCGGAACTGGCCGCTCGACCATCTCGTCCGCTGTTGCGGCGATCGCCCCATGCGGGCCCGGCTCACCGGCGAAGTGCTCTCGTCCCCGACCCTGCGCCAGCCGCCTTCAGGATCGCTCCAGCCGTTCGAGCAGCCGCCCTCGACGCGCCTGCTTCTGGAGGCCCGGTCGATCCGCGGCACAGACGGCGATCTGGCAGTCAGCGGGCGGGTGGCGCTGCTGGTGCGCGAACCGCTGGAGAGTCTGGAGCCCGGCGACCGCGTCGAGGTTCTGGGTCGGCTGCACCGCCCCGCGCCGCCGCGCAACCCCGGCGCGGTGGACTGGGCGCGGGCCCGCCGCCGCGAGGGCGTGCTGGTGGAAATGGACTGTCCCCGGGCCGGCAATGTCCGGCTCCTGGAGCGGCCGGCCTCCGGACGGCGCCTGCTGGACCGGCTGCGCCGCCGGGCGCGGCGGGCGATGATCGAGGACACCTTCGACGGCGACGTGCCGGGCGCGGGCATGCTGGCGGCGCTGGTGCTGGGCCAGCGCAGCGCCGTGGATGCCGGGCTGAACGAGGCCTTCGTGCGCACCGGGACGGTGCATTACCTGGCGGTCAGCGGGGGCAACATCGCCATGCTGGCGTCGGTGGTCTGGCTGGGCGGAGTGCTGCTGGGGCGGCCGCGGCGGCAGTGCGCCCTGGCGGCCCTGGTGGTGATCAACGTCTACGGGCTGCTGACCGAGCCGTGCCCGTCCGTGACCCGCGCGGTGGTGATGGCCGATGCCCTCTGCCTGGGGCTGCTGCTGGAGCGCCCGGCCTCGGCGGCCAACCTGCTGGCCCTGGCGGCGGTGATCCTGCTGACCTGGAGCCCGACGAGCCTGTTTGCACCGGGATTCCAGATGTCCTTCGCGACGGTCGCGGCCCTGGTGTTCGTCGGGCCGCGCCTGAGCCGCTTCCTGGCCGACGGCTTCTGGCGGGCGATCGGGAGGGGCGACCCGCTGCTGAGACCGGCGGTACAGCTGCGGCTGGCGACCACGGTCTGGTCGGCACGGCGATGGACGGCGGCCGACCAGGGCGTGCGTGGCGCGGCCGCGGTGCTGGGAGCCGCCCTGCCGGCCTGGGCCGCCGGAAGCCTGCTGAGCGCGTGTCATTTCGCACAGTTCGCCCCCTGGGGCTGGCTGAACACGCTGATCGTCCTGCCGCTGGTCTGGATCTGCCTGGTTCTGGGCATGACCAAGACCGTGCTGACCGCCCTGTGGGACCCCCTGGGCAGGCCGGCCGGGGCCGTGCTGGCGACGGTCACGGAGGTGCTGACCGGCACGGTCCGGCTTCTGGCGACGCTGCCCGGCTCGGGAATGGCCGTACCGACGGTGCCGGCCTGGCTGATCGTCGCCGCCGCCGGCGTCACCGGCTTGTGGCTGGCGCGCACGGCGCTGCGGATTCCGCGCCGGACCTGCGTGGCGGCGGTGCTGGGGCTTGCGGCCACGGCCGCCTGGCGACTGATCCCCGCAGCGCCCTCGGCGGCGCTGGAGATGCACGTGCTGGCCGTCGGCGACGGGCTGTGCACGGTGATCCGTCTGCCGGACGGCAGGACGCTGGTGTACGACTGCGGCAGCATGCCGGTGTACGACCTGGAGCGATGGGCGATCGGACCCCTGCTGGCGCAACAGGCCGCCGGGCCGGTGGAGGCGGTTATCCTCAGCCACGCGAATCTCGATCATTACGCCGCGCTGCCGGAGCTGGTCGCCCGCCGCGGCGTGCGCACGGTCATTGCCTCCGGGCATTTCGGCCTGGGCGAACCGCCGGACAGCCTTCCGCGGCGGGCAAGGTCCGCCGCACTGCGGGCCGGAGCCCGCTGGCTGGAGACCGCGCGAGGCCAGCGGATCGCCGGCACCGGCGAGGTGGACATCGAGGTCTTGTGGCCCCCGCCTCCCCGGGAACAGCTGATCCATGAGGCCAACGAAACCTCGCTCGTGTTGCGCGTCTCCTTCGGCGGCCGACGCATCCTGTTGTGCGGCGACATCGAGGAGCAGGCCCAGCGGGAGCTGATGGCCCGGGAGGACCTGCGTGCCGATGTGCTGGTCGCGCCGCATCACGGACGGCCGTGCGCGACCACGGAGGCCTTCGTGCAGGCGGTGAATCCGGGGTGGGTGATCTGCTCGCGCGGGCCGCCGGCCGCCCCGAAGCCCGTGGAGGCCGGGCCGTCGCGGCCGCGCTGCGCCGTGCTGAACACCGACGAGGACGGCGCGGTACGCGTGCGCCTGGCGCCCGGATCGGTCGAGGTCGAGCCCTTCAGGAAGCGCCCCGACGGTAAGGCCGGCGGCACCGCCGATGACTCAGGCGGCATGATCCCGCCGCCGCAATGATGGTCTGAAAAATGCTTTTTCGCGGGAACCGGTGACCGCGGAGTTGCCGGAAGGCGTTGCCGGAAAAGGAAGGCCGACGCGTGAACTGCGGCGGGGAGCATCCGGCCGGCACTCCGGGACAATACAGCCGGAACCGCCTTGCCGGGCCCGACGGCGTCAGCAGGGCATCAGTCGCGCGTCCGTTAGTTGTCGCTGAGGCCCATGCCCTGCATGGTGAAGACCGAATCCGGCAGGTTGGGGTTGAGCTTGACGTCGGTCATCATGTAGCGGCCCAGCAGCACCTGCCGGGCGTCGTCGGCGTAGGCGGTGCAGAGGATCGGAAGCAGCGTCTCCCGGTCGATGTGCACCACCAGCACACGGTCGGGCCAGAAGCCGTCTTCGCCGGTGTAGGGCAGACGCCGCTCGAACACGAGTGTCTCGCGACCCTCGACGCGGTCCTTCCCGAGGCAGGTGAAGGCCTCCAGAACGCCCTGCTCTCTGGCCAGCTTGCAGTACTTGAGGATCAGCGAGAGGCTGTTGCGGAAGCCGAACTGGTCGATCGTGCGGCGCGAGCTCTTCTGGGCGTCGCGACCGTGAATCGGCCGCATCACGTAGGGCACGAACAGCCGGGCGATCGCCCCGGGCTCCACCACCGCCATCTGCTGGTTGTCCTTGACCCAGCGGTCGGCGACGTACAGCACGCGGGAACACTTGTCTTCGTTCTTGACCCACTCGAACCGAACGCTGAAGGGCTTCTCGCAGAACATCGCGCGGATGACCTGCTCTTCCGTCAGCCGGTTGCCGACCAGCTCCTGCTTGCTGAACGTGCAGGTGTAATCGCGAACGCTGCGGTCGTAGCGGTCCAGGGCCATTTCGAAGAAGCCGATGGGATCCGCCGCGGCCAGCGCTTCCAGGTCGACCGCCCCCGAGGGCGCGGGAGGCGTCATCGCCGCGATCGCCTGTCCGGGTTGCGGACGGGCCGCCGCCGTGCGTGCGGGCGCCGCGGATGCGCCCTGCCGCGCCTCGTATGCCCGCCCCCACTGCATGACCAGACCCGCGGCCAACCCGATGCCCAGCATCGCCCGCAGTCGGCCGCCGGTCAGTCGAATGGTCATCATCTTGTCGGTTCTCTCGCGAGATCGTGCCAGGCTGCCGCCGGACCGGCCCACAACCGGTCACAGGCCTTGTGTGCAGGCAGGCTTCCCCGTGCCGGCCGGAGATGCTCGCGACATCCGCGGCCCGACCCGAACACCCGCACTGACCGGACGGATACCTCGCTCTACCCGTGACCGCCGCCGCCGGTCCGGCCGGCCGAACGACCGTCACCTCCAGAGGTATCTATCGACCTCCGCACCAGGCCGGCTTGATCCTTAACACCGCAGGACCCGTTGCGTTCCACTCGCTTGCAGGACCTTGATGCGACCGCGCCGTCATGACCTCAGCAGGATGGTCTCAACAGGCAGGTGGCCGCGCCGGCCAAACTCCTGTCGGACCCATCAATGGGCGTGAAGTATAACTCAGGGGTCCCGTCAGGTTCAAGTCTTTGCCGGACAAATGCTTGCCTTTGGCTGCGCCTCTCTCCGTATCGCCTGACGGCCTTTCGTCTCGGCAGCTATGTGTATATACACGCCGAGGCGGGATGCGCCGCCGGCGGCATCCAATGGTCCTGAATTGACATAAAATCATATAGAAGAGTTATTTATGTGCTGACTGGTCGGGCTGTTCAGCCACCGCGGAGCCCATGCTCAACCACCGGGGAGCCCCGGCTCAGCCATTGCGGAGCCCGCGGCCGGATTCGGCAGTGTGATCCGGCAACAGGTCCATCCATCCGGCCCCGTAGCCAAGGTGGCCGTTCCGCCCAGGTCCTTGACGATCCCGTGGACTACGGCCAGGCCCAGGCCGCAATGCTCGGCCCCCTCGGGGCCCCCGCCGTGCTTGGTGGTGAAGAACGGCTCGAAAGCCCTCAGGGCATGCTCGGGAGGCAGGCCGGTTCCGTTGTCGCAGACCGCCAGGAGGATATCCCCGCGGGCGTTGCGCCCGAGCTCCAATCGGAGAATGCCCCCGTTGGGCATGGCCTCGACGGCGTTGGCGGTCAGGTTGGCCAGGATCAGTTCCACGCAGCGCGTCGGCACCAGGGTGTGCATCGGCTCCAGTCGGGTGTCCACGGTGATGCCGCGCGGCCTGAGCCGGGCACGCTGGGCGGCGGCATGCCGCTTGACCGCGTCGGTCAGATCCACCAGCGGGCTGTCGGAGTGGTCGCCCTCGGCGAAGGCCAGCAGGTTGCAGGAGATCAGGTTGGCCCGGGCCAGTGCCGAGAGGCTGCTGCTGACCGCCCTGCGAAGGGCGTCGGGGTCGTCGCCGGCCAGGGCGAAATCCAGCGTGGTGATGACGCCGCCCAGCATGTTGTTGAAGTGATGGGCGACGGCTCCGGCCATGGCGGTGAGGGCGGCCATCTTCTGGGCATCCGACACGGTGCGGAGCATGTGGATCGAACGGGTGATGTCGCGGAGGCAGACCGACAGGCCGGCCAGGGCTTCCCCGTCGCGCACCGGCGAAACGGTGACTGCCAGATGACGCTGGTCCGGGCCGACCTGGTGGAGGACATCGAAATCCGCCGGTTCGCCGCCGCGCAGGGTGCGTTCGAGCTGGCGGCGGGCCAGCGTCCGGCGTTCCGGAGGTACGAACTCAAGGAGGGGTTTTCCGACGATCTCTTCGGGCGGCCGCCCCAGCAGAGCGGCTGCCGCCGGATTGCAGAAGCTGACGATCAGCGCAGGATCGACCATGATCAGGCCGAACCCTGCGTCGCGGAGAAGGCGGGCCGGCCACGGCTCGGCGCCGGGCGGCGGCAGCTGCGGGGATTCGTCGGTCGGTCGGTCGGTCACGGCGCGGCCTCATCCCGGCTGGCTGACCTGCGGAGCACCCGCGGGGTCACGAAGTAGATCGACTCGTACCGGGTTCCGTCCAGTTCCTCCTGAAGGAAGAAAGAACCGGGCAGCAGTTCAAGCCGTCCGGCGGCGGCGCCGGGGCCCACGGCCAGGAACTCCGAGGGTCCGATTTGAACCTGGAAGGCGAGCTCGCGCAGCGTCCGCGCGGGCGGCTCGGGCGAGACGCGCCGCAGCCCCTCGTCGGTGACCACGGTTTCCGGCGGCGGGGTGAGCAGTTGAACTTCGGGGCAGACGTTGAGCCGCAGGGCGTCGGGGGCCTCGGGCGGCACGGCGTATTCGATGCGCAGCACGTTGCGTCCGGCCGGCAGCGTCACGCCGCCGGTGGTTCCGTCGCGGCGGATGAGGAACAGGTTGCGTCCTCCCGGGCGGCTGGCCAGTTCGACCAGGAGCGGGTAACCGTTGCTCATGGTCATGCGGCTCCGGGACGTGCGGATGCCGTCGTCGGAACCGAGAATCGCCCGGATCGGATGCCAGGCGTTGTCGCTCCCCCGGCCGACGCGAAAACCGTTGCGCTGGAGAAGGGTCGAAACCCCGGCCGGCACCGCTTCTTCGTCCAGGTGGTTCCAGATCTTGGCTGAGGCGCTGAAAGTGCCGGCCGGAGCCCGGACCTGCAGGATGTCGAAGCTGACCTGCAGAACCTCCACCGGCGTCCGCCGGGGGAGTTCGGTCCCTTCCGGCTCCCCGGCCGGATCCGATTCCGGGATCGACCGGGCCTCCCCGGCGGCCGGGGCACCCGGGGCCAGCCAGTCGGTCCGCCAGTCGGTCTGACGGCATCCGCAAGCCATGATCGCGCCCAGAACCATCGCCGCCGGCCCGCCGCCCCGGCAGCCGACGTGTTGGCGCCCGGCGCGGCGCAGAGGCCCGCGCCGGCCCGAGGGACATTCAGGCGGTTCAGGCATCAGGCGTCGCATCAAGACCCGTCACCCCGACCGTCCAGCGTACGTCCCGGCCCGGTCGATGTCAACGGAAACCCATGCAGGCCATGGCCTTAGGGACCTCGATGATTCGGCCCGCCGCCCGCGCATCGGTCGAAAAAGGCCCCGGCAGGTGCCTCGGCCGCCCCGAGGGCTTGGACTTCGCCGGCGGTTGGATTTATATACAGGGCCTGGCGCGGGGAGTTCTGAATCAGCGTATCAGCTTCCGGCAGCCGGTTGGATCAGGAGGCCGGACCTTTGGCCGAAGACGTTCCGACTCATTCTGCTGACGCCCCCCCCGGGGCATCGCCTTCGGCGTCCCCCGGCCGGGTGGACGTTCCCAAGGGCACCTGGGAGCAGTGTCCGTCCTGCCAGGCCACGGTCTACCAGAAGGCCCTGGAGGAGAACCTCCACGTCTGCCCGGAGTGCGGCTACCACCACCGTATCAGTGCCCGGACGCGCATCCGGCAGCTGGTGGACCCCGAGACCTTCGAGGAGTTCCTGGAAGACCTGGTCTCGACCGATCCGCTCAAGTTCGCCGAAACCAAGACCTACCGCGACCGGCTCAGGGAAGTGCGGGAGCGGACCGGCGAGATCGAGGCGGTGGTCACGGGAAAAGCCTTCATTCGCGGGCGGCCGGTGATCCTGGCGGTGATGGACCCCTTCTTCATCATGGCCTCGATGGGCGCGGTGGTCGGCGAGAAAATCACCGCCGGCATCGAGCGGGCCACGGACGAGAACATCCCCTTCGTGGTGGTGACCGCCTCGGGCGGAGCCCGCATGCAGGAGGGCATGGTCTCCCTCGTCCAGATGGCCAAGACCTCCGCGGCCCTGGCCCGGATGGACGACGCCGGGGGCCTGTACATCGTGGTGATGACCGACCCCACGACCGCCGGCGTGGCCGCAAGCTTCGCCTCGCTGGGCGACGTGCACCTGGCCGAGCCCGGGGCGATGATCGGTTTTGCCGGCCCGCGGGTCATCGAGAACACCATCAAGGCCAGGCTGCCCGAGGGTTTTCAGTCCGCCGAGTTCATGCTCGAGCATGGTTTCATCGACCGCATCGTGGAGCGACGCCACCTGCGCACCGAGATCGCCCGCCTGATCGATTACGCCGGCAAGTAGCCGGGACCGGGATCTGCGCCCGTCTCCAGGCCGGCGCGGCCGGCAGGCCCGATCGCCGTTGCGCCGGGATCCGCATGGCGGTGCATGGCCAGGGTCCGGGCAACCGGATCCGGGCCCGATAACCCTCGCGGCTGGAGGGTCCTGCGTTTTGCCCACGCCGATCTCCGCGACCACCGCTGCCGGAACGTCACGTCCGGCTGCCCGCGTGCCGATACCGGAAC
>CAZSYS010000228.1:0-7532 GCA_964611365.1 uncultured Planctomycetales bacterium
GGGCTGGGGGGCGTGCCCGACCCGGCCGGCAGGCGGGCGGAAAACCTCCCCGAAAGCCGCCGCGCGACCCCTTGAACACACCGGGCCGTTCGGCGATAATCATCAGATGGAGCATCTAGACCGTTTTAAACGCAACGCGAGACGATCACGTCTCCGCGGCGGCGGCATCCGGGGTCTCAGGTATACAGGCAGGGCATCGAGACGCGGGACGCAGGGCGGGTGTTCGCATGAGTCAGCCGGATGTTTCCTCATGTGCCACCTCCGCGGCGGTCGCGGCCGGTCCGTGCGCCGCCTGGCCGCGCTTGCGCGAGGTGATTGTTGCGTTCAAGACCCACTTCGACATCGGCTACACCGACCTGGCCTGCAACGTGCTGGACCAGTACCGGACGGTGATGATCGACAAGGCCCTCGAGGTCTGCGAGGCCACGCGGGGACTGGGTCCGGACCAGCAGTTCATCTGGATGCTTCCGGGCTGGCCCCTGACTCAGATTCTGGGTCCGCAGCAGTCCGAGGCGCGCCGGCGGCGGATTCTCGGCGCGATCGCCCAGGGCCGGCTGGTCTGGCACGCGATGCCGGTGACCACGCACACCGAGTCGCTGGAGCTGGAGGACGTGGTGCGCGGTCTGGGGTTTTCCTCGGCCCTGGCCCGCGTGACGGGGCAGCCGCTGCCGCGTGACGCGAAGATGACCGACGTTCCCTCGCACGTCTGGTCGCTGGCGACCATTCTCGTGCACGCGGGCGTCGAATTCCTGCACATCGGGGTTAACGCCGGCAGCAGCCTGCCGGAGGTTCCGCCGCTGTTCTGGTGGGAGGGGCCGGACGGATCGCGGCTGCTGACCATGGCGGTGCTGGGTTACGGGACAGGGCTTCTGCCGCCGCCGGGCTGGCCGCACGAGACCTGGCTGGCTTTGATTCACACCAAGGACAACGAGGGTCCGCCCGAGCCGCAGCAGGTGCGCGATCTGTACGCCCGGGCGGCGCTCGAGCTGCCGGGGGTCCGGGTGCGGATGGGGCGGCTGTCGGACTTCGCCGACGCGATCCGGGCCGAGCGGCCGGAGCTGCCGGTGGTCCGGGCGGACATGCCGGACACGTGGATTCACGGTCTGATGTCCATGCCGACGGAGACGGCCCGCGTGCGGCGTGTGCGGCCTCAGCTGGTGCGGCTGGAGGCGGCCAACACCCTGCTTCGGGCATGGAGCGTGAGCGTTCCCGACGCGGCCGAGGCGATCGCCGCGGCCTGGGAGCGCAGCCTGATGTTCGGCGAGCACACCTGGGGCATGGACGTCAAGCTGTTTGGCCCTCGGGCCTACGGTTCGGAGTGGAGCCGCCGGCGCGCCGCTGGCGAGTACGCGAAACTGGAGGCTTCCTGGGCCGAGCAGGCCGGTTACGCCCGTGATCTGGAGGGGATTGTCCGGCCGCTGCTGGAGCGTCACGACCGGGCGCTGGCCTCGGCGGTGAACGCGGCCGGTGCGCGGGTGGTGGTCTGCAACCCGCTGGCCTGGGAGCGCGACGACGTCGTGGAGGTGGACTGGCCTCACCCGGCGCCGGCGGGGCTGGAGGATGCCGACACGGGCGAGCCGGTGCCGTGCGAGTTCCGCGGCGGGCGGCTGCGGCTGCGCGCCGGGCGTGTTCCGGCGCTGGGTTACCGCACCTACCGCGTTTCCCGGCGGTCGTTCGGCGGCGGCGTCCTGGAAGCCGACCCCGTCGCCGGCACGATGTTCAACGGTCTGCTGCATGTGACCCTGGACCGGGAGCGGGGGGGCATCACCGAGATCCGTGAGCTGTCCTCGGGGCGGCAGCTGGTGTCGGAGGCGGACGGCCTGGCGTTCGGGCAGTATCTCTACCAGCGGTTTGACGCCTCGGACGTGGCCGGGTGGCTGAAGGCCTACAACGTGCCGGGGCTGTGGTGGGTGGAGGGCGATTTCGGCAAGCCGAACCTGCCGCCGGCGGAGGAGGCGCCGCACGCGCTTACGCCGGCCAGGGGCTTTGACCTGCGGATGGATGCCGGCCCGGTGTCGGCGACCGCCCGCATGAGCGTGCGCCCCGGCGGCGAGCCGGGGCACCGGGTGTCGCTGGCGGTGACCCTGCATGCGGGATTGCCGTGGGTGGACCTGGAGTGGTCGATCGAGAACAAGCCCGAGACCCCCTGGCCGGAGGCCGGCTGGCTGTGTCTCCCGGTAGCCGCAGGGCCGAATCCCCGCTTGCGACTGAGCCGGCTGGGCGCGGTGTCGGACCCGGTCGGGGACCTGCAGCCGGGCACGAATCACCACCTGTTCTGCGTGAGTGCGGGGCTGACGGTGACCGATCCGTCGGGGGCCGGGCTGGGCATCTGCCCGGCGGACTCCGCGCTGGTCAGCCTGGGCGAGCCGGGACTGTGGCGCTACAGCCGGCGGTACGAGCCGAGCCGTCCGGTCGTGTACGTGAATCTGTACAACAACCAGTGGTCGACGAACTGGCCGCAGTGGATCGGGGGTTCGTGGTCGTCGCGCGTCCGCGTGTGGCCGGTCCGCGGCCAGGGGACGGCCGGGGATCTGATTCATCCCGGCTGGGAGGCCCGGGCCCGCTGCGCGGCGGTGTCGGCGGACGGTCCGGGCGGTTCGCTGCCGACCTCGGCGGCGGGGATCGGCCTTTCGCGTGCGGGGATGCTGGTCACGGCGTTCGGGCGCAATCCCGACGGCGAGGGCCTGCTGCTGCGGTTGTGGGAACAGGCCGGCAGCGGCGAGTCCTGCAGGGTGACGCTGCCGTCGGGCCTGCGGGCCGGGCGGGTGCGGCATTGCGACCTGCGAGGCCGGCCGACCGGCGAAGAAGCGGCGGTGCGGGGCGGCGGGTTTGAGCTCCGTGTCCGCCCGTGGGCGCCGATCAGCCTGCTGCTGGATTAGGCGCGGGGCCGCCGGGGTGCGGGGGTACCCGGCGGTCGTGTCCCGCCGTTGCGGGCGGTGCTGCGCCGGGTCGCCGCGCGTCGGTGTAGCGCGGTTTGTCTCCTTTCCGGTCGGGCCCTGTCCGGGGTCGGACTCTTCACCGAACGGTACACTCCGTGCGATTCCGGGGGAACCTCTGCGCGTCTGCAGGGCGCCTGGGTCGATCCGCCGGACGTTCGTGCACGGTGCGGCGTTCGGTGCGTTGACCCCCGCCGGGAGGGCTCATACAATGCCCCGGCTGCTGGAGCAACGACATGCGCGTGCTGATCAACGGACAGGAGCAGGAACTGCCGGCGGACACGACGGTGGCGGCGCTGGTGGCCCGCTACAACCTGCGGCCCGAGCACGTGGCCGTGGAGGTCAACTGCAACCTGGTTTCGCGGCGCTCCTTTGATTCGACCTGCCTGGCGGACGGCGACCGGGTGGAGGTCGTGACGCTGGTGGGGGGGGGCTGATGGCCGGCGAGGTCTGGAAGGTCGGTCCGTTCGAGTTCCGCAGCCGGCTGCTGGTCGGCACGGGCAAGTACGCGGACTTCGACCAGATGAACGCCTGCCTGGAGGCCTCGGGCTGCGAGGTGGTGACGGTCGCGGTGCGGCGGGACGTCCTGGCGGCCGACGGCGGCCGGCGCAGCGGAAGCATCATGGATGCGCTGGACACCCGGCGTTACACCATTCTGCCCAACACCGCGGGGTGTTTCACGGCCACCGACGCGATCCGGGCGGCCCGTCTGAGCCGCGAGCTGCTGGAGGGGCTGGGCAACCCCGGGGCCGCGTGGGTCAAGCTGGAGGTGCTGGCCGACCGGCGCACGCTGCTGCCGGACCCGGTGGGTTCGCTGGAGGCCACGGAGAAGCTCGTGGCCGAGGGATTCTGCGTGCTGGTGTACACCTCCGACGACCCGGTGATGGCCCGGCGGCTGAAGGCGGCCGGCGCCGCCAGCGTGATGCCGGCGGGCTCGCCGATCGGCAGCGGGCAGGGCGTGCTGAACCCCAACAACATCCGGATCATCCTGGAGGATCTCAAGGAAGGCGACCCGGACTACCCGGTGATCGTGGACGCCGGCGTGGGCACGGCGTCGGACGTGACGATCGCGATGGAACTCGGAGCCGACGCGGTGCTGTTGAACACCGGCATCGCCGCGGCCGGGTCCCCGCTGTCGATGGCCCGGGCGATGCGTCACGCGGCCGAGGCCGGCCGGCTGGCCCGGCTGGCGGGCCGGATCCCGCGGCGGCTTTACGCGACGGCCTCCAGTCCGGTCGAAGGCGTGATCGCTCCGGCGGCGTCGACGGGGCGGTAGACGGTCGCCGCCGGTCCCGCCGGGCCCGGGCCGACGGACCGCGGCGGGAAGGGCGCACAGGAATCCCCGCCTTGCAGCGACGAACCCGAAACCATATCTGCATCTGGCTCATCTTCGGGGGGCTTCTGAACTTTCTGGCCTACACCATCGTCTACGCCGAGCTGGGCGGGGACGCACGCAACGGGTTTGTCCAGCACTCCACCGGGCCGGACGGCAAGGCGGTGAAGAGCCACTACATCCGGGGGCATTTCCTCCGCGGGCCGGCGGGCGAGCACACCGAGGTTCCGCGCTGGGTCTGGATCTACAGCTACGTCCACTCGATCTCCATCTGGCCGACGCAGGGCATCCTGATGGTCTGCATGCTGATCCTGGCCCAGCCGCACATCATCGCGACGATGAAGGAGAGCAGCTGGATCCGCGGGCCGGTGTTCGTGGGAGTGGCCATCACGCTGATCATCGTGTTCTACTCGGCCATGTCGGTCTGGTTCATCATCGGGTTCATCTCCGACCTGCGGGCCTGAAGCCGGCGGAGAACCGGCCGGCGGCGCGGACAGGGAGGGTCGTCGATTGGAGGCGGCGGACGTACTGGGCCCGGAAGGCCTGATCGCCGCGCGGCTGGGCGGCTACGAGCATCGGCCGCAGCAGCTGGAGGTGGCCGCGGCGGTCGAGCGCGCGGTGCGGGAGCACCGGCACCTGCTGGCCGAGGCGGGCACCGGGGTGGGCAAGAGCTTCGCCTACCTTGTGCCCGTGATCGCGCAGGCCCTGGCCGACGGGCGGCGGGCCCTAGTCACGACGCACACGATCGCGCTGCAGGAGCAGCTGATCGGCAAGGACGTGCCGTTCCTGCGCTCGGTCTGGCCGGAACCGTTCACCGCCGTGCTGGTCAAGGGCCGCAACAACTACGTAAGCATCCGGCGGCTGGAGGAGGCCAGCCAGCGGCAGAACCTGCTGCTGGCCTCGCGATCGCACCTGCAGGAGCTCTGGCGGATCGAGGAATGGGCCTACCGGACGAGGGACGGTTCGCTTGCGGACCTCGAGCCGGCGCCGGATCCGCTGGTCTGGGACCTGGTGCGCAGCGAGCACGACAACTGCCTGGGCCGCCGCTGCCGGCACTACGCGCGGTGCTTCTACTACCGGGCGCTGCGCAGTGCCGAGCAGGCCCACCTGCTGGTGGCCAACCACGCCCTGACGCTGATCGACCTGGCGGCCAAGCACGCGCGGAAGGGCAAGGGGGTGCTGCCGGACTACCGCATCGCGGTGATCGACGAGGCCCACAACCTCGAGAACGTGGCCTGCGAGACGTTCGGGGTCGGCGTGGCCCGCTCGCAGGTGCGGTACCTGCTCAACCGCCTGTACAGCGACCGCACGCGGCGGGGCTTCCTGGCGGCATACGACGCCCGGCAGGCGATCCGGCTGACGCGCGAGGCCCGGCAGGCCGCCGATCGCTTCTGGGAGGAGGTCCTCCGGTGGCAGCAGCAGAGCGGCTCGCCCAACGGCCGGCTGCGCGAGGCCCTGCCGGTGGAGTACGGCCTGTCGGAGGCACTGGCGGAACTGTCGGTGGAGATCCACGGGCTTCGCCAGGACATCGAAAGCCAGGAGGAACTGGCGACGCTGACCAGCCTGAGCGACCGGGCGGCGTCGCTGGCGGCGCAGCTGCGGCGTTTCGGAGCCCCGCCCGAGGAGGGGAAGGTCCGCTGGATGGAGGTCCGCCCGGGGCGCGAACCGAACGTCCGGCTGTGCGAGGCCCCCGTGCAGGTGGCCGACCGGCTCGGCGAGGTGGTGTACGCGGCGCTGGACAGCGTGGTACTGACCAGCGCGACCCTGTCGGTGGGGCGCCGGGACGGGCTGGCCTACGTGCGCGGCCGGCTGGGCATCGCCGCGGCCGACGAGATCGTCGTCGGATCGCCGTTCGACTACGCCTCGCAGGCCGAACTGCACGTGGAGACCGGCCTGCCGGAGCCCGACGATCCGGCCTTTGCGGAACCGGCGAGCGCCGCCGTGCTCCGCCACGTGACCGAGACCGCCGGGCACGCGTTCGTGCTGTTCACCAGCTACGAGATGATGAACGACTTCGCCGCCCGGCTCCGGGAGCCGCTGAAAGCGGCAGGCCTGAGGCTGATGGTCCAGGGCGAGGGGCTCGGACGGGGGACGATGGTGGAGCGTTTCCGTCGGCAGCCCGGGTCGGTCATCTTCGGTGCCGACAGCTTCTGGGAGGGCGTGGACGTCCCCGGGGCGGCCCTGGTGAACGTCATCATCGTCAAGCTGCCTTTCGCGGTGCCGTCGCGTCCGGTGATCGAGGCCCGGATCGAGCAGATCAAGGCCGCCGGGGGCCGGCCCTTTCCCGACTACCAGCTTCCGGAGGCGGTTCTCCGCTTCAAGCAGGGCTTCGGACGGCTGATCCGGACGCGTACCGACCGGGGTCGGATCGTGGTGCTCGACAAGCGGCTCAAGACCCGGCCCTACGGAGCCAGGTTCCTGGAGGCGGTGCCGCCCTGCCGGGTGGTGGTTCACGAGTGAGGTCCGCCGGCTGGTCGCGGGTCGGACCGGGGCCTACCCTTGGTTGTCGGCCGGGTGGCATCCGCCCGTGCCTGGAGACCCGCGATGCGACCCTCTTGCGTGGCCTTAGGCCTGCTGCTGCCGGCCCTCCTGGCGGCGCCGGCGGCGGCTCACAAGCCGATCTTCAGCGATGGTTCGGCCATCTCGCCGGAGACCGCCCTGCGGATCGACGACGTCTCGATTTCCTATGTGATCTACCACGAGGTGATCGAGCCGGGACGGCCGTTGTGGATCGTCTTTGAGGCCGCCGCCGGCCAGCGGGCGTACTGGTCGCTGGGCGTGCCGGTGCTAGAGGGTTCCCAGAGCCTTCGTCCGGCACTGGCCTTGCTCGGGCCGGGCCTGCCGGCGATCGAGCTTCCCTTTGCGGTCCCCGAGGGGCTGGGGGGCATTCTGCTGCAGCGTCCCGAGGGGCAGGAGCCGGAGTTCTTCCACGAACCATTCACCGGGACGGACTCCTGGATCCAGGGCGAGATCGAGCCGGAACTCCAGCAGGCCGGAACGTATTACGTGGCGGCCTGGCTGCCGGACGGCGCGACCGGCAAGCTCTGGGTGGCCCCCGGCCGGCGCGAGGCGTTCGGCCTGGCGGACCTGGCGGGCCTGCCGGCGACCATCGAGCGGGTGCGCGCCTTTCACGAGCTCGGCGCGGCCGCTTACCCGTGCTTCCTCGCGTTCCTGGCGGCTGCGGCGCCGCTGCTGGCGGGGGCTCGCATGATGCGCCGCCGGCGGTTATCATGCCCGCCCGTATGTCGCAAGCAGAGCAAGCC
>CAZSYS010000229.1:0-7491 GCA_964611365.1 uncultured Planctomycetales bacterium
GCGCAGGCGCGGCCCCCCGGCGGACGACGCCGCGCCGGCCGGGACCGCTCCCCTCAGCCCGGCCCCGAAGCCGGCGACGACGCCGGGCGGATGTCCAGCCGCAGACCCAGGCGGTTGGCGGTCTGCTCCCGGACCGTCAGCGTCAGCTCGCCGGCGTCGGTCGGCACCCGCATCTCGCTAAGCCGGTCGGCCAGCTGCTCGAGGTTGTACTTCCAGTCGACTTCGACCGAGGCGACCTCGTTGACCAGTTCCCGGAGTCTGATGCCTTCCTTTCCGCCCACAACGCCCTTGTGTCCGGCCAGCCGGGCCTGGATGAGCCTGAACTGCGCGTGGCTGCAGGGCTCGAGGGTCACCTGGATGACCCGGCTGACCGTCGCCCGGGCCCGCCAGGCCTTGCCCACCCGGGTCAGCAGGTCCGGCGCCGATTCGCGAGCCAGCCGGATCAGGGCGTTGCGGCTGTTGCCCGAGGCCGTGGACGCTCCGGTTTCCGGCCTGTACGCGTGCGACACCAGGATGGCGCCGGAGTCCGCCTGGATCACCCGCACGGTCAGCGTCAGCGTCCAGCGCCGCAGGGTCTGTCCGCCCAGCGTGACCGGGTCGCCCGGCCGGGCTTCGGCCTGGCCCAGCACCACGACGTCGGCCTTGAACGCCGCCCCGGCGGCGGCGGCCTTGCTGATGTCGCCGTTGAGCGCCGCCAGCTCCAGGTCCCGCCGCTTGACCTCGTCGCTGACCCCCTTGTCCACGAGTTGGACCTTCCTGGACAGGAAAAACCCCTCGATCTCGGTCTGCACCGGCCCGTTCACCGTCGCCGGACGGTCGTCGGTCACGTCGTCGTCCTCGCTCACGATGACCACGCAGCGCGGATTGCCCTCCCGCTCCCGGATGTGCGCGAACTCCGCCCAGCGCTGCTCGAACCGCGCGGGAAAAACCTCGGCCTCCAGCTGGATCTCGGTGATCTCGCCGGCGATGACCTCCGGCCCGCGGACCACCTTCACCATGCGGGCGAAACCGACCGGCTGCTCCAGGATCCGGTCGCGCACGACGGCGAAATCCTCCGTCTCCGTCTGGGCGTTGATGAACGCCCCGCAGACCTGCCGCACCGCCTCGCGCAGCGCGTCCAGCTTTGCCTCCTCCACCGCCGTCTCACCCGTGCCGACCGCCCGCCCGGTCACCGTCACCCGCCGGCCGCCCTCCTGCTGGGCCCACAGCCCGCTGCTGAGGCCGCAGAGAAACGCCGCCATCCATCCGATTCGCATCTGGAGACTCATCCGCCGGGCCCTCGCATCAAGAGGTGTTCGAAAACCGGGTTCTCTCGCCCACAGGAAAGGAACCCGCGTCCAAAGGGGAGGTTAGGCCTTTTTCGGCAGACCTTCGGCCGCCCGGCGGATTAGAACACCACCGCGGCCGGATGGCAACCGGCGGGCCAGGCCGAGCCGGATGGATCCTAACATCATGAATGGCATGACTTTGAGGAACAATCGACCGGTTCCCGGGCCTGCGGCGGATCCCTGCGGCGGTTGAGCCCCGGCGGTTTACAGCCATCCCGGGAGCTATTACAATGCCTGGACTTGTCGCCTGAACGGCGCGTCGCCGCGTGCCGCGTGCAGCGACGGCTGAGAACCTGTTGTCAATGAGGAACCGACCTGAATGATCAAGGTGAAGACCAGAGGCAGTGAATCCCTCGATCAGATGCTCCGGCGCTTCAAGAAGCTCTGCGAGAAGGAGGGTCTGACCAAGGAGATCAAGCGGACCAGCTACTACGAGAAGCCCAGCGAGCGGCGGCGGCGGCGGATCCGCAAGTCGGCCAAGCGCGAAGGCCGGCCCGGCCCGCCCGCCCGTGGCCGATGACCGCCGCAGGTCGCGACCGGTGAGTCGCTCCCGCTTTACGGCCCTGGCCGATGGTCGGCGGCAGGGCGCCATCGCACGGACCGTGGAGGCCGCAGGAACCGCAGCGGCCATGTGAACAGCCGGCCCGTCACCGGCTTCACCAGACAGGCGATCGTATCGTGCGGCCTGACCGCCCCGGGGAAGCGCGAGCCCCCGGCAAGGCGGGAAGATCCGCAGGACCCGGCCTCGAGCGGCCCAGGCGCGAGCCCTCGAGAGCAACGGGACCAACAACAGAAGAATCGTCGGCAGTTCATCGGCCGCCCGGAGCCCGGGGCGACCGCGAACCCGGACGACCGCGGTGTGGTCCCCGGCCTGAGCGGCGTCGGCCGGCCGGCGGCAGGCCGGGACGGGAAACCGCAGGACCGGCCCCGTCCGCGGGACGGAGACTGCCGGCCGCCGCGGCGGCGGATTCCGCAGAGAGAAAGCCCGGCACGAGCCGGATCACGAGCATCAGACATCGGTTCGACAGGAGAATCCTCCCATGGACAGCGTCAAGGCATCGGTTCGGCGGACAGGGATCGGACTGGTGGTGATCGCGGCCCTGCTGGCGCCGCTGGGCAGCGCCCTGGCCCAGGATGTCGCGGCCCCGGCGGCCGAGGCGGCCGCGGCGGTGGAAGAACACGCGTCGGCCGACACCCTCGTCAACCTGGTGTGGTGGCTGGCACCGATCGGCTCGATCATCGCCCTGGTCTACGCCTGGAAGTTCTATCACGAAGTGTCCGGCGCCGACGCCGGCGATCCGGAAATGATCGAGATCGCCGGATACGTGCGGACCGGGGCGATGGCCTACCTCCGGCGGCAGTACATGGTGGTGGGCATGGTCTTCGTCGTGCTTGCGGCCATCCTGGCCTACATGGCCTACGGGCTGCAGGTGCAGAACGAGATCGTCTGGTTCGCCTTTCTGACCGGCGGCTTCTTCAGCGGTCTGTGCGGCTACTTGGGCATGCGCACCGCCACCCTGGCCAGCAACCGCACCGCCGCGGCGGCCCGCCGGAGCCTCAACGACGGCCTGACCGTCGCCTTCCGGGCCGGGGCGGTCATGGGGCTGGTGGTGGTCGGCTTCGCCCTGCTGGACATCACCGCCTGGTTCCTGGTCCTGCGGACCTTCACCGGGCTGAGCCTGTCGACCATCACCGTGATCATGCTGACCTTCGGCATGGGGGCCAGCACCCAGGCGCTGTTCGCCCGCGTGGGCGGCGGCATCTACACCAAGGCGGCCGACGTCGGTGCGGACCTGGTGGGCAAGGTGGAGGCCGGCATCCCGGAGGATGACGCCCGCAACCCGGCCACCATCGCCGACAACGTCGGGGACAACGTCGGCGACGTCGCGGGCATGGGCGCCGACCTCTACGAGTCCTACGCCGGATCGATCCTTTCCACCGCCGCGCTGGGCGTCGCGGCCGCGGCCTCGCTGTTCGGCACCGAGGAAAGCGGCAGCGGATTCAAGGCCGCCATGGCCTTCCTCACCACCCCGATGGTCCTGGCGGGCATCGGCGTGGTGCTCTCGATCGTCGGCATCCGCATGGTCCGCACCGAGGAGAAGGCCACCATGGCCGTGCTGATGAGCGCCCTGAACCGCGGCATCAACGGCAGCAGCATCCTGATCGCCGTGGCCGCCCTGGGGGTCTGCTGGCTGCTCCTGGGAGGCATCCCGGCCACCGACGACGGCTTCAAGGTCAGCTGGCTGGGCATCTGGGGCAGCATCGTCAGCGGCCTGTTCGCCGGGGTGATCATCGGCAAGGCCACGGAGTACTTCACCAGCTACGACTACAAGCCCACCCGCGAGCTGACCGACCAGGCGATCACCGGACCGGCCACGATCATCATCGGCGGCATCGCCGAGGGCATGAAGAGCACCTGGGCCTCGCTGGCGACGATCATCGTGGCCATCATGCTGGCCTTCACGTTCGCCGGCGGCGGGTACGACTTCATGCTCGGGCTGTACGGCGTGGGCATCGCCGCCGTGGGCATGCTGGCCACCCTGGGCATCACGCTGGCCACCGACGCCTACGGCCCGATCGCCGACAACGCCGGCGGCAACGCGGAGATGACCGGCCAGAAGCCCGAGGTCCGCCAGCGCACCGACGCACTGGATGCGCTGGGCAACACCACCGCCGCCACCGGCAAGGGATTCGCCATCGGCTCGGCGGCCCTGACCGCGCTGGCCCTGCTGGCGGCCTATATCGAGGAGGTCCGCTTCGGGCAGATCTACCAGGCCCGCGACATGGCCGGCCCGGCCTACACCGCACCAGCCCCCGACGAGATCCTCTACCTCGGCTACGGCAAGTTCGGCACCCGGGTCCGGGCTGGCGAGCAGCCCGGCGCCTTCGAGGCCTACATGGCCCTGAACCTGAGTGACCTGCCGGAAGACGTCCGGGCCTCCCTCAGGCCCGGCGAGACCCGGATCACGCTCGGACCGACCACGGGCAAGGAGAATGCCTATGTGCGCCAGGCCGTGGTGACGAGCACCGGCGCCGACGGACAGCCCCATCCGCACGACCTGGAACTGGTCTCCGCCCGCCGGGCGTCCCTGGATCAGTTCATGGATTTCTACGATGTGTCGCTCATGAATCCCAAGGTGCTCTGCGGCCTGTTCGCCGGCGTGCTGCTGGTGTTCCTGTTCTGCTCGCTGACCATGAAGGCTGTGGGACGGGCGGCCAACCGGATGATGATCGAGTGCCGCAGACAGTTCGAGAAGATACGCCAGTCGCTCCGCGCCCAGGGAAATGACGAGAACTTCGTCCAGAACCCGGATAACTGGCCCAAGCGCGTCACGTTCGAGGGGCAACAGTACCCGGACTACGCCAACTGCGTGGCCATTTCCACCGCCGGGGCCCAGCGAGAGATGATCCTGCCTTCCCTCCTGGCAATCATCATCCCGGTACTCGTGGGTCTGCTGTTCGGCGTAGCCGGGGTGATGGGGCTGCTGGCCGGCGGCCTGACCTCCGGTTTCGCGGTGGCAATCTTCATGGCCAACGCCGGCGGCGCGTGGGACAACGCCAAGAAACTGATTGAGACCTTCGGCAAGATCCGGGCCCAGGAGATCGTCGAGAACCCGGCGGTCCGCCAGAAGCTCCCGCCGGTCGTCCGCGACGCCCTGGTCGCCCGGGCCGAGCTGGCGGTCAAGGCCGGCCGGCCGGATCAGATCATCTACGGCAAGGGTTCCGAGGACCACAAGGCCGCCGTCGTCGGGGACACGGTCGGCGATCCGTTCAAGGATACCTCCGGCCCCAGCCTGAACATCCTGATCAAGCTGATGAGCATGGTTTCGGTCGTGTTTGCCGGCCTGATCGTCAGGTTCGCGCCGACCATCGGGGCTGCCCTGGGCCTGGGCGGCTGACCGCCGCCCCGCTGCCGAACCGCCCCGCAGCGGTAACGCCCCGGTGACGCCATGGTGACGCATGCACCCTGCCGGCCGAGCCGCATGCCCTGCCTCCGGCCGGTCCGACCACCCCGGGCTCGGGGCGCTTCCGGGCCGCCTGAATGCGGCCTGAACGCGGCACCGCGCCGTGGCCAAGGACATCAGCAGCAGCGCCCGGACCAGCCCGGTGCCCGCCCCCAGGACGTCCCACGGCGGTCGTGATCTTGCCGTGCTGGTTCGCGGACACCGACGCCGCCCCGCGATGGCGTGGCGCCGCGTCGCCCGCCCCTCCATGCACCCCCTGACAGCCCGTCCTCCCGGCCCGGCCGCGCCGACTGCAGGCCGATGTCGGAGGCTGTTCGTCCGGCTTTTCTCGTCACGGCCCGTCCCCCGTCGAACCCAAGCCGGTCGCTGCCGGATGACCCAGGGGCCGTTTCCGAGCGTCTCTTGACCGCTGAATCCGATCAAATAACCAGGAGAATCTTCCACAAGATGATATAAACTATTTCAAAATATGATCTTAATCACAAAAACAGCTATTGAGCGTTTTGAGCGTTTTCTATTGGTCGGCCTAGCCGGGGCATCCTAAATTGTTGTGTCCAAGGAAAAGAACTCAGGTCGCACGCGTTGTGCGGCCTTCACAAGCCAACCCATCAGGAAGGAGATCGACAATGCATCGCAAGACACTACTGGCCAGTCTGGCGGCCCTGCTGGTCGCCACCGGTGTTGCCTTCGCCCAGTGCGGAGGCGGCAAGAAAATGTCGGCTGAGAAGGCCGGCGGCGCCTGTTCGTATGCCAAGGCATCGGCTTCCGAATCGGGATGCTCCAAGGACAAGTCCGGTTCAGCCTCCTGCGCCAAGAGCTGCGGCGGTTCGGCGTCCTGCGGAAAGGGCTGCGGCGGTTCGGGCTCCTGCGACAAGGGCTGCAAGTGCGGCAAGAACATCGTCGAGACCGCCGCGGCTGCCGGCTCGTTCAACACGCTGGTCAAAGCTTTGACCGCCGCGGGCATGGCCGACTGCGCCAAGTGCAAGGGTCCGTACACCGTTTTCGCCCCCACGGACGAGGCCTTCTCCAGGTTGCCGGAAGGCACGCTCGATGCGTTGCTGAAGGACCTGCCCAAACTGCGGGCAATCCTGAAGCACCACATCGTCGAGGGGCGGGTCATGGCCGCCGACGTGGTCAAGATGGATTCGGCCACCTCACTGCTCGGTCAGAAGCTGGCCGTCCGGGCCGGTGACCGGGTCGAGGTCGGCGGAGCCACGGTGACCAAGACCGACATTGCCGCCTCCAACGGTGTGATCCACGTGATCGATCGTGTCATCCTCCCGGCAGACAGCGTGATCGACGTAGCCCGCAAGGCCGGATCCTTCGGGACGCTCCTGGCGGCCGTCTCCGCGGCCGGCCTGGAAGATGACCTGCGTGGCGGCGGTCCGATCACCGTGCTGGCCCCCAGCGACGAGGCCTTTGCCAAGCTGCCCAAGGGCGCCGTGGAAGGCCTGCTCAAGGATCTCCCGAAGCTGCGGGCGGTGCTCAAGCACCACGTCCTGCCCGGAAGGCATGATTCAAAGGCCATTGCCGGTATGGATTCGGCCAAGACGCTGCTGGGGCAGACGGTATCCATCCGCGTGGCTTCGCCGATCCACATCAACGGTCATGCCACGGTCGTGAAGGCCGACATCGAGGCCGCCAACGGCCTGATCCACGTGATCGATGAGGTCATCATGCCCTCCGACGACGTCGTGGATGTCGCCCGGTCGGCCGGCGGCTTCGGCACGCTGCTGAAGGCCGTGGAGGCCGCGGGCCTGACCGACACGCTTCGCAGCGAGGGGCCGTTCACGGTGTTTGCCCCGACCGATGAGGCCTTTGCCCGCCTGCCGGCCGGCACGCTGGAAGGCCTGCTGGGCGACCCCGAGAAGCTCAAGAGCGTTCTGCTCTACCACGTGGTGCCGGGCAAGGTCTTGGCCGCCGACGTGGTCAAGCTCAACGAAGCGAAAACCGCCCTGGGCAAGCCTGTCCGCATCAGCACGGCCGACGGCGTGCGGGTTCAGGGGGCCAAGGTGCTCAAGACCGACATCAAGGCGGCCAATGGCGTGATTCATGTGATCGACGCGGTCATCGTGCCTGAGTAACCGGCCACCGGGGACGGACGGAACGGTCCCGGAAGGTGATCTCTTTGCGGGAGGCGGGTGTTGATCCCCGCCACCCGCGTTGTTTCGCGGCAGGCCCGGCCCGAACACCCCGCC
>CAZSYS010000230.1:0-7397 GCA_964611365.1 uncultured Planctomycetales bacterium
GGCGACGGTGGCGGAGCTGCTGGAGGTTGCGTGAGCCGCCCGGAGCGGGCGCAGCCGCGGGCCCGGCCGGGTTGGAGGGCTCTCCGGGCGCCGGTAGACTGGCGGCATGAGCTGGTTTTCCCCGCGATCGCCGGCCCTGCGCCGCGCGGTGCTGATCGTTCACTGGGTCGGCATGTTCGTGCTCACGCACACGCCCTACATCGAGCGTTTCCGGCCCGAGCACTGGCGTTTCAAGTACGAGGACCGGGTCGCGCACTTCGTGCTTTACGCGGTCTGGGCCTGGTGCTGGCGGGGGCTGCTGATGGCGTCGCGCGGGCGGGTGACGCGCACCGATCTGGCGTGGATCGTGGCCGGCGGAGCGGCCTACGGCATCCTGGACGAGCTGACCCAGCCTCTGGTGGGGAGGACGGCCGAGCTGGCCGACTGGCTGTGCGACCTGGCGGGGCTGACGGCGGCGGCGCTGCTCTGGGGAACCGCCGGGGCGGGCGCTCGACGGGCCGGACGGCGGTGACCTGCGCCGGGCGGCTGCAGCGCTGCGGCGGGCTTTCCCTGGGGCCCGGAACAAATGGGTTCAGCGGGAGACCGCGGACGGTGGAGGGACGCCGTACAGGATGGCCGCGGCGATCAGCACCCACAGGCCGATGGCCACAAGGAAAGGGGGGTCCTTGATGATCAGGTCGGTCGGCCCGACGGCCTTGCCCAGTTCGATGAGCATCGCATAGCGGAAGATGCCGTAGACCACCAGGGGCAGGGTGTAGACCAGCAGGTGCTTCTGGGGAAACGGCGAGGGGTGGGAAGCGTCGAGCGTGTACAGCAGGAAGGTGAGGATCGCGATGCCGCCGGAGGTGCTCAGCAGGTGGGTCAGCAGCGTGGGGCTGTAGCGCTCCAGGAGGGGCCGGTGGCCCCGGATGTCGCCTCCGCCGCCGGAGAGCATGGCGATCTCGCAGCGGCGCTTGCCGAATCCCAGGAACATGCACAGCATGAACGTGCAGATCAGCAGCCACGGCGAGGCCTGGACGCCGATGGCCACCGCGCCGCCGACGGCCCGCAGCACGAACAGCACCGCGATCACGATCACGTCCAGAATCATGCGGTGCTTGAGAAACAGGCTGTACAGCAGACTGAGCGCGAGATAGGCGCCGACCGCCGCCCAGAGCGGCCGGGGGAGCATGGCCGCGCAGATGCCGGCCACCCCGGCCAGCAGCACCGCGGCGGTGGTCAGCGCGGCCGGCACGCCGACGCGCCCGCTGGCGATGGGGCGGTCCTTCTTCACCGGGTGCAGGCGGTCGCGCTGCCGGTCGAGGATGTCATTGACGATGTAGCCGGCCGAGGAGGCCAGGCAGAAGGCGGCAAAGGCCAGCAGGGCCAGCTCGACGGCCAGAGGGTCCAGCAGCCGGTTGCCGAACGCCAGGGCGGCGAAGACGAAGACGTTCTTCACCCACTGCGGCGGCCTGAGCGTTTCCAGGATCGGCGGCATGCGGGCATTGTAGCGCCGGTCGGCAATGACGCAAGCAGCGGAACGCACCGCCAGAGGCCGCCGGCGGTGCGCGCGGTGCCGGCGGTCACATCCGCTCCAGCACGCGGATGCCCAGCAGATCCAGGCCGACGCGCAGCACGCGGGCGGTCAGGTCGCACAGCCGCAGGCGCGAGGCCCGCGCGGCTTCGGATCCGGCCTTGAGCACCGGGCACTGCTCGTAGAACTTCATGAACAGCCCGGCCAGTTCGTAGAGATAGTCCGTCAGCAGGTTGAGCCGCAGGCCCGAGGCCACGCCGTCGATGGTTTCGGCGAAGCGCAGGATCTGGCGGGCCAGGATCCGCTCGGCGGGCTGCTCGAGACGCACGGGTCCGTCCGGCCGCCCGGCGGTTTCGCCGCCCCGGCGGTGGATCGAACGGATCCGGGCGTAGGCGTACATGAGGTACGGGGCGGTGTTGCCCTCCAGGGCCAGCATCCGGTCCCAGCTGAAGACGTAGTCGCTCTGGCGGTTCTGCGAGAGATCGGCGTACTTGACCGCCCCGATGCCCACGGCCTCGGCCACGTCGCGGATCTCCGCGTCGGTGAAGCCGCGGCGGCGGGCGGGGTCGGCCTCGGCGGCCCGGACCAGGTCCTCCGCGCGGTTCACGGCCTCCTCCAGCAGGTCGGCCAGCTTGACGTTCTCGCCGCTGCGGGTCTTGAGCGGGCGACGGTCCTCGCCCAGGATCGAGCCGAAGGGCACATGGTCCAGCCGGGTCTCGGCGGCAGCCCCGGCCCGGCGCGTCCATCCGGCCGCACGGGCGGTGGCGAAGACCATTTCGAAGTGCTGGCACTGGCGGGCGTCGGTCACGTAGACGATGCGGTCGGCGCCGAGTTCGGCCACGCGGTATCTCAGGGCCGCCAGGTCGGTGGTCGCATACAGGAACGCGCCGTCGGACTTGCGGATGATCAGCGGAAACGGCTCGCCCTCGGGGCTGCGGAACAGCGGCGTGCCGTCGGCGGCGGTGTGGAACACGCACAGGGCTCCCTGCGACAGCTCCACCGAGATCCGGCAGGGCCCGTCGGCCGGCGCCGTGCCGCCGGATCCGAAGCGGCGCCGGAGCTCCTCGACCGCGTCCTCCAGCCGGTCGGCGTAGAAGCTCTCGCCGCGCTCGTCGTCGCGGGTCAGGCGGACGCCCAGCCGGGCGTAGATCGGCAGGTAGTGCCGCCGCGACTCCTCGACGATGTACTGCCAGGCCCGCAGCGTCTCCGGTTCGCGGCGGTGCAGGGCGACGACCTGGGCGCGGGCCCGCTCGTGGAACGCGGGGTCCTCGCGGTCACGGGCGGAGGCCTGGCGGTAGAACGTCTCCAGGTCGGCGATGTGCACGCCCGAGGGATCGGCCGCCGCCTCGGGAAGCGTCTCCGCCAGGTACGCGCACAGCATGCCGAACTGCGTGCCCCAGTCGCCGACGTGGTTCTGCCGGATGACGCGATGGCCCTCGAACTCCAGCACCCGGGCGATGCCGTCGCCGATGATCGTGCTGCGCAGATGGCCGACGTGCATCTGCTTGGCGATGTTCGGGCCGGAGTAGTCGACGACGACGGTCATCGGCGCGGCCACCGGTTCGAGTCCCAGCCGGTCGGGTTCGCCGGCCTCCGGAATCCCGTCCAGACGCGCCGCCATCCATTCGCAGCGCAGGCGGATGTTGATGAACCCCGGGCCGGCGATCTCGGGCGGCTCGCACATCGCCGCCGCTTCCGGCGGCAGGGCCTCGATGAGGCGCCGGGCCACGTCGCGCGGGGCGGCCGAGAGCCGTCGGGCCAGGCTCATCGCCACGTTGCTCTGGTAGTCGCCGAAGCGGTCGTCTCCGGCCGGGCGGATCACCGGATCGACGTCGCGGCCCTGGTCGCCCATCACGGCGATGAGCGCCCCGCGGAAGAATGCGTCCAGCTGGTCGGCGATCGACTTCATGAACGGTTGACCCTCGTGCAGGCCGGATGCCGTCCTGCCGGCCGGCCCGCCGGCAGGCCGGCGCGGGCGGCGCTTCCACCGGTGCCGGCGGCGTTTCGAGCGGCGATGGTAGCAGCCGGGTGCGGGGCCAACAACCATCCAGCCGCACGGCAGGGTCCGGGGCGGGCCGGAATGCGGCGCCGCCAGCCCTGGCGTGTATAAGTCCATGCGCCGACAAGGGTTTGGCTGACAAGGACTTGCGCGGGTCGGCGGTTGCGGCCGGAGCCGCGGAAGGCCGGTCGTCGGTCGGCATCGGCGGCAGCGGGGTGTTCGTTGACATAAGTAGTTGTCGCTTTTAGAGTAACAGCGGCTGGAGGCTCCTTCCTGCCCGCATCCGGGCACAGTGTTGGACCAGGGAGGGTCGGGTGTCGAGGTTCCGGGCATCAGGTGAGCACGGCCCTGAGCGAGGCGACCGGCGGCGGGCGCCGCGTTGGCGCCGGGGTGCCGGGATCGTGATCTGAGACGCCGGATCGTGACCTGAGACGATGGCCACCTACAGCTACAAGGCCAAGACGCGTGCGGGGCAGCTGGTCAGCGGGGTGCTGACGGCCGAGAGCCCGCAGGTCGCCCAGCGCATGCTGGATGACCGGGCGCTGTTTCCGGTGAGCATCATCGAGGGGGGGCAGGCTTCCCGGGCGATGCTGCGCGGGGGCAAGCGTCGGGTGAACCTCAAGTCGCTGTCGGCGTTCTACAGCCAGCTGGCGGACCTGCTGCGGGCCGGCGTGCCGGTGTTGCGGGCGCTGGACGTGCTGTCGCGGACGACCTCCAACGCCGTGCTGGCCGAGATTCTCAAGGAGATCCACGGGGACGTGGCCGGCGGCGAGTCGCTGGCCGACGCGATGGCCAAGCACCCCAACGCCTTCAGCGATCTGTCGATCGCGATGGTGCGTGCCGGGGAGCAAGGCGGTTTTCTGGAGGACGTGCTGAGCCGGATCTCGGCGTTCATCGAGCGGCAGGACGAGCTGCGCAACAAGCTGATCGGGTCGATGATCTACCCGTGCGTGCTGCTGACCGCGGGGATCGCGGTGGTGACCGGCCTGATGGTCTTCGTGGTGCCGCGTATCCGGACCTTCCTGGACCGGGTTCCGGACAAGCCCTGGCTGACGGACGCGCTGTTCGCCGCCAGCGACCTGCTGAAGCAGCGCGGGCACTACGCGCTGGGGGCGGTGGTGATCGCGGTGCTGTTTCTGGTGCCGGTGCTGCGCAGTGACAGCGGCCGGCTGGCCTGGGACCGGCTCAAGCTGCGTCTGCCGGTGCTGGGCCGGATCGTGACCATGGTGGCGATCTGCCGCTTCTGCCGGATCCTGGGCACGATGCTGCACAACGGGGTTCCGATCCTGGCCTCGCTGAAGGTGTCGAAGGACTCGGCCGGCAACCGGATCCTGGCGGCGGAGATCGAGCGGGCGGCCGAGAGCGTGCAGAAGGGCGAGCCGCTGGCCCGTCCGCTGGCCGAGGGCGGGCTGTTTCCGCTGGAGATCATCGACATGATCGCGGTGGCCGAGGAGAGCAACAACCTGGAATCGGTGCTGGTGCAGATCGCGGATTCCAACGAGGTGCGCACGGCGCGCGAGATCGACCTGGGCGTGCGGCTGCTGGAGCCGCTGATGCTGGTGGTGATGGCCTGCATGGTCCTGGTGATCGCGGTGGCGCTGCTGGTGCCGATTCTGAAGATGAGTGCCGCGGGGCATTGAGCCGCCGCGGGGGCATGAGCGAAGAGCCGCCCGGGTCGGCGGCGGAAAACCCGAGCCAAGGAGACGCAAGTCATGAGCACAGGCAGGAACAACGCGCGGCGCCGCCGGGGCGGCTTCACCCTGATCGAGGTTCTGCTGGTGGTGGGGATCATCGCCCTGCTGGCCGCCTTCGTGGTGCCCACGTTCATGAGCACCCAGCGCGGGGCGGAGATCGACGTCGCCCGGTCGATGGTGGACAGCGGCGGGACGGTCGCGACGCAGCTGCAGCTGTACCGGCTTCACGTGGGGAGCTTTCCCGAGGAGCTCAAGGAGCTGGTGGAGAAGCCGGACGACGAGGAGAAGGCCAACAAGTGGCGCGGGCCGTACATCGACAACGCCGAGAAGCTGAAGGACCCCTGGGGCCAGGACCTGGTCTACAAGTCGCCGGGCGAGGTGAACCAGGAGGGCTACGACCTGTGCAGCAACGGCCCGGACAAGCAGGAAGGCGGGGACGACGACATCTGCAACTACAAGAAGGAGTGATCCCGGGGTTCTGCGCGTCGGCCGGGCGCCGGGGGCGGAGCCGGGGCGGGGGCATGCGGGGCGGACGACCATGCCGGCGAGAGCCTTCACCATCCTGGAGCTGCTGGTGGTCCTGGTGGTGCTGGGGCTGATCCTGGCGTTCACCTTCCCGAACCTGGACGTCATCCAGCGGCAGCGGGCGCTGCAGGAATCGGCCGACGAGCTGCGCTCGCTGGTGATGATGACGCACGCGCGGGCGATGGCCGACGGCATCCGCTACCGGATCGAGTTCCCCGGCACGCCGGACCCGCTGGACCCGCGGGCCGACAAGGAGATCGACGTGCCCTGGGAGACCATGCAGCCGATCGTGAAACGGCAGGTCGATCCGCTGATGAACCCCGAGGCGTACGGCGATGTTCACGAGCCCTGGACTGACCGGGCGTTCATGCGCGAGGGCACGCGGTGCGTGGCGGTGCTTCCGGGGCGGCCGAGCTTCGACATCCGCCAGAACTCGCCGATCGCCGGCCCCTCGATCGCCGAGGGCGACAAGACCGTCTTCGTGCCGCTGACCTTCAGCCCGGACGGCACCTGCGACTGGGTGACCTTCGTGCTGACGGACCTGCCCTTGGACGTCGAGCTGGAGGCCTCCCACGCCCCGCGGATTCTCAATGTGATCGTCGACGGCCGCACCGGGCAGAGCTGGGTGCAGCGGGCCCTGCGGGTCGAGGAGGTGGAGGTCATGCAGGAACACGGCGCCTCGCCGATCCTGCACATCGACTTCACCAGCCCGGCCGAGATCACCGAGGACAACATCCTGGAGGTGCACATCCGGCCCGGCGGCGGAGCGAGCACCGGCTCGGGCGCGGCCCCGCGGCGCCGCCCGGAGGGCGGGACATGAAACCTGGAACCACGGTTTTCCGGCGGCCCGGGCTGATGCTCCTGGAGGTGCTGGTCTCCATGGCCCTGCTGCTGCTGGCCATGGCCGTCGTCGGCGGCCAGGTGCGATCGTCGCTCTCGGTGGCCGACACGGTGAACATCAACTCCCGGGCAGTGCTCCTGGCCGACAGCAAGCTTTCGGAAGTGGCCGCCGGCGCGCTGCGCCCCCGGCTGGACGATGAGACGCGGGGCAACTTCGGCATCGCGTTTCCCGGCTACAGCTGGCGGATGCGGATCGAGCCCTCGGAGATCGACGACACGGCGTTTTTCGCCGTGCGGCTGGAGATCGGCTTCAACCCGCGGGCGATCCCGCTGCAGACCGCCGATCCGACGGCCGAGATCGACTTCGAGGACGACGGCACGACCATTGTGCACACCGTGTACCGGCTGATGCCCAAACCGGCGGACCTGGACCTCGGGCGGGATTTCGGGCTGCCGCTGGACAGGCTGCAGGAGATGGCGGCCAGCGAACCGGCGCAGGAGGGGAGCCGCCATGAGCAGAGCGAGAACGGCACGGGGCCGGACGGCGGCATCGGCGATCCGGCGGCGCTGATCGACCTGATCATGGAGTTCCTGTCGAGTCACCCGGAGATCCTGACCGACACCGGTTCGATCAACATGGACGCCATTTCGGAGCTGCCGGCCGAGGACTTCCAGCTGGCCATGGGCATCCTGCAGCACTTCGTGGGCCGGGGCAGCGACGTCACGAAGCTTCAGCAGCAGCTGGCCGACAGCGCCCTGGGCGACGGCTGCCCGACCTGCCCGGCGACCGGCAAGGAACGCGAACGGGTGGGCACCGGTTCCGGGG
>CAZSYS010000231.1:0-7390 GCA_964611365.1 uncultured Planctomycetales bacterium
GTGGGGCGGTATGGGGCCGCGGTTACAGGCCCGGGCCGGCGGGTCCGGGCCGGGAGGCTTGACCGGGGGCCGGGGGGCGGTTCTATTCCGCATGGGCAGGTCTCCGGCGGGCCGGATTCAAGGCGGAGGTCCGGGGTTTGGGGGGGGGAGATTGGCCCCCCGACCGGGTTCCGGGACCTCCCGGCCGTGCGGCGGCAGGTGGCCAGGGCATGCATACCGTTCTCGAATGGCTGGACGTCCACCCGTTGCTCTGGCCGGTGTTTATTTTCTTCGCCCGGATCACGGATGTTTCGATCGGCACGCTGCGAACCGTGCTGCTGGTCCGGGGGTCGCGGGTGCTGGCCCCGGTGCTGGGCTTTTTTGAGGTGTTGATCTGGGTCACGGCCATTTCCGGGGTGCTGACTCACCTGTCGCACTGGTACAACGTAGTGTCTTACGCGGGCGGGTTTGCCACCGGCAACGCCGTGGGGATGTGGCTGGAGCGGCGGCTGGCCCTGGGAATGCAGGCGGTGCAGATGATCTCGCGCACGCGCAGCGCGGCCGTGGCCGAGGGGCTGCGGCTGGCCGGCTACGGGGTCACCGAGCTGAAAGGGCGGGGGATGTCCGGCGAGGTGTCGGTTTCGCTGGTGGTCGTGCCGCGCCGGGACACCCGGACGGCGATCGGCGTCGCCCAGAGCATCGATCCGGACGTGTGCTGCACGGTGGAGGACGTGCGTTCCACGAATATCCACACCTACCGCGTGTCGGTGGCCCCCAGCGGCTGGCGGGCGATCCTCAAGCGCAAGTGATCTGCGGGGGGATGCCGACCGGCCGGGCCGACGGGGCGGGGAACGGACAGGTTTTGCCCGGCGTCAGCCGGCCCGTGGAGGCGGGGCCTGGGCGAGGGGATCCGCCGCCGCCCGGCAGGCTCCCGCCAGCATCTCGAGGCGCCGGCGCAGCTCATCCACGTCGGCGCGGGCGTCGATCGCCTTCTCCAGCCCGGCGGCCGCGGTGGTGATGCCCGGGAAGCCGTAGCTGCCGGAAGCGCCCTTGAGTTTGTGGCTCAACGCCCGCAGCGCCTGGAAATCGCCGAGCGCAAGGGCGTCCTGGAGTTCGGAGACGCGCTGCTCCAGCCGGCCGAGGAAACGGGCCACGAGGGCGGCCATTTCGCCGTCCGTGTCGTCGTTGACCGTCGTGCCATCCGCGGGCGATGCAGATTCCGGACGGCCTGCTGAGGCGATTCCGGAGGCCGGCAGGAGTCCGGCGACGGTCGCACACAGTTGATCCGGATCGACCGGCTTGCTGAGATACTCGGTGCAGCCGGCGGACAGGCACCTGTCCCGGTCGACGGCCATGGCGTGGGCCGTGAGGGCGATAATCGGCACGGTCAGACCGGCGCTGCGCAGACGGCGGGTGGCTTCGTATCCGTCCATCACCGGCATCTGCATGTCCATCAGGATCGCGTGGTGGCGCGGCCGGGCGTCCTGGTCGTGCCGGTTTTCAAGCGCGGCCATGGCCTTCTCGACGCCCTCCTGGCCGTTGACCGCGACCTCCACCTCGGCCCCTGCCCGGGTGAGCACGGTGACAAGAAACTCCCGATTGTCCTCGCCATCCTCGACCAGCAGGATCCGGGCCCCGCGCAGGACCGGCGCCGCCCGCGGCCGTGGGGGGGGTGAAAGCGGCGGCTCGGGCGGGGCGTAAGTCTCGATCATGTCCGCGCCGTCCAGCGGGCCGGCGGCCACGGTGACCAGCACGTCGGTGCCCTGTTCCGGCGCGGTGCGGACGATGCGGACGTCGCCGCCCAGCATCCGGGCCAGGCGGCGGCTGATGGTCAGCCCCAGGCCGGTGCCGCCGTAGCGGCGCGTGGTGCTGCCGTCGACCTGGTCGAAGGGTTCGAAGACCCGCTCGATTTCACCGGGGGGCATGCCGACCCCGCTGTCGCGGACCAGCACCGCGAGCATCGGCCCGGCCTCGTCGGAGCGGTCGCAGGACACGCGGATCTCGATGCTGCCGTGCGGCGTGAACTTGACCGCGTTGCCGATCAGGTTCACGAGAATCTGCCGCAGCCGCGTGGGGTCCGTGCGAATGGTCCGCGGCACCGGCCCGTCGAGCGTGACGTTCAGCGTCAGCCGCCGCTCGTCGATGCGGGCCGCGTGGATGGCGGTGGCCTCATGGATGATCTGGCAGACCTGGCAGGGCACGGCTTCGATCTCGAGCCGGCCGGCCTCGATCCTGGAAAGGTCGAGGATGTCATCGATGAGGGTCAGGAGGTGCTGACCGCTGCGTTCGATGATCGCGAGGGCGTTTCTGAGATCTCCGGGGACGCGGCCGGAGGAGGGGGAGTCCTGCATCAGCAGCCGGGCGTAGCCGAGAATGGCCGTCAGCGGGGTGCGGATCTCGTGGCTCATGTTGGCCAGGAATTCGCTCTTGGCCCGGCTGGCGGCCTGGGCCGCGCGGACGGCGGCGGCCAGTTCGCGCGTCGCGGCCTCCAGGCGCATGCCCGCCTGACGCTCGCGGTCCAGGGCCGTCAGGGCGGCGGCGTGGCTGTGCCGCAGCTCCCGCTCGATGCGGCTGCGCTCGCAGTTGGCCAGGGTCTGGGCGACCTGATCGGCAAGCTCGCCGATGAAGCGGATCTCGTCGGCGTGCCAGGCGCGCGGGGATCCTACGTGGGAGGCGAACACGATGCCGTCCAGTCGCTCCCCCAGCCGGACGGCGCCCGCCAGCAGCGAGGTGATGCCGTTGGGACGCAGATGGCTGTCCAGCAGTTCCTTGAGGCGGTCGTCGCTGAGGGCGTCGCTGGAATGGATGATACGCTCGGTCTCCAGAGCGTCCAGCAGGCGCCGGCAGTCGCCGACCGCCAGTACGCTGCCGGCGGAATGCCGCCCCGGCGGGTTCTGATAGAGCTCGCAGCAGCGCAGCTCCCGACGGTCGGCTCCCAGCAGCCAGACCGAGACCCGTGCCACCTGCAGACATTCTGCGGCCCGCTCGGCGATGAGGGGCAGGGCTGCGGCCGGCTGACCGCCGGTCACGGAAGGGTCGCGGCTGATTTCGGCCAGCACCGCCTGCTGGCGCTGGAGCCTCTCGAGGCGGGCATCACGCTCCGCTTCAATCCGTTTGTGGTCGCGGATGTCGATGAAGCTCTCGAGCAGGACCGGCCGGCCGTGCAGCGTAACCGGAACCACCGTCTTGAGGATCGGCACGATTTCGCCGCCGGCGGTCAGGAGCGTCCGCTCGGAAGCATCGATCTGCTGGCCCAGGTCGGTGATCGGGCAGCGGCCCTCGGTTGCCGGACACACGAAGGAGTGACAGATGCGACCGACGATGCTCCCGGCGGGAAGCCCGATCCAGCGGGCGGCGACGGGGTTGACCTCCAGGATACGGTGCGTCTCGGCATCCACGAGGAGAATCCCCGCCTGGACATGGTCGAAGATCGCCCGGAGCCGGGCCTCGCTTTCGCGGATTCGCTCCTCGTGCTGCCGGCGAAGGGTGACGTCGATATCGGTGCCGGCCATGCGCAGCGGCCGGCCGGCGGCGTCGCGCTGCAGCACACGGCCGTGCGCGTGGCTCCAGATGCAGGACCCGTCCTTGCGGCGCAGGCGGTGCTCGGAGTCGAAGGCCTCCGTGCGTCCCTCCAGGTGGGCCTGCAGGGTCTCCAGCACGGCAGGCCGGTCCTCGGGGTGCAGCAGGTGCTCCCAGGTCGAGTAGTGCGGGACCAGCTCGTGAAGCCCGTACCCCAGCATCCGGGCGTGACGTTCGCTGAAGCGGACATGCCCGGTCACGACGTCCCAGATCCATTCGGCCGCGCCGGAGGCTTCCATGGCCAGGACGAAGACCTCCCGTTCCCGGGCGGCGGCCTCCGGATCGGCGGCGATCGCATCGGTCGGATGATGCTCCTCCTGCATGGGCCGCTCCTACATCGCCCCGGCGGGCACCGCCGGGGCGCCGGCGGCAGCCTTGCGCATGGCGGGGCGGTTGGGCTGGTAGAAGACTGTGCGGCAGTGGTGCTGGGGAACAAACTGCGGTCCCAGATCGGTCAGCGACTCGGAGGACCCCACGAAGAGGTAGCCGTCCGGCACCAGCTCGGCGGTCAGGCGGTTGAACAGATCCGCGCGGGCCTCGCGGGTGAAGTAGATGGCCACGTTGCGGCAGAAGATGATATCGAACGGGCCGAGGCCGCGGAACGGCTCCAGGAGATTGAGGCGGCGGAAGCTCACCATCGCCCGGATGGCGTCCTGCACCTTCCATCCGTCGGCCTGGCGGGCGAAGTAGCGGTTGAGCAGTTCCGGGCGCATGCCGCGCTGGATGTCCGACTCCCGGTAGAACCCCAGGCTCGCCTGGCGGATGGCGGCGTCCGAGATATCGGTGGCGAGGATTCTGACATCCCATGAGCTGATGTTGGAGATCAGCTCGGACAGGATGATGCCCACGCTGTAGGGCTCCTGCCCGGTGCTGCAGGCCGCCGACCAGATCCGGAGCCGGCGCGGGGCAGACGTCTTCTGGCGGGCGTCGATCAGGTCCGGCAGAACCTTGTGCTGCAGAGCCTCGAAGGGCGAGTTGTCACGGAAGAACAGGGTCTCGTGGGTGGTGATGGCGTCGATGATCTGCGACTGGATGGTCTTGTCGTTCTCGTAGCGGGCCTTGTAGTACAGCTCGCTGAAGCTCCTGCAGCCCGCGGCCTCGGCGACGCTCGACAGGCGGCTCTCGATGAGGTAGCCCTTCGACTCGTCGATGACCACGCCGCAGAGGTCGTCCACCAGCCGTGAAAGCACCTTGAGGTCCTCGGCGGTCACCTGCATACCGGGGCTCCTTTGCCGGCCAGGCGAACGATCTCCGGGGCGATGCGGTCCAGCGGAGCGATGACGTCCGACAGCCCTTCCTCGGCCGGTGCCCTGGGCATGCCGTAGACCACGCAGGTGGCCTCGTCCTGGGTGACGATGGTCGCGCCGCGACGTTTCAGCAGCCGGCAGCCCAGCGTGCCGTCGCTGCCCATGCCGGTCATGATCACTCCCACCGCCTGCCCGCCGAACTCGTGGGCCACGGAGCGGAAGAGGTAATCGACCGACGGCCGGCAGCTGTTCTCCGGGGGGTCGTCGGTGATCCGTACCACCGGCAGATTCTCCGACCGCTCGATCCGCATCTGGGCTCCGCCCGGGGCGATGACCACCTCGCCGGGCGATACCCTCTGTCCGTCCTGCCCCTCGCTGACCTTCAGCACGCAGCGCGAGTTCAGATCCTCCGCCAGACTCCGGGTGAACTTCGGCGGCATGTGCTGAACGATCAGCACCGGCACCGCCAGATCGCCGGGAAGCATGGGCAGCATGGTGGTCAGGGCCTGCGGACCTCCGGTGGAGATGCCGATGGCCACCACCAGCGGACGGCCGACCGGACCGGGCATCGCCGGCCGGGGCGGCGGCGCGGGTGCCGGAACCGCCCGGGGTTCGGCCGGGATCCTGACGGCTGCGCGCAGCAGCCGCGAGCGGGCGAAGGCCTCCAGCTTGGGCTGCAGATCCCGGCGCAGGGCCTCGGCGCTCTCGGCCATGCTGCCGGTGGCCGGCTTGAGGACGAAATCGAAAGCCCCCAGCTTCAGCGCCGCGATAGTCGCGTCCGCCCCGGCGGTGGTGAAGGCGCTCAGCATGATCGCCCCCACCGGCTGGCGGGTCTGCTGAAGGTGCCGCAGCACCCCCAGCCCGTCCAGCTCCGGCATCTCCAGATCGAGCGTCAGCAGGTCCGGCCGGAGCTGATCGATCTTCTGCAGCGCGATCCGGCCGTTGGCGGCCACCCCGACGACCTCGACCCCCGGCATCTGCGCAAGGATGTCGCTGATCACCTTGCGGTAGACCACCGTGTCATCGACCACCAGGACCCGCAACGGATCTGCACGCACGGTTTCACCTTCGGCCTTCCCGGCCGGCGCCGCTCAGCGGACACACGCGGTTTTCTCCGCCCCCAGCCACCGCGCCCAGCGGTTGGCCCGGGCCAGTGCCTGCCGGATGGGATCGACCATCTGCGGAAAGTCGCCTTTGGCGAAGAAGTCGATCGCCCCGCGGTCCATCGCCTCGATCAGCCGGCCGACGGAAGCGTCGGCGGTCAGCATGATCACCTGCACCAGCGGGCTGATCTGCTTGAGGGCCGCCACCAGCTGCACGCCGTTCATGCCCGGCATGTGGATGTCCGCCACCACCACCTGGTAAAGGTTCTGGCGCATCATCTCCAGGGCGGCTTCGGCCGACGCGGCGGTGTCGCAGGGAATCGACTCCCGCGCCAGGCGCAGCCGGATCATGTCCGTCACGTCCACGTCGTCATCCACCAGCAGTACCTTGCATCGCGACATAAGAAGCCTCCGTTCGCTTCCAGCCCGCAGCCGGCCTTTTTCCGCCTACACCTTGAACTGCCCGACGAGCCCCTGGAGGGTCTCGGCCAGCCTGGAGAGCTCCTGCCCGGCGGTCTGGGTCTGGGCGGCGCCCTGGGCGGTCTGGCGGGCGGCGGTGTCCACGCCGGCGATGTTGCGGGTGATCTCCTGGCTGGTCGCGGCCGACTCGGCCACGCCGCGCGACACCGTTTCGGCGGCCCCGGCGGTCTGGCCAACGTTCTGGGCGATCTCCCGCGTGGTGATGCTCTGCTCCTCCACCGCCGAGGCGATCGTCCGCGAGACCTCGTTGACTTTGGCGATGACCTCGCCGATGCGGCCGATGGACCCGACTGCCGCCGAGGTCGAGGACTGGATGCCCTCGATCCGTCGGCGGATGTCCTCGGTGGCCTCAGCGGTCTGCTTGGCCAGCTCCTTGACCTCGGTGGCCACCACCGCAAAGCCCTTGCCGGCCTCTCCGGCGCGGGCGGCCTCGATGGTGGCGTTGAGGGCCAGCAGGTTGGTCTGCTCGGCGATGTCCTGGATGACGCCGATGACCTTTCCGATCTCGTCGGCCGCGGTGCCGAGCTGCCCGACGCTGGCGTTGCTTTCCTCGGCCAGTTTCGCGGCCTGGTCGGCCACGCCGGCGGCCTGCTCGGCGTTGCGGGCGATCTCGGCGATGCTGGCGGTCATTTCCTCCACCGCGGCGGCGACCGTTTTGACGTTGGCGGACATCTGGGTCGTGCCGGCGGCCATGCTGGTCATGTTGGCCGAGAGCTCCTCGGCGGCCCTGGCGACCATCGCCGACTGGGCGGTGGTCTCCTCGGCCCCGCCGGCCAGCTGGGTGGCCGTGGCGGCCAGTTCGGTGGAGGCGCCGGCCAGCGTGCGGGCGTTCTCGGCCAGCTGGACGATGATGCCCTGGAGCTTGGTCACGAAGGCGTTGAAGTAGTGGGCCATGCGGCCGATCTCGTCCCCGCTGTTCTCCGGCAGCCGCCGGGTCAGGTCGCCCTCGCCCTGGGCGATGTCCTTCATGATTTCGGCAGCCTGGGCGATCGGGCGGACGAT
>CAZSYS010000232.1:0-7374 GCA_964611365.1 uncultured Planctomycetales bacterium
GGGCGGGGAAGGCGCGACGGCGGGCGGACGGACATGAATACGACAGGATCACCCGTTTCCAGAACCGCGAACACCCCGGCGGCCGAGGCCTTCGAGGGCATGACGCGCAGGGCGGCCCGGCGCGTACTCATCGTCGGGCTCGACGGGGCGACCTTCGACGTCCTGAACCCGATCATGGCCGCCGGGCGGATGCCCAACCTTGCCCGGCTGATCGAGACCGGCACCGCGGGCATCCTTGACTCGACCAAGCCGCCGATCACTCCGGCGGCCTGGACGACCTTCATGACCGGCAAGGGACCCGGGCGGCACGGCATCGTCGATTTCGAGCGTTATGACGTCCGCACCAATCAGCTGTCCTTCAACAGCACCTGCGAGATCCGCGAGAAGACCATCTGGGAGATCCTGAGCGAGAAGGGCATGCGCGTCGGGTCGATCAACCTGCCGATGACCTACCCGCCGCGGAAGGTGAACGGCTTCATGATCTCGGGGTTCGAGACTCCCAGCATCGACACCGAGTTCACCCATCCTCCCGAACTCAAGCAGGAGATCCTCGCCCGCTGGCCGGACTACAACTACCGCTCCGACTGGCAGCGGCGGGCCCTCGGGGGCGACGGCCTGTTTCAGCGCAACCTGAACCACATCTCCCGCAGCTTCGAGCAGGGCTACGAGCTGGCGGTCTACTGCGGCGACCGCTACGGCTGGGACGTGATGATGGTGCTGTACAAGCTGGTGGACAACCTCCAGCACAAGGCCTGGAAGTACCTGGTTCCGGTTTCCGGCGGGCGTCATCCCCGGCGCACCGAAATGGCCATGCGGTGCTTCGAGGACCTGGACCTCGCCCTGGGCCGGCTGGCCGGGTTCGCCCGCGAGCACGAGGCCCTGATGCTGATCATGTCCGACCACGGCCACGGCAGCCTCGACGGCAAGGCCCAGCCCAACCGTCTGCTCCAGCAGTGGGGCTACCTGCACATCCGCAGCCCGCTGGCGATGCGCGCCCGCCAGGCCCGGCAGGTGCTCAACCGGGCCCTGGGGCGGACGATGAAGCGGTTCGAGGCCAACATCGGCGTCGAGCGGGAGATCGACCTCGACTGGTCGCGCACCCGGGCCTGCGTGGTTCACGCGGGGATGTACGGCTTTCTGTACGTCAACCTGCGCGGTCGTCAGCCCGACGGCATCGTCGATCCGGCCGACTACGAGAGCCTCCGGGACGACCTGCGCGAGCGATTCCTGGGCGTGACCTGCCGGAACCCCCGGGGGGAGACGATCCGCGTCTTCCAGGAGGTTCACAAGACCGAGGAGCTCTACCGCTGCGACCGGGCCAAGCAGCCTTCGCTGCCGGATCTCCTGCTGGTGCCTCACCCCGGGCTGGCCGTGGTCCGCAAGATCCGCGGCCGACGGGCGGTGCGCTGGTGCTCGCCCCGCAGGCTGGAGGGCACCCATCGCGTCGAGGGCATCCTGGTGGCCAACGGGCCGCATGTCCGGGCCGGCGGCAGCATTCATGCCGAGATCGCCGATATCGCCCCGACGATTCTGGGGGCCCTGGGCCTGCCCGTGCCGGCCGATATGGAAGGGCGCGTGCTGTCGGAGCTCTTCGACCGCAGGCTCGAGATCACCTACGAGCCGCCCCAGAAGGTCGAGGCCGGCCGGGCCGAGGATGTCTACACCGAGGAGGAAAAGGAAGCCCTCACCCGCCGGCTCAGCGATCTGGGTTACCTGGAGTAGGCGGCGCGCGCCGCAGGCGATCGGCCCGGACCGCCGGGACGCCGGCTGCACCGGATGGGTGGAAGCCCGGCCGGGGTCCGGGGCTCCGGTCAGGCCGGCGGCTTTCGGGTGTGCCGGAGCATCCACGCGTAGACCTCCGGGTTGTCGTATGTGGCCGTCCAGGAGTCGTGGCCGACCTCCGGATAGATCGTCAGTCGGGCGTCGCCGCCCGTCCGGTTCACGGCCTTGACCATCCGCAGGCTCTCCTCCAGGGGTACCACGTCGTCGCGGGCCCCGTGGAACGCCCAGATCGGCAGAGCCCGCAGACGCTCGGCCAGGTAGGGCGCGCCGCCGCCGCAGATCGGAATGATGGCCGCGAACCGTTCCGGGTACAGCGTGGCCAGGCTCCAGACGCCAAAACCGCCCATGCTCAGCCCGGTCAGGTATACGCGATCCGGGTCCACGGGCAGCTCCCGCACCAGGGTCTCCAGCAGGGCCGCCAGCGGCTCGGCCGGCCAGCCCAGCGGCACGCGGCACTGCGGCGCCGCCACGATGAAGGGGAATGAACCGCCCCGGGCGATCGATCGCGGGGGGCCGTGCCTGCGGACGAGTTCCAGGTCGTCGCCGCACTCGCCCTTGCCGTGCAGGTACAGCAGCAGGGGCCACCGGCCGCCCTCCGGCGGTTCCCGGGGCACGGCCAGGAGGCAGGTGAAGCTCATGGACGGGCATGACGGCAGCTGGAATGCCCGCTGATGCTGTTTCATTCGCGACCCTCCGTCGGATGGCCGGTGCAAGGCGGCCGGGCTCATGCGCCTGAACCGGTCCGCCCGCCCGGCCGGCCTGCCGCGGCAGGGATGACGGCCCCGGCATGGATGACAGCCCCCGGCGGGGCGACTATGATCAGACCACCGGCACGGCCGCAGTGCAAGCGCGCTGCCTGGAGGGCCGGGGTCTTCATCGGAGGGTCGCTCATGCATCGCCGCACGTTCATGCGTACATCCCTGGCCGGTGCAGCGGGTCTGTCTCTCGTTCAGGCCGGCCAGGCGGCCGAAGGTGACAAGCCCCGGGCGTCGGGCGTCCGGGCCCGGGACATCCGCGACCATCTGCTGGCCATGGGGCCCTGGGTGGACCCGGCGAACACCGTCGATACGTTCAAGTCCGGCGACCCCGAGGCCGTGGTGACCAGGGTCGCGGTCTGCTGGATGAACTACACCTGGGTCGTCCGCAAGGCCCTGGATCTCGGCTGCCAGATGATCGTCTGTCACGAGCCGACCTACTACGAGCACTGGGACAAGGATCAGGCGGTCTTCGATTTCGAGTTCGCCCGCCGCAAGAAGAGCCTCATCGAGTCCAGCGGCATCATCATTCTGCGCTGTCACGACGTCTGGGATCGCGTCGAGAAAATCGGCATTCCCCACGCCTGGGGCGAATTCCTGGGCTTCAGTCGACTGGTGGACAGGACCACGTTCTGCCTGGCCTACGAAATCGAAGAGGTGCCCGCCGGCACGCTGGCCAGGACGGTTGCCGGCAGGGTTGCCGCCCTGGGGCAGCAGGCCGTGGAGCTCTATGGTCCTTCGGACAAGCCTGTTCGCCGGGTGGTCCTCGGCACCGGGGCGATCACGCCGTTCGAGGAGATGGTGGGCAAGCTCAAGGCCGATGCGGTCATCTGCAGTGATGACGGCTTCACCCGCTGGCGGCACGGCACCATGGCGGTGGACATGGGGTTGCCGGCGATCGTCGTCAGCCACGGGGTCTCCGAGGAGCCGGGCGTCCGCAAGCTGGCCGAACACCTGGCGGGGACGTTTCCCTCGCTGACGGTGGTACCGATTCTGCAGGAGTGCGTCTTCCAGACGATCCGGGCATGATGAACGCCGCCGGCCGGGCGGCGGGCCGGCCGGGGGAGGCGGGCCACGGCTGGAGGGCCGCATCGGCCCGGGTCCGGCCGCCGGCCGCCGGGGTCAGGGTTCCGGCCAGTCGCCGGTGAAGATCTCGGCCGCCGGACCGGTCATGTAGACGTGGCCGTCGTCCTCACGCCACTCGATCCGCAGATCGCCTCCGGGCAGGTGGACGGTGACCCTGCGTGCGTTGCGGCCGGTCAGCACGCCGGCCACGCAGGCCGCCGAGGCTCCCGTGCCGCAGGCCGCCGTGGCTCCGCTGCCGCGTTCCCAGGTCAGCATGGTGATGTCGTCGGGCCGGTTGATGCGTACGAAGTGCACGTTGGTGCGATCGGGAAACATCGGGTCGGTTTCGAACCGCCGGCCCTCCTCGGCCAGCACCGCGGGCGTCAGGGATTCCAGCGGTGCCTCGTGGATCACGGCGTGGGGGTTGCCCATCGAGACGCAGGTCATTCTGGCCGGCCGGCCCAGCACCCGGACCTGGAGGTCTTTCATCTGATCGGATTCCAGGCGCACGGGCAGGTCTTCCGGCCGCAGCCGGGGCGGGCCCATGTCCACGCGGACTGCGTCCACCCGGCCGTCGATCAGCAGCAGCTCCAGTTCCAGCAATCCGGCGTCGGTAAGGATTCTCAGCCGGGGTTGCCGCGCGAGGCCGTGCTCGTAGAGGTACCTGGCCATGCAGCGGACGGCGTTGCCGCACATCCGGCCTCTGGAGCCGTCGAGGTTGTACATCTCCATCCGCGCGTCGGCCTGGGGGCAGGGCAGCATCAGCACCAGTCCGTCGCTGCCGACGCCGGTGTTGCGGTCGCTGACCGCCCGGGCCAGCGCGGGGCGGTCGGCCAGCAGCGGTGAAGCCGCGGTCGGCCCGTCAAAGCAGTCGATGAAGATGTAGCAGTTGCCGATGCCGTGCATCTTGGTGAACTTCATGGCCGGATTATATGCCCCGTGCCGGGACGCTTCAGCCCGGTCCGGTCCGCCAGGCGTGCGCAGACGTCCCGGGCAGCATGAGGTGCCGGGCAGCACGAGGTCGGACGCCCGCCCAGAGGGACGTGGGCGCGTCGCGGACAGGCCGGGGAGCGGGCAGGTCGGGGTGGGCGGCGACGCCTTCGCGAGGCCGGGCGACAAGCCGTCAGACGGTCGGCGAGTTTTTTTTCTTCGGCGGGGGAATGGCGGGAATCGCGCGGGTGCAGGCCTGGGCGATGGCTTATGATTCCGTAAGCCACTATCAGATAAAGACTTTACAGACTACAATCCCACTTTAGATAAGAAATAAACCTAGCTTGAAGGCTTAAGCCCGAGCCTTACGCAAGGTCCCTATAGGCGCAGGACGGTTTGTGGTGCACATACCTGATAGTCGTCTCGAAACCGGGCGAGTGAATCGAAGACACACCGGGGACCGGCGACTGTACGCTGAAAGGAACAACGACATGCAAGCCAGCCGGATGTACGTACCCGAGGGTTGGACACCTGACCGCCAGGACTGCCGTCAGGCCGTGGCCATCTGCCAGTGGATCCGCACCCGCAGCGGGCTGGACGAGGAGCCCGGCGAGAAGGAACTCTTTGTCGCGATGCACACCTGTGCCTATCGGGCCAATGTACGGACCCGCGGCTCGGCCGGGAGCGAGCAGGAACGCAATGAGTGGCGAGATCGCTGGCAGCAGATCCGGGGCCACATCGTGCAGCGGAATCTCGGTCTGGTCTACACACTCATCGGCCGCCTGGGCTCGGGCGTGCTGGACGAGGACGACCGGCAGAGCGACGCAATGTACGCCCTCACCCGCGCGGTGGACCGCTTCAACCCGTGGAAGGGCTACAAGTTCAGCACCTACGCCTGCAACGTGATCGCGCGGTTCGTGATGAGGCACAACAAGAAGGAATCCCGCTACCGCCGGACCTTCCCGGTGAACAACGATGTTTCCATGGAGAGGCCGGTCCGCCAGACCGAATCGGGCACCGCGCTCTACGTGGAGCGGCTCCAGCGGGTGCTGCACCACAACACCGGGGCCCTCAGTGAGCTGGAGTATCGCATCCTCGACCACCGCTTCCCGCCGGCGGTGGAGCAGCGGCTGACGTTCAGTGAGATCGGCCGGGCGGTGGGGCTGAGCAAGGAGCGGGTCCGGCAGATCCAGAACACCGCCCTGCTGAAGCTGCGGCGGGCCCTGAGCGAGGACCAGGTTCTTCAGCACGCCTGATGGCCGACGGCCGGGGCGGCTGCTCCGCGGGGTGCGTACCGGCGGAGCGCGGCCGGCGGGCCCGATCCGGCTTTGCCGGCCGGCGTTGCCTGGGCGGGCGTGGAGCCTGACAGGTTTTTCTTGCCGGTGGCCGGACGACCTGTACAATTCGCGGCATGGGTGACGACCCCAACCGCGTCGATCCCGCCATCGTCGGCGGCGTCAGGATCGGCAACGGCTGCCCGCTGGCCCTGATCGCCGGTCCCTGCGTCATCGAGACGCGGGACCACACCCTGCGGCTGGCCGAGGCCATTCAGCGCATCGCCGGGTCCGTGGGGCTGCCGCTGGTCTTCAAGGCCAGCTTCGACAAGGCCAACCGTTCCAGCGTGAACAGCTACCGCGGGCCGGGTCTGGAGGCGGGCCTGGCGATTCTTTCCGACGTACATATGTCTCTGGGCGTGCCGGTGGTCTCGGACATCCATGAGCCCGCCCAGGCCGAGCCGGCGGCCCAGGTCCTGGACATGCTGCAGATCCCCGCTTTTCTGTGCCGGCAGACCGACCTGCTCCTGGCCGCGGGAAAGACCCGCATTCCGGTGAACGTCAAGAAGGGGCAGTTCATGTCCCCCGAGGAGATGCGGCTGGCCGTGGAGAAGCTCCGGTCCGCCGGAAGCGACGACATCCTCCTGACCGAGCGGGGCACGTTCTTCGGTTACGGAAGGCTGGTCAACGACATGACCGCCATCCGCCGCCTGGCGGCCTGGGCGCCGGTGGTGTTCGACGCCACCCACTCCTGCCAGCTTCCCGGCCAGGGCAACGACCGCAGCGGGGGGATTCGAGAGATGACCCCGTTGCTGGCTCGCGCCGCGGTGGCCGCCGGCTGCCACGCCCTGTTCCTTGAAGTCCATGACGATCCGCCGAATGCCAGGAGCGACGCCGCCACCGTCTGGCCGCTGGAGCAGCTGGCCGGCCTGCTGGAGCCGTGTCGCCGCATCGCGGAGGCGGTTCGAGGCACCTCGTGACCCGCCGGCGCGATTCAGGGAGGGCTTCGGGCCGTCGGCGGGCGGCCGACGGGTGCGCCGCCGCCTTGGCGGCAACGACCCGCCCGGCGGCGCTTCTTCCGGAGGCGGCCGCGCTGGCGGTCCTGCTCGGGCTGACCGTCCTGACCTACATCAACGCCGATCACGAGGAGTTCTTCTTCGATTCCCGCCACGGCGACATCCAGACCGCCGATCCGGCCGCCGCCCTGCGGACCGACTTTCGCGCGCTGGTGCTGGAGTGGTGGCGTCCGGGCGAGGATCTGTCGCGGATCACATTCCGGCTGAACGCCCTGGTCCAGCCGCTGCTGGGCATGAAGCCATACGATGTCACCGGTTTTCTGGCCGTAAACGTCCTGCTGCATGCCTTCAACGCCTGGCTGGTGATGCAGCTGATCCTCGCCCTTTGCCGGGCGGGGCCGCGTCTGGAGAGCGTGTCGCGGTGGCCGGCATTTCTCTGCGCCGCCGTCTTCGCCGTGCATCCGCTGCAGGCCGGCAGCGTGGCCTACATCATCCAGCGCCGCGGCATGCTGGCGACCACCTTTTTCCTTCTGGCGGTCCGGTGCTGGCTGG
>CAZSYS010000233.1:0-7362 GCA_964611365.1 uncultured Planctomycetales bacterium
ACATCGAGAGCCGCCTGCCGACCGGGGCCGACCCGGCCGACGTCATCACCGCCGACATCGACGGCGACGGCCGGCCCGACGCGCTGGATGCCGCCGCCGGCACCGACGGCGTGGACTTCTTCGAGAACAAGGGCAACGGCGCATTCAGGGACCGGCGCGAGTTCGCGGTCCCCAACGGACCGAAGGCCCTGGTCGCCGCCGACCTGGACGACGACTCGGACCCGGACCTCGCGGTGGTCTCCGGGGCGGCCGACCTGGTGTCGGTGCTGCTCAACCGCACCGATCCGGCCGCCACCAGCAGCGACGAGGCCGCGCGCGTGCGGCTCCAGACCAGCCTGGGCGACGTGGTCATCGCCCTGCTGAAGGACGCCCCGGCCACGACCGAAAACTTCCTCCGGTACGTCCAGGACGGCTTCTATGACGGCACGATCTTCCACCGGGTCGTGCCCGGCTTCGTGGTCCAGGGCGGCGGCTTCCTGCCGGGGCTCGTCCGCCAGACGGGCGTCCGCGACCCGGTGGTCAACGAGTTCAGCCCCGACCGCAGCAACCTTCGCGGCACGCTGGCGATGGCCAAGGTCGGCGGCGACCCCGATTCGGCCACGTCGCAGTTCTTCTTCAACCTGGCCGACAACTCGTCGAACCTGGACAACCAGAACGGCGGCTTTACCGTCTTTGCCCGGGTGGTCGAGGGCATCGACGTCGTGGACGCGATGGCCGCGGTCGCCACGGGCCAGCAGCAGGATCCCAACGGCAACACGTTCGACGACGTGCCCCTGGAGGACATCGTGCTGATCTCGGCCACGGTCGAGTGACGCTCCCGCGGCGGGACGGCGCGGCCGCCGCTGTATCCGACCCATGGACGCCCCAGGCACCATTCCGAGCGAGCCGGGCCGCTTCGTGCGCCCCAACCTCTTCATGCGCGCGGTCGCCCGCCCCGAGAGCTACCTGGCGGGCACGTTCCTGGCGCTCATCGCCGCCGGGGCGGTGCTGCTGGTCCTGCCGGCCTCCCACGCCGCCGAGCCGGTCGGGATGCTGGACGCCGTGTTCACGTCCACCTCGGCGGTCTGCGTCACCGGCCTGACGGTGGTGGACACCGCCGGCGACTACAGCCGCTTCGGGCAGGTGGTCATCCTGGCGCTGATTCAGGCCGGCGGCCTGGGCATCATGACCTTCGGGGCCCTGATCGTGCAGATCACCGGGCACAGGATCTCGCTGCGCTCTCAGGCCGCCCTGACCGACGTCTTCTACCAGCAGAACGCCGCGGCGGTCTTCCGCCGGAATCTCAAGTGGATCGTGGTCATGACCTTCGCGATCGAGGCCGTCGGCACGCTGCTGCTGTATGCCGGACTGCCGGCCGGATCCCGGGGGCCGCGCGGGGCGTATGACTGCGCGTTCCACGCCGTCTCGGCCTTCTGCAACGCCGGCTTCTCGACCTTCGAGGGCAACCTGACGGCGGTGCGCGACCGGCCCGGGTTCCTGGCCGCGATCTGTGTCCTGGTCGTGCTGGGCGGCCTGGGGTTCGGCGTTCTGCTCGAGGCGGTCAGCCGGTCGTGGCGGGCCCTGTTCGGGCGGCAGCGGACCATCGCCTGGTCGCTGAACAGCCGGGTGGTGGCCGCCACCAGCCTCGTGCTGATCGTCCTAGGCGCCGTGTTCCTGGCCCTGACCGGCCTGGGGCCGGGGGCCGCCGGTGTGGCGTCAACCGCAGGCCACGCCCTGGTGCAGTCGATCTCGGCCCGCACGGCGGGCTTCAACACCGTGGATCTGCGGCAGGCGCCCACCGCCGCCCTGCTGGGGCTGGTGCTGCTGATGTTCGTCGGCGGCTCGCCGGGATCCTGCGCCGGCGGGGTGAAGACCACCTCGCTGGCCATCTGGGTCGCCCGTCTGCGGGCCCGGCTGAGGCTCCAGGAGGACGTGATCATCGGCGGACGGCGGGTGCCGGTCGACATCGTGCGCCGCACCGGCCTGCTGATCGGCGTGTGCACGCTGTTCAATCTCCTGGGTGTGTTCGTGCTGACGCTCACCGAGGCGGGACGCCCCGGCGTGCGGCTCGAGGACGTGCTCTTCGAGCAGATCTCGGCCTTCGGAACCGTCGGGCTCTCCACCGGGCTGACGCCGACGCTCAGCGCCGCCGGCAAGGTCTGGATCATCCTGACCATGTTCGTCGGCCGGCTCGGGCCTTTGACCATCGCCCTGATCGTCTCGACGCCGGATCCGAAGCTCGTGCGGCTGCCCGAGGAACGGCTGATGATCGGTTGAACCCCGCCGGGCCCGGCCCGGCCGCGAAAGGACGCACTCCGACATGAAACAGGTCTGCGTGATCGGCCTGGGGCAGTTCGGCAGCCACCTGGCCCGCACCCTGGCGCGGATGCGCTGCGAGGTGCTGGCGATCGACGCCAGCGACGCCCGCGTGGCCGAGATCCGCGACGACGTCCACCGCGCGGTGATCGCCGATGCCCGCAACCTCGATGCCCTTCGCCTGCTGATCACCTCCGAGATCGACGAGGCGGTGGTCTGCCTCGGCGAGAGCATGGAGGCCAGCATCCTCTGCACGCTGCACCTGGCCAAGCTGGGCGTGCCCCGCATCCGGGCCAAGGCCTCCAGCCGCGACCACGCCGCGATCCTCAAGGCCGTCGGGGCCCACGAGATCGTCTTCCCCGAACGCGAAACCGCCGAGCGCATGGCCCAGCGCATCGCCAACCCCGATCTGCTGGACTACCTGCAGCTCTCCGACGACTACCGGGTGGTGGAGATCGCCATGCCCGAGTCGTTCGCCGGGCGCTCGCTGGCCGAACTGCACCTGCGCAAGCGCTACAACGTCATGGTCGTGGCGATCAAAAACAGCGACCAGAACACCACCGACTTCATGCCCCCGGCCGACGCCAAACTCGGCAGGGGCGACACGCTGATCGTGCTGGGCAAGACCGACGACATCACCCGGCTCCAGGAGGCGGACTGATCGCGGAAACCGCACGCCCCCCAGGCCTGCCCGCAGGACCCCAGGACCTTCTCCACGACCGGATCGACCACCCCGACCGGCACGACCCGCCCGGGGCTCAGCGCGATCCGGGTCGCCGCCGGCCTTCACTCGCCGCCGGCGCACGGCCGCCCGTGCCCGGCGCCCGCTGAGCGCCGCCGCCGGCCCGGCCGGTTGTCGCCACCCCGCGAAAACACCATAATGGGTCAAAGGCACGGGCCGTCGGGGAAAGTAACCGCCGCGGCCGGGCCGACGGAACCCTGCCCGTGAAGCATCCGACACCCTGGTCCCGCCGCAGTTTCCTGACCGCCCGCGGCCTGGCGGCCACGTCCGGCGGCCTGATCGGGGCGCTGCTGCCGGACCGCCGGCCTCATCCACGGGCGGGCGACCCGACCGTCGGGCACTGGTCGGTGAACCGCCGGGCCATGGGCTGCGAGTTCAGCGTGCTGCTTCCGGCCGAAACCGCCGCGCCGCTGGCGGTCGGCCAGCGGGCCCTGGACACGATCGGCGAACTCGACGAACTGCTCAGCGTCTACCGCGATTCCAGCCTGGTCAGCTATCTCAACCGGCACGCCCACTCCCGCCAGGTCCCCACCGACGGCCGGATCTTCGAACTCCTGAAGCGGGCCGCCGAACTCCACCGCCTGACCGACGGGGCCTTCGACCCGGCCGCCGGAGCCCTGGTGCGGGCCTGGGGCTTTCTCGACGGCCGTCCGCGCGTACCCGCCGCCGACGAGATCGCCTCGGCCCTGGCCCGCAGCGGCCTGCGACACGTGCGGCTGTGCGAGGAGAACCTCAGCGTCCGCTTCGAGGTGCCCGGCCTGGAGCTCAACTTCGGGGCCATCGGCAAGGGATACGCCCTGGACCGGGCTCTGGCCCGGATTCGCGAGGATTTCGGCATCCGCCGGGTGATGCTCCAGGGCGGAGCCAGCAGCGTGCTGGCCGTGGGATCCCCGACCGGCGGCCAGACGGGCTGGCCGGTGGGGATCGAGAATCCCTTTGACACGGAAAAACGGTTAGCCACAGTTGATCTCCGCGACCGGGCTCTGGGCACGGCCGGAGCGGCGCACCGGTTTTTCCGGCATCAGGGGCGGCGCTACGGGCACATCATCGACCCGCGAAGCGGATGGCCGGCAGAGGCTGCGCCCCGGGAGGACGGGTTGACGCTGGGCAGCGTCACCGTTCTGAGCGCCGATGCGGCCACGGCCGATGCCCTGGCCACGGCCCTGTTCGTGGCCGGACTCGACAAGGCGGCCGAGTTCTGCCACAATCACGCCGATGTCGCCGCCCTGTTGGTTGTCCGGGACAGGCGCCCCGCCCCTGGAACCCCCCCGGTGCGGGTGGTGACCTTCAACCTGCCGCATCAGGACGTGCGCCTGGAACCCGGCGTCGGCCGGGATCAGACCGGACAGGGCGTCGTGGATTCAGCGGGTCTGTAGACGAGACGATCATGGCAGACACAACACCCCAACGGGCACAGTCGGGACCGGGTGTCCGCACCGTCACCGGGTGGTCGATTTTCTTCCTGGTGCTGCTGCGGATCTCGATCGGGTGGCACTTCTTCTACGAGGGTGCCTGGAAGCTGATGCAGGACGACTGGCAGGCCACCGGCTACCTGGTGCAGTCCGCCGGCCCCCTGCGGCCGTTCTACCGGTGGATGGTCAAGGACGTGGACGGCCTGGAAGGGCTGACCCTCGAGGGTACGAAAGCCAAGGTCCAGGCCCGCTACCAGCAGCTGGCCGGCCACTACCGGCTGGATGGCCCGGTCAGGGAGGCGGTCGAGAAGTTCCGGGATCTGCGCCTGGGGGCGGCCGAGCAGGACCCGGCCTATGCCGGTTACGTGGCCTCGGCCTCGGCGCAGCTGCTGGGCAGCCTGACCGCCGAGGTGCGCGAGGCGCTCGGCGAGGGGACGCTTCCGGAGGCCGATCTGGCCGCCGGCGTCCAGGCGGTGCTGGCCCAGCGGGTTCCCGGTTTCCAGACGACTTCGGCGGGCCAGGCCGACGTCGGCGTGGCGGCGATGGTCGCCGGCGTGCTGGAGGACCGGGCCCACGTGGACCGCTTCACCGGGCACGCGGCGGCGTTCGCCCGCCGGATCGCCGACTTCAAGGCCGGCTACGTCGAGTCGATCTACGCCGACCCCGACTTCCAGGCCCAGCTGGCGGACTACCGGGCGATCATCGACGATGTCGTCGCCGCCGAGCGGGCCCTGGGCACGATGGCCTACAACAAGGAGCGGCTCACCGATCTCTACGGCCGCAAGGCCAGGGCCCGGGCGGCGCTGGAGATGCGGGCGTACAAGCCGGTCAAGGATCTGGAGGCCGAGGTGCTCGCCCGCCTGCAGGCCGCGTTCCTGAACGCCCGCAGCGAGGGCCGGCTCGAGGACGCCGGGCGCATCCAGTCGCGGCAGCTGGCCCGGGGCCTGCCGTATCCGCCCGGTCCGACGGAGTTCATCGACTGGGCCAACATGCTGGCCCTCACCGCGGTCGGGGCGGGGCTGATGCTGGGGCTGTTCACCCGCCTGTCGGCCCTGGGAGCGATCGGGCTGCTGGCCCTGTACTACACCTGCATGCCGCCGCTGCCGTGGCTGCCGGACTACCCGGCGCTGGAGGGCCACTACCTGTTCGTGAACAAGAACCTGATCGAGGCCATCGCCCTGATGGTGATCGCGACCTCCCGCGTCGGCCGCTGGTGCGGTCTGGACGCGTTCGTGGCCCGGTGGTTCGCCCGCAAGGGCTGCTGCGGGGCGTGACGGGATCCCCGCGGGTATCGACGGAGCGCGAGACGCGCTGAAACCAACGCCCCGGACCAGGGGCCCTGACGAGAGGAATGCCAGACATGGTGCTCAACGAAAAGCAGCGACAGACCGGTGCGGACAACTTCCGGGACGCCGTGAGGATCAGCCGGCGGCAGATGCTGACCGGCGCAGTGGCGATCCCGTCGGCCGCGGCGATGTACTTCGGCTACGAGGAGCTCAAGGGCGAGCCGGTGCGGGCCGGGCTGATCGGCACGGGCAACCAGGGCTGCTACGCCCACATCGCCCAGAGCAACCCGGCCTACGTGGACATCGTGGCCTTCTCGGACATCCGGCCGAGCAACCAGGCCCGCGCCCGGCAGTACTTCCGCGACAAGTACGGCCCCAAAGCCGACAAGGTCGAGCTGTACGAGGACTACAAGCGGATGCTGGAGCGCGACGACATCGAGATGATCATCATCGCCCTGCCGCTGTTCCTGCATGCCCCGGCGACGATCGCCGCCCTGGAGGCCGGCAAGCACGTGCTCTGCGAGAAGCTCATGGCCGGCACGGTCATGGAGTGCAAGCAGATGGTCCGCGCCGCCGCCCGCCACAAGCGGTTCCTGTCCATCGGCCACCAGCGGCACTACAGCTACATGTACGCCAACGCCCGGTCGCTCATCGAACAGGGCGTGCTGGGCGACATCCGCCACATCCGGGCCTTCTGGCACCGCAACCAGACCGGCAACGGCGCCGCCGGCGCCGAGGACGGGCGCTTCGACAGCTGGTACCCGCCGGTGCCGAAGGAGGACGCCGGCGTGGACTTCCGGAAGTTCGGCTACGACTCGATCGAGCAGATGATCCGCTGGCGGGTCGACCCCAAGACCGGCGGAGGACTCATGGTCGAACTCGGCAGCCACCAGCTGGACGCCTGCAGCATCTTCCTGCAGGCCATGGGCGCCGCCCACGCCGCGGAAGGAGCCGCCGCCCACCACATCCTGCCGGTGGCGGTGCACGGCACCGGGCTGATCTCCTACTTCAAGAACGACCGCAAGCTGCCCGACCACGCCTTCCTGACCTACGAGTACGGCGAGGACGCCCAGAACGCCGTGGTGATGTACTCCTCGATCAGCACCAATGCCTTCGACGGATACGGCGAGCAGGTCATGGGCACCAGGGCGACCCTCAGCCTGCTGCAGGAGGCCGAGGCCTACATCTTCCAGGAAGGCGCCGGCAAGGACACCCGGATCAACTGGGCCGAGGCCCGGGTCAGCCGCGCAATGGCCGATTCCGGCTCCACCCGCGCCTGGGGCGCCGCCGTCGGGGTGGCCGACACCCTCACCAGCCGCGGCTACCGCGAGGAGCAGGAGCACCTGGCCTGGCTGATCCGCTCCGGCAAGCCCGCCGACGGCCCGGACCAGCCCCGCTGCAACGGCCCCGTCGGGCTCAACGACGCGGTGGTCACGCTGGTCAGCAACCTGGCCATGGACGTCAGGAAGCGGCTGGTCTTCAAGCCGGAATGGTTCGACCCGGCCTCCGACGCCGTGCCCGAAACCGACCCCGACGTGACCGGCAAGGCCTGAGCCGCCTGCGGCCGGCCGTCGATGCGACCGCCGGCCGCGCACAGGCCACGCGAAGCGCCGTAGCGGCCGGCCTC
>CAZSYS010000234.1:0-7362 GCA_964611365.1 uncultured Planctomycetales bacterium
CTCGGCCACTCGTGCGAGGTTGTCGCATCGGCCGGCGGCGCTTTCGAGCCGCGCGTCCAGCGTTTCCAGCAGCTGGCCGGCCCGGGCGGCGTTTGATTGACCCTCGGCCACGGCGGCCTGAGCCTGGTCGATCAGCCCGGCGACCTGGTTGCGGGTTTCGCCGAGGCGCAGGTCGAGCTGTTCGGCGCTTTCAGCGCCTGCCCGGGCGGCCTCGGCGGCTTTTTCGGCGCGGTGAGCCTGGAGCATGGCGGCCGCGGCGCGGGACTGGAGGGTCTCGAGGGTCCCGGCGGCCTGCCCGATCCCGGCCTCCAGTCGTGCGGCGCGTTCCTCGGCCACTCGTGCGAGGTTGTCGCATCGGCCGGCGGCGCTTTCGAGCCGCGCGGTAAGCTGTGCGGAGCATTCTCCGGCGGCCTGGGCGCGATGGATCCAGGCGGCCAGCTCATCCCCCAGTGTCCCGGCCCGGCTGACGCACGTGGTCAGATCCTTCTGGTGGACCTGGGCCTGTTCAACAATTGCCTGCAGGTCGGTCCGGCGGGAGGCCGACAGGCGCATCGCGCTGAGCAACCGGTCCAATGCACCCTTTGCGTCTCCGGTGGACTGCCGGACCTGCTCAGCGACCTGCCGGCCTGAGGCCGAGAGCTCACCGAGGGCATCCAGGGCGGCGGAGGCATCCGCCAGCACCGTGTTGGCGGAATCCAGTCGTCCGAGGGATTCCCGGGACGCGGCCAGCAGGGTTTCAAGAGCCTGCTCGCGTGCGGCACATTGTTCGCTCAGGGCCGAAAGGTTCTCAGCCTGTCCGCTGGCGCGGGTCGAAGCATTCTCCATTCCCGCCTGCTGCTGCTGAGCGGTCCGGAGCGCCTCGAGCAGGTTTTCGCGGGCGTTCAGGGCATTTTCGGCCGCCGCGCGGGCGGCCGTCCCTGCGGCCCGGGTTTCCTCCAGCAGGGCTTCGATGGAGTCGGCGTGCTGCTGAAGTTCCTTGAACCGGGCCGAGTCCAGCATCGCCTCGAGCCTTCCGCCGCCGGCCGCCAGGCGGACCAGCAGGTCCTGAGCGGTTCGACAGACGCGGTTGAGGTCGTCGAGCTGTTCGGCGACGCGGGTTGTCAGGCCGGCCAGCGTCCCGCCGCGCTGCTCAAGAGCGGCGGTTTGCCCGGCCAGCTGCGTCCGTACGGCCTCGGAGGCGCGGGTCGCCCGCTGGAGTGCCTGTTCCTCTTCGGCGGCCTCGGCGAGGCGGCGTGCGAGGCGCTCGGTGTCGGCGGCGCATTGCGACGCGATGAGCCGGGCGCGGCGCCGCAGCCGGGCATGGCGTTCCCCGGCGGCGGTCGACCCGTCCACCAGGGCCTGCAGCGCCGCCTGCCGACGCTCGGCCTGGCGAAGCAGGTGCTGGAGTTCCGCGATCTGTCCGGAGAGGGCCTCGACGGCCGGCCGGCTCTCGCGACGCTCCTCCCGGAGGCTCAGGAGCGTGCCCTGGAGGTCGGCCTGAAGGGTCGATCCCTGCCGGACAACGCTTTCGAGCTCGCGGCATTGCGCGGCGGCGCGTTCGATGACCCGTTCGGCGATCTGGGCCTGTCCCTGGAGATGCTGTCCGGCCCACAGCGCGTGGGCGTCCACGGGGCAGCCCGGGGCACCGGCGATTAGGCGGGGATCGACCGGTCCGGTGGGCTGTCCGATGAACAGCGAAGCGGCTGCCCGGCCGGCATCGGCGGCGTCCGCGGTCCCGGCCGGGTCGGCGGGCCGCGGGGCGTCAAGCATATCCTGAAGGGCGCACGCGACGCAGTCCCGATCCGCTTTATCGAGGCCGCGGCCGTAGGCCGCCAGCAGGGCCCCGTCGGCCATCTGGTTGATCAGACGCGGCGTACCGCCGGAGCGGTCGTGAATCAGATCCACGGCCTCGTCGGTGATGATCGACGGATCCTTCGCTCCGGCGATGGTCAGTCGATGGCGGATGTAGTTGCGGGTCTGGTCGCGCTCCATCGGCGTCAGCCGGCAGGAGTCGGAGATCCGCTGCCGAAGGGGTGTCATCTCGGGCCGCTGCAGCGTCTGCAGGAGTCCGGGACGGCCCAGAAGGACGACCTGGACCAGCTTGGAGGCTTCCTGTTCCAGGTCCGCAAGCATGCGCACGGATTCCAGCAGCGCCGGGCTCATGTCCTGGGCGTCGTCCAGGATGACGACCACGAAGCGGTCCAGGAGCAGCTGGGCCCGCAGGTGGGCCTTGAGCCGCTCCAGCAGTTCGCCGTCGGTTTGCGCCGGCCGGTGGCGGATCCCCAGGCTTCGCAGCAGCGTGCACAGCAGCTCGTGCCCGTCGGCCGGCAGGTGGTCGATGGCCGCGACGTCCGCGCGCCCCGCGAGGCCGGCGACCAGCATGCGGGCCAGCAGCGTCTTGCCCATGCCGGCCTCGCCGGTCACGACGGTGATGCCGCGCCGCTGGGTCACGCCGTACAGCAGCGCCGCCAGCGTCTCCTCGTGCCCGGCGGTGCGGAAGTAGAAGGCCGGATCCGAGGTGTTCGCAAACGGCAGGCGCTCGAGCTGGAAGTGTTCAGCGTACATCCTGATCGTGCCTCTGGTTCCCCCGGCAGGCACGCCGTGGTCGGAAAGCCCGCCGAGGACGGCCTTCCCGCCGGCGAGGCGGTGCCTGCGCAGACGCACTCCTCCCCAGCCGGATATCGGACAGCCGCGCGGCGGACCGGAGTTATTGGGCGAAGGAACGATGGGCCGCTCGGGTGCCCGCGTGTCGGGAGGCGTGGCCGCACGATGCTATCGGACCATCGGGCAGTCCTCGACGGGTCGAACGGCTCCCAGCCTGCCGGGCTGCTGCTGCGTTGAAATGGCCGGACGGACGCGGAAAAGACCGTGTCCGCAGGGCGTCCCGGCGCCGGCGGGGCGGGCGGCGATCTCACCGAATGCGTGCCTTACGGGCGATTATCGGCCGGCCCGGCCGAGCCGGGGGGAAGTGCCCGGGGAGGTCCGGCAAATACGTCAATTGCCTGCCGCATCGCTTCGATATTACCGGGGACGGACCGTGCAACGCGTGGGGCGGCGCTTTCGGCGTGCCGGCCCAGGGCGGACGGTCCGCCGGGGATTGTGCGCCCCGGTGAACCCCGATTCGGCCGGCTGCGGGCCGGGAGGTCCATGCGCGTGAGCGGTTGGATGCCCATATGGCTGGCGGCCGCCGGTCTGCTGTCGGCGATCGGCTGGCTGGGCTGGCGGCGGTTCGGGCGGCGGACCCCGGCGGGGCCGATCGAGCGGATCGGCCGTCAGTTGTCGCGGGTGCCCGCCGAGATCGCCGGGGACCTGCGCCGGCTGCAGCTGGACGACGCGGCCGACGAGCTGGCCCGAGGGTGGAACATGCTTCTGGAGGCGGTGACCGCCGCCCGCGAGGAGCTCGAGGAGCTGCGGCTGGGCCGGCACGCCCGCGAGACCCTCGAACGCTATCAGGCCCGCTGGATGACCGACCTGGTGGCCCGCATGCCCTACGGCCTGATCACGGTGTCGGACGACTGGACGATCACTTACGCCAATGCTGCGGCCGAACGCATGCTGCACGCCGGCAGCGGGGGCGTCAGGGACCGGTCGCTGCGCGAGTTCATCCGCAACGACCTGAGCCCCTTCCATCCCGGCCGGGGCATCGCCCTGGACCGCACCTTCGAACTCAAGACGGCCGAGGCTTCGGTCCGGCTGACCTCGCTGGCGGCCCGGGACGACGCCGAGTGCGGCGAGACGGTCTTTTTCCTGCACGATGTCAGCCAGCAGAAGGCCATCGAGCGGGAGCGCAGCCAGTTCCTCTACCACGTGACCCACGAGCTGCGGACGCCGCTGACCAACATCCGGGCCTACGCCGAGACGCTCTCGGAGGGCGTGCTCAAGGACGAGGCGATGCTCCGGGAGTGCTACAACGTCATCGTCGGTGAGACTCAGCGGCTGTCGCGGCTGGTGGAGGACATTCTCAGCCTTTCGCAGATGGAGGCCGGAGCGGCGCGGCTGACGATGGACGACGTCAACACCGCGCGGCTGGTGCGGCAGGTCGTGGAGGACATGCAGGCCCAGGCGGACGACAAGGGCGTCGAGCTGATCCTCTCGCTCCCGGCGAAGATGCCCACCCTGCGCGGCGACAAGGACCGGCTGGCGGTGCTGCTGACCAACCTCATCGGCAACGCCATCAAGTACACGCCTTCGCGCGGCCGGGTGGAGGTCCGCTGCGAGGATGACGGGCAGCGCTTCCGGGTCGCGGTGCGCGACACCGGCATCGGCATCGCACCCGAGGACCAGCCGCGGGTGTTCGAGAAGTTCTACCGCTCGGCGGACGAGCGCGTGGCCCAGCAGCCGGGCACCGGGCTGGGGCTGGCCCTGGCCATGGAGATCGCCCGGGCCCACGGGGGCACGATCGAGCTGAGCAGTACGCCGGGCGAGGGCTCGGTATTCACCGCGATCCTGCCGGTGGGCCGGCTGGCGGCCGTGCGGACGTGATGCCCGGGACAGGATCGCCGGCCGGGGGGCGGCGCGGGTGAGCCCCGCCGCAGGCGGGCGCCCGGAGACTCGGGGGCAAGGCGACAGACGATGGCGACGATCCTGGTGGCCGAAGACGACGCGCACATCAGCCGGGTGGTCAGCATGTGGCTGACGCAGAAGGGGCACCGGGTGCTGGAGGCCCACAACGGGGTCCGGGCCCTGGAGGTGCTTCGCGGGCAGGCGATCGACATCCTCATCAGCGACGTGAACATGCCGGTGATGAACGGCATCGACCTGGTCATCATCGCCTGCCGGGAGAAGCTGGTGGGCACCGGCGTGATTCTGCTGTCCAGCCGGGCGGACCAGGCGGGGATCCGGCAGGCGCTGGCCGGCCTGAAGGTGACGCTCAGGCCCAAGCCGTTCAGTCCGTCGGGGCTGGCCAGGGACGTGGAGCGGATGCTGGTCGAGCAGAGCGTCGCGGCGGAGTGAGGCCGACGTCGGCTCGAGGGAGTCCGGAATGCCGAGCAGCGAGCTGCTGGAAACTCAGGCGCACGCCTCCCCGGAGGCTCCCGCGACGCCTCGCGGGCTGCTGGAGGAGCTCCTGGGGCTGGAGGTGGGCGTCTTCTCCCGCGATGCCGTCGAGCCGGGGGCGACCTGCCGTCGGCTGTGCATGGCCGGCGGCGGATCGGGCCGGCTGGACGGGGCGTGCGGCCTCATCCGGCTGGCGGCCTCGGAGGCCGCGGTGGCCGGCGGCGGGGTGCCCAGGACCTGCGACCGGGGATTTGCTGTCAGCGTGCACGAGGGGGAGGTCTCCAATCGCCGGGTGGTGCTGCTGCAGCGGTCCGGCGCGGGCCTCGGCGGGGGCCTGTCGATCGGGCAGCTCCGGGCGGCGGCCAGGCTGTGCGAGCAGTACGAGCGTCAGGCCGACGAAAGCCGGGGGCTGGTCGCGGAGGTGCTCAGCGGCTACGAGCAGCTCAACGTCATTTTCGAGGTGACCCAGCAGTTCGGGCGGGCCCGCGACGCCGCGGAGGTCAAGCACTTCCTGGTGCGCCGACTGGCCGAATCGCTCAACTGCGACTGGGGCGTCTGCCTCTCGGAGGCCGACGGCGTGCTGTGGTGGTCGAACGATCCGGAGGTCGAGCGGGACCGCTGCGTCGCGGAGGTCCGGGGCCGCTACGCCGGGCTCGTGGCCGAGGTGTTCAGCCAGCAGTCGATCGTGGCCCGCAACGCCGACAGCGGCGCGGGCTCCGACGGTGCGCGTCTGCTTTTCTGTCCGCTGGCCGGCAGTGACGATCGCACCGACCTGGTGGTGTTTTCGCGGCGGGCGGAGCGGTCGGATTTCACGTCGGGCGAGATGCGGATGGTGGACTCGGTGCTGCAGCACGGGCAGCAGGTGATCTTCAACCTGCGGCTCAGCGACCGCCTGCGGACCATGGCCTATGGCGCCGTGCGGGCCCTGGTCAGCGCCATCGAGAAGAAGGACGACTACACCTGCGGCCACTCGGGTCGCGTCGGGCTGCTTTCTCGGCTGATCGGCGAGGAGATGCACCTGCCGCCCGAGCAGCTGCAGGACCTGGAGTGGGCCGGCCTGCTGCACGACGTCGGCAAGATCGGCATCCCCGACGGGGTGCTGACCAAGCCGGGCGCGCTGACGCCGGAGGAGTTCGATCAGATCAAGGGCCACGTCCGGATGAGCTACGACATCGTCGCCCCGATCGAAGCCTTCGCCTCGGTGCGCGACGTGGTCCTGTACCACCACGAGGTGCCCGACGGCAGCGGCTATCCCCAGGGGCTGCGGGGCGAGCAGATTCCGCTGCTGGCCCGCATCGTGCATGTCGCCGACACCTTCGACGCCCTGACCTCCACGCGGTCCTACCGTCAGGCGTTTCCCATCGCCAGGGCCCTGGAGATCATGCGGCGGGAGAAGGGTACCAAACTGGACGGCGGAGTGGTGGAGGCCTTCGAGCGGGCCCTGAAGCGGTACCAGGCCGCGCACCCCGATGCGTTCCACACGCTGTTCCAGCATGCGCTGGAGGAGGCGCCGTCATGACTTCCGCCGCCGACCGGGAATCCAGATCCTCCCATCCGGTGCTCATGGGTTCGGCCGGAGCCATCGGGGCGGTGACGCTGCTGAGCCTGGGCGACCAGAACCCGGCCTTTTTCCAGCTGGGCACGGTGGCCCTGACGCTTTCTCTGGTGCCCCTGTCCATCGGGCTGAACCGGCGCTGCGGGGCGATGCTGGGGCTGCTGTTCGGCGTGGTCTGGGCCGCGACCCGCCACGTCATGGTCGAGGAAACCGGCACCTGGGTGCTGCTTTCGCCGATCAGCCTGCTGGCGATGGGTTCGCTGACCGCGCTGGGGTCGCTGGCGGGGTCGGTGCTGGAGTCCGGGCGCGAGCCTGCGTCCCCCGGGAGCATGGCCGCGGACGGGGCGGGCGCCGGATCCCGGGCGCGCCGGGCCGCCGGCCGCGAGCGGCCCGAGATCGTGTCGGCCGTGCAGACGATCCTGGCGGGCAACCGGGACTGGCTGCTGCAGTGGGACCAGCAGGGCGATCCCTGGACCTCGTTCGACAATCACGTCCGCCAGTGGATTCACGCCGTCACCGGGGCGCGGCGGGTGCGCTGCTTCAAGCTGGACAAACAGGGCCGTCCGGCGCCCATGAACCGGTCGACCGGAGACCCGGCCGCCGGCCCGTCCAACGAGGCCCTGGTGGCCCATGTCCTGGCCCACAACCGCCGCTATGTGGCCGACGGGCCCGGCGCAGGTCCGCTGCTGCGCGAGCTGGCCGAGCGGAGCGGAGGCTCGCCGGCGTGGATCGTGCCGATCCGCGACCGCGAGGGGCCCATCGGGGTGATGACCGCCGACGCGCTGTCCGCCGACGTCGACAACGACCAGCTCGAGCTGGTCGCCGACCTGCGC
>CAZSYS010000235.1:0-7347 GCA_964611365.1 uncultured Planctomycetales bacterium
AACACCAGGGTGAGCACCACCAGGCCGATCCGCAGCGGCGGCGTCTGGACGGTCATCGCCAGCCCCAGGGCGGTCAGCGCGGCGATGCCGATGGTCGTGACCCACATCGCCCGCGGGTGCTGGACCATCGGCGTGGCGATGGCCAGGGTGCTGTAGGTGCCGCTGATGCATCCGACCAGCATGGCGAAGGCAAAGCCGTGGATGCCGTCGCCGCCGAGGACGTACATCGCCAGCACCGTCAGCAGCACGGTCACCGTGGTGATGATCGTGCGGGACAGGGTCTGGTTGAGGCTGTCGTTGATCAGCCTGGGCGACACGGCCGCCAGCCGCCCGCGGTTCTCGCGGATGCGGTCGAAGATCACGATGGTGTCGTTGATCGAGAAGCCCACGATGGTCAGCAGGGCGGCGATGATGTTCAGGTCGATGCGGAAGTCCTGCAGCAGCAGTGCCCGGCCGACCGGCGTGTCCCAGATGTAGTGGGAGACCATGATGGCCGAGAGGGTGATGCTGACGTCGTGGTACAGGGCGATCACGCCCGACAGGCCGAACTCCAGCGAGCCGAACCGCACCCACAGGTAGGCGGCGATGGCCATCAGCGAGAGGATGATGGCGATGATGGCCTTCTGGGTGGCCTCGCCGGCGACCTGCGGGGCAAACACGGTGACGCGCTGCAGGGAGCGGCTGGTGGCCAGGGCGGCCTGGACGAGGCTCAGCTGCCGCTCGGCGAGCTTGCTGCGCCAGAGCTGGTTGGCCTTCTCGTCGCCCTCGACGTAGGGAAGGGCCGGATCGACGACCGCCACGGCGACGGAGCTGAAGGCCCCCTCGACCCCCTCGGCGGGCTTGAGGCCGAAGACCTCGAAGTCCTGGGCGGCCACGTCCTCGAAGTCGGGCTGCAGCCGCATGTCGCGGATGCGGGCCTTGATCTCCTCCGGGCGTGTCGGGGGCTGGAGGTCGTCGAACACCACCATCACGCCGCCCTTGAAGGCCGCGATGCCGTCGGGATACTGGCCGCCGATGACCTCGCCGACGGTGTTGGCCGACTGGCGGATGGGGAAGAGCCCCTCGGCGGCGGTCTCATCCCTGCGGAGCACGGCCTCGATGGTTTCGGTGACCTGGAGGATGGGCCGCATGGAGGCCAGGAGGGCTTCGGCCACGAGCTGCTTGCTGGTCTCGGTGGTCACGATCTCGAACGCCCGCCGCGGTCCGGCGCCGGCGGCGACCTCCGCCTCGATGCCCTGGACTCTGGCGGCGCGGAGCTTGTCGGCGGCGCGGAGCGCGTACCGGGCGGCCTCGTCCAGCAGTTCCCGGACCGCGGCGGCGTCCAGCGAGGCGTTTTCCGCGCGGGTGGTGTCGAACTGAACCGAGACGCCGCGTCCGGCGTCGGCGATGCCGCCGCGGACGATGCGCGGCTCGAAGACCGGCAGCAGCAGGGCGGACATCTGGGCGGTGGTGAAATCGCCCGGGGCGGTGATCGTGAAGCGGCCTTCGCCGGCGGAAGCGACCTCGGCTTCGCGGAGCCGCCCGGCGGCGGCCCGCAGCCAGCCGACGGAGGTGCCCGGATCATCGGGGTTGGCCCCGGCGACGTAGCCCAGCAGCACCCTGTCGCCCTCGCGGGCGAACTCGTCCAGGCGGTCGGGGCGGATCTCCACCTGCACGCTGGTTCCGCCGACGAACTCGATGTCGAAGAGGTCCTCGGGGTGGTTCACCTGGACATCGAAGAAGACCGCGCCCAGGACGATGATGACCGCGGAGATCCCCCAGAACACCTTGTACTTGCTCATCCAGTCGATGTTCGGGGCGCTCAGCAGCCTGAGCATGGGCATGCGGTTGGCCTTCTGATGGCCGGAGGCGTGGTAGATCAGCCGGAACAGCCACATCAGCAGGACCAGCGCCAGGGCGGTGGCGAACATCACCAGCAGGAAGGCCCCGAAGCCGACCAGCCCGGACTCGGCCCGCAGCTCCGGCGAGCGGTTCAGGGACCAGCCCAGCCCCATGAAGGCCCCGCCGGCCAGGGCGAGCACGCCCGTGCCCAGCCAGACCCTGCGGGTCTCGTCGGCGTCCAGGCTGGTGGGCACCATGACGTTGAAGAACTGCCGGGTGACGAACAGGGCGGTGAACATGCTGGTGCACAGGCCGATGCCCAGCGTGAGCCCGAAGCCCTTGAGCTCCTCGCTGCCCAGCGAGCCGAGGATCACCGCGGTCATGATCGTGGTCACGTTGGAGTCGAGAATCGCGCTGAAGGCCTTCTCGTAGCCCAGCTTCACCGCCATGCGCACCGACACGCCGCGCTGCAGTTCCTCGCGCATGCGCTCATAGATCAGCACGTTGGCGTCCACGGCCATGCCGAGCATCAGCACCAGACCGGCGATGCCCGGCAGGGTGAAGGTTGCCTGGATGAAGGACATCACCCCCAGCGTCAGCACCAGGTTCATCAGCAGGGCGATGTCGGCCACGCAGCCGCTGTAGCTGTAATAGACGGCCATGAACACGACGGTCAGCAGGAAGGCGGCGACCACCGCCTGCGTGCCTCTGGCCTTGTTGGTGTCGCCCAGCGAAGGCCCCACGCTCTTCTGCTGCAGCGGGACCTCCTTGAGCCGGGCGGGGAGCACGCCGGCCTCCAGCGTCTGCACCAGGTAGACGACGTCCTGCTCGGTGAAGCGGCCGGAGATCTGCCCGTCGGTGCCGATCTGGCTGCGGATGATCGCCGCCGACATGGCCTTGTCGTCCAAAAAGATGCACAGCGGCCGCTCGATGTTGCTGCCGGTGAGCACCGAGAACAGCGACCCGCCCCGCGGGTCGAGGCTGAAGTTCACGGCCAGCTGGCCGGTGCGGTCGCGGCCGACCATCGCCCGCCGCAGCGTCCACTCGTTGTCGCCCCGGTTCAGGAGCCCCATGTCCGGCGTCGCGTGGGCCAGCACATACTTGCGGCCGAGGTACTCCTCGACGATGTAGCCGCTGTCGGGCTTGGCGATGTCGTTTTCCTCGGGCTTGTGGATCTCGAACCAGGCGTAGGCGTCGTTCTCCAGCGGGCGGGGGCCGTAGCGGGCCAGCCGGGCGCGGTACTTCTCGATCGGCTCGCGCTGCTCCGGCCGGGTCGCGGAAATCATGCCCGGGTTGCCCGGCTCCGGCCTGGCCAGGATGCGGAACTCCAGCTTGCCGGCCCCGCGAAGCAGGCGCATCAGGTCGTTGGGGTCGTCGAGCATGCCCTTCTGGTCGGACCACTTGTCGTAGGCCGAGGCCATGGCCTCGATCACCGGGGCCAGGTCGGGATGGTCCTTCTTGAGGGCCTGAAGCCGCCGGGCCCGCACCTCGCTCTTGCGGCCGAGCTCCAGGAGGTCGGTCAGCATGCGGGGATCGACGTTCGTGGCCAGCAGACGGTCGATGATCTGGTTGCGCTCGACGAACAGCTGGTCCAGCCGGCGGGCGGTCTCGCCGGTCGGCTGGGTCGCGGTCGCCGACAGGGCGGCGTACTCGTCCGCGACCGCCGCAAGCCGGGCGAACAGCTCGCGCCGCGACGTCACGATGCCCGTGAGACGCTCGAACTCCGCCGGACGGCGGTCCGGCGGCAGGGCCAGCGCCGCCCGGACCTGGGCGGCGGAAATGGCGGTGTCGGCCAGGGCCTTGCGGGCGGCGTCGAAGGCGTTGCGCTCCTCCTTCTGGCTGCCGACCACGCGCGGCATCTGGATCTCCAGCCGGTTGCGGCCGATCGGTCGCCAGACGAGGTTGCGGCTGCCCTGCGGATCCACGCGCTGTTTGAGCACGTCCATCACGCTGGCGGCCAGGTCGGAACGGCGGCCCACGTCGCCGGAATCGTCGATCTCGAACAGCAGGCTGTGCCCGCCGCCCAGGTCGATCCCCGGCTTGAGCTTCTTGTCCGGCGGGTAGATCTGCCACAGGCACATACCCGTCAGCACCACGATGATGCCGAGCTTGCTCCAGAGGTTCTTCTCGTTCATGGCTCTTCCTTGCGTCGCGTGACGCCCGAATCGGATAACCTGTGTTCATGGACCGCACGGCCGGGGCGGTCGTCGCGGGCCCGGCCGGGACCCGTGTCGGGCGGGTCCGGCGGGCGAGTCAAGAGAGAGGACGACGGAACGGATTCAGCGACCGGCCGGCGGCCCGTGCGGGTAGCAGGACTCGATCCACGCCCCCGGCCCGGCGACGGGCGGGCGGCTCGGCGCCCCTTCCCGCGCGGTGCCGGAAGGTTTGGGCAGGCCCCGGGCCGGACACGCCTGGGCCGGCTGAACCGGACCCGCTCCGACCGGCGCGCGCGACACCGAAGCATCCCAGACGTCCGCCCGCGCCGGAACCTGGAGGCAGGCCGGGGTCCTGCCCCGCCCGGACGCACCGGAGCGGGCCTTTTCCTGCGCCGAATCCCTGCCTCGGGCCGGTTGAACCGAAGCCTGCGCCGCGGCCGGCAGGGTGGTCGCGGCCACGGTGAGTCCAGCCAGGAGCGTCAGACGGGTCCAGGACAAGGTATTCGGGCCTCGTCGAGCCGGGCGGCGGAAAACGGGCGGTTGCCGGACGACCGGACGACCGCCGCCTTCACGGCCTGCGGGCGATGCCACGCCCGCTCAGCCCCGCCGCGGCCAGGCAGACCGAAATCAGCCGCCGCGGGGCTTTCGGGAACCCCGCATGTTACCCCAGGGCCGCATTTCGGGCAAACCCGGGCTTGACAGGCTGCGGTGGATCGGGTCTTGTAGGCTCCCGCGCGCCGGAATCGCGGCCGGATCCGCCGATCGACCGGGCGAACGCAGCGCCGCCGGGCTGCCCCGGCTCTCCAGGAGACCAGTCATGAGCGAAACCAGCCCCCTGATCCCTTCCCTGGCGACCGCGGTCAGCCTTCTGCTGGCCGGGCTGGCGACCCCCGTCGCGGCCCGGGCCGCGGTCGAGACTGCGGTCGTCGGCGTCCCGCCGGCCGAGCCGGGCAACAGCCATTATGTCGGCCACCGCGCCCCGCTGGCTCCGGCCCCGCTGATCAAGCTGCCCATCGGGGCGATCCGGCCGGAAGGCTGGCTGCGCGGACAGCTGGAGATCCTGGCCGAGGGGATGATCGGACACCTGCCGCTGCTGAGCCGCTGGTGCAACTTCCAGACCAGCGCCTGGGCCAATCCCCAGGGCCAGGGCGAGCACGGCTGGGAGGAGATGCCTTACTGGCTCAAGGGCTTCGGGGACCTGGGGTACGTCCTGCAGGATGAGCGGATCATCGCCGAGGCCCGGCGCTGGACCGACGCGGTGCTGGCCTCGACCCGCCCGGACGGCTACTTCGGCCCCGCCCCGAACGAACAGGCCAACGACTTCTGGCCCCACATGGTGATGCTGTACGCCCTGCGGTCGCTGCACGAGGCCACCGGCGACGCGCGGGTCCTGCCGGTGATGACCGGCTTCTTCCGGTACCTCAAGGCCCTGCCGCCGGGGCAGCTGTACCGCCAGATCAACGATGCCGGCTGGTGGCAGGGCATCCGCGGGGCGGACATGCTCGACAGCATCCACTGGCTGTACAACCGCACCGGCGAGCCGTGGCTGCTGGAGCTCGCCCGGATCAACCACGAGGCCACCGCCGACTGGACGGCGGGCATCGCCAGCTGGCACGGCGTCAACATCTGCGAGTGCTTCCGGGGACCGGCGCAGTACTGGCCCCAGAGCCGCGAGGAACGCCACCTCAAAGCCACGCTCCGCAACTACGACGCCGTCTGGAGCATCTTCGGCCAGATGCCCGGCGGCATGTTCGGCGCCGACGAGAACTGCCGCGAGGGCTTCACCGGGCCGCGACAGGGGGCCGAAACCTGCTCGATCGTCGAGTTCATGCACAGCTGCCAGGTGCTGCTGAAGATCACCGGCGACGGCGTCTGGGCGGACCGCTGCGAGGATGCCGCGATCAACAGCCTGCCGGCGGCGATGAGCGCCGACATGAAGAGCCTGCATTACGTCACCGCGGCCAACCAGGTCCGGTGCGACCGGCAGAACCGGGCTCCGCTGATCGACAACTGGGGGGACATGTACTCCTACCGGCCGGACGCCCAGTACCGCTGCTGCCAGCATAACGTCGCCTTCGGATGGCCGTACTACGCCGAACACGCCTGGATGGCCACCGGCGGCAACGGCCTGGCGGCGGTGCTCTACGCCCCCTGCACGGTCAAGGCCCGGGTCGGCGACGGCGCCGAGGCGACCATCGTCCAGCGCACCGACTATCCCTTCGACGGGACGGTAGAGCTGAGCGTGGCCCTCGACCGCCCGGTCGAATTCCCGCTGGCGCTGCGGGTGCCCGGCTGGTGCGAGGCGGCCGCCGTGAAGATCAACGACCGCCCGGTGGATCTGCAGGCCGCGGCAGGCCGCTGGATCGTGCTCCGGAGGAGCTGGAACAGCGGCGACACCGTGCGGCTGGACCTGCCGATGACGCTCAAGACCCGGCTGTGGGCCAGGAACGACCAGAGCGTGTCGCTGGATCTGGGGCCGGTGACCTTCGCCCTGCGGATCGGCGAGGAACAGCGTCCGTTCACCACCGACGTGCCCTGGCCGTCCCACGAGCTGTTTCCGACCACGCCGTGGAACTATGCCCTGGCGGTGGATCCCCGGGAGCCGGCCCGGTCCTTCAAGGTGATCCGCCGCCCCGGACCGGTGCCGCGCCAGCCGTTCACCCACCAGACCGCTCCGGTGACGCTCGAGGGCTTCGGCCGGCGCATCCCGGCCTGGAAGCTCGAGGGCCCGGACCTGGTGGGCCGGCTGCAGCCCTCGCCGGTGGCGGTGGAGGGCCCCGACGAGCCGGTCACGCTGGTGCCGATGGGTTGTGCCCGGCTGCGGATCGCCTCGTTCCCCTGGCTGGGCGAGCCGCCGCAGGCCCGGCCCTGGGTCGAACTCCCGCCGATCACCCGGGTGGCTCTGTCGCAACAGGGCCGGGGCGTGGCCGCCCTGGACGACGGGCGGGTGCCCGGCGGTCCGGACGAGGCCGGCATTCCCCGTTTCACCTGGCAGCCCGGCGGGCCGATGCGGACCGGCCGCCACGGCTGGGTCGAGTACGCCTTCGTCGAGCCGGCAAAAATCTCGTCGTGCGAGCTTCACTGGGTCGTGGACGACCAGCCCGGCGGCTGCCGCCTGCCGGAGTCCTGGAAACTGTCCGTCCATGGCGAGGGACACCTCTGGCGGGATCTGACCGGGCGGGAGGGCGATGCCGCCGCCGGCGGCGCGACGGTCAAGGTCGACTTCGAGCCGGTCGAGGTGCGGCGGTTGCGTCTGAACGTGACCATGCAGGACGGCTTCGGCGCAGGCCTGTATGAGTGGACGGTGAAATGAGCTCTGCCGCGGGGGGCTTGCGACCGCGCCGCCGCCCCGGCGCCGCCGGTGCGCGGC
>CAZSYS010000236.1:0-7330 GCA_964611365.1 uncultured Planctomycetales bacterium
CCTGGGCCACCCGGACGCAGCTCGTTTTCAAAAAAATCTGCGTCTTCGTGACGCCCTCCTGATCGCCGTCCTCATGGGTGACGCGCGGCGCCGTAGCGGCCGGCGTCCCTGCCGGCCGTGTGCAAGAGTCCGCGGCCTGGGCACCGGCTGCACCGCCCGGCGCCCCTGCCGGCCGCCGAAGTGGCCGTGCCTCCATCCGGCGTGCCCCGGGAAACGCGGGGGCAGGCACTGAGGCGGTGACGATTGCAGAGCCGCACGGCCGGGGGCGGTTCAGCGCGTCCGGACCGCCTGTCGTGGTCGCGCCGCCCGGGCGAGGCCGCCCGGATGAGCGGCCTCGATCGAGCCCGGCGCCCGGACGTCCCGGCGGGGATGGGCGACCGGCGCGCAACAGGCGGGCGTGATCGGCGTGCCGGGCTTGACTGGCGCGGCGAAATCCCCGAATCTGGAGGGGTACCTTGTGCGGTGCCGAGGGGTCGTCCGGGCACCGTTTCAGCCATCCGGGTTTCCGCGGAGCCGGGCGGACGCGGGTCGCCGGCTTCGCGCTTCCTGCCGCCGCAATCCGCCGGGTTGCGCCGCACAGACAGGCAGTCGCCTGAGGAGGTCGATTCATGTCGGCTCGCATCACACGACGTCACATGCTCCGTCGCACGGCCACGGGCGCCGCCGGGGTCGGCCTGGCCGGTCTGACCGCCCCGTCCCTGGGCGTGCTGGGGGCCAACGAACGGATCCGGGCGGCGGTGGCGGGAGTCAACGGCCAGGGCAGCGGCCACGTGGACAAGCTGGCGGGCATGAAGGACGTCGAGCTGGCGTACATCGTGGATCCGGATACGCGGCTGTTCGAGAGCCGGATCAAGCAGGCCCGGGAGAAATCCGAAGGACGCTCGGAGCCCAAGGCCGTCCAGGACATCCGCCGGGTGCTGGACGACAAGAGCATCGACGTGATCTCGATCGCCACGCCGAACCACTGGCATTCGCTGATGACCATCTGGGGCTGCCAGGCCGGCAAGGACGTCTACGTCGAAAAGCCCATGAGTCACAACATCCATGAGGGCCGGGTGGCGGTCCAGGCGGCCCGCAGGAACGGCCGGATCGTCCAGCACGGCACGCAGAGCCGCAGCGAGGGCAAATGGGCCCACGCGGCGGCCCTGGCCCGGTCGGGCAAGCTCGGCAGGCTGCTGATCTCGCGCGGCCTGTGCTACAAGCCCGGCAGCGGCAAGACCACCCGCGGCGACATCGGATACGCCCCGATCACCCGGCCGCCCGCCGAGCTGGACTTCGACCTCTGGGCCGGACCGGCCAAGAACCTGGAGTACCACCAGAACCTGGTCCACTACCGCTGGCACTACTTCTGGGCCACCGGCAACGGCGACCTGGGCAACCAGGGCGTTCACCAGATGGACATCGCCCGGTGGTGCATCCCCGGGGCGACGCTGCCGGCGAGCGTCATCACCTTCGGCGGCCGGATCGGGCACATCGACCAGGGCGAGACCGCCAGCACGCACATGGCGATCATGGACTTCGGCCAGACGCAGCTGATCTTCGAGACCCGCGGACTGCCCAGCCCGGAGTACCGGGGCCTGACCATCGGCAACATCCTGCACTTCGAGGCCGGCGACATCGTCAACGGGCAGTTCTTCCCCAAGGGCAGCGACAAGCCCGAGCCGATGCCCGAGGTCCCCTTCGAACTGGGCCCCGGAAAAAGCCACTTCGAGAACTTCATCGCCGCGGTGCGAAGTCGCAGGCAGGAGGATCTCAACGCCGAGATCCTGGAGGGGCACTACTCCTCGGCCCTGTGCCATCTGTGCAACATGTCGATCCGCCTGGGCCGGCGGGTGCCGTTCCTGCCGCGGACCGAGGCCTTCGGCAGCAACGAGGCGGCACTGGATGTCTACGAGCGGACCGTCGAGTACCTCAAGGCCAACGGCATCGACATCGAGAAGCAGGGCTACGTCCTGGGTCGCCGCCTGGTGGTGGACAAGGACGCCGAGACGATTGTCGACGACGCCGAGGCCAACGCCCTGCTGACCCGCGACTACCGCGAGGGGTTCCGGGTGCCCGACCGGATCGCATGAGGCCGCCGGCGCCTCGCTCGCCGGCCGGTGAAGCCCGGCCGCGCGTCGCGGAAGCGGCCGGCGCCGCGGGAGGGCAGACACACCCCGCCGCAGACACGCTCCGCCGGCGGAGGGGTGCAGACCTCCCTCTTCGGGGAAGGAACGCCCCCGCCCGGGCCGCCGCGCGGTCGGTCTGCCCGCGCGTCCCGTGAATGCCCGTCAGCGCCGGGCCAGGGCCTCCAGCAGCTCCCGGCGGGTCGCCCGGAAGCGGGCCACGTCGGTGTCGTACCGGTCGAAGGCCTGGACGTGCCGCTCGGCCAGCCGCATGGCCGCAGCCTTGTCTTTCCCGGCCAGCATGCACAGCAGCTCGTGGTCCACGATGCCGTCGCGCATGGCTTCAAAGCGGATCGAGTCCAGCGGGCCCTCCCGGCCGGGGTAGACGATCCAGGAGTCGCCGGCCGGCAGGTAGGCCGGGCTCGCGTGGTCGCGGGTGAGTTTCTTGAACGGGTCCTCCGCCGTCCAGAAGTTGTATCCCCAGTGCAGGTAGCCGGTCAGCCCGTAGCGGTAGTTGATCCAGTGCAGCAGACGGGTCTTGATCAGCGGCTGCTCGATGAACCGGTTGGCATACTCGCCCTGCGGGGACACACAGGTGTAGAACCACACCTCCTCGCCGGCCTGCTGCCGGGCGGCGTAGTATTCCCATTGCTGATGCAGCTCGCCAAGCACCGGCACCCACACGTCGATCGCCCCGACGAGGTCCTTGATGAGGCAGGCCTCGATGATCCTGATCTCCGGCGCGTGCCGTCGCACCAGGGCGGCCATCGCCCGGTAGCTGTCGAGGTTCTCCTGGATCGGCTCGTCGCCGAGGTGCTGCATGTAGATGTCCAGCCAGCCCTTTTCCCGCAGGTGCCGCACCAGTGCCGGCAGGAAAACGGCGAAGAAGGCGTCGGCCTCGGGCGAGGACGGATCGACGCTCGCCTCGACCACCCGGCCGTCCTGGATGCGGCGGGTGCCCACGACGAAGGGTGATGTCCAGTCGCCAGCCCGTCCGCCGATGTGGGCCCCTTCGATCCGGCCGATGACGCCCTCCTCCCTGAAGATCGTCACCCAGCGATCGAACGTCGCGAAGTCGATCTCCAGGGCGTCGCTGGGGCCGACGCGGTACTCGGCCAGGCCGACCGCCCCGATCATGGCGACGTTCTGGCGGTGATCGGCCATGTTGCGGGCGTAGCGGCGAAGGAGCGTCCAGTACTCCGGCGAGCCCGGCTCGGGCTGAACGGCCATGTGCGGCCAGTGCATCTGAAACCAGTTGGTGACCCACAGCCGGGTGCGCCCGACGGTCACGTCGTGCACGCGGATTTCCAGCGGGCAGCGGGCGCGTCCGTCCTTTTCGCCGGACTTCCACGTCAGCTCCAGCGTGCCGCGGTACAGGCCGCTGGGGGCTTTGGCCGGCACGGGCACGGTCACCCAGATCGGCTGAGCCCGGCCGGCGGGCACGTCCAGCGTCGCCGTCTCCAGCAGCGGGTCGGGGAACTCCGCCGGCGGCTTGCGCAGCTGGTCGGACGGGGGATCGGGGATGGGCCGGTCCACCGGCACGTAGCCCACGAACCGCACGGCCGCGGGATGCAGCTCGGCGCCGGGATCGCTCTCGTGTTGAAGCGGCCCGGCGGCGGCGGACAGCCCCGTCACCCCGGCGGCGGGACGCACCACGACCTGCAGCGACGCGTGTTCGCCGCGGGCGACGTCCTGCGGCCCGAGGTCCCGGCGGCCCGGCGTCTCCGGCGTGTCGTCCGGGAAGACCTTGATCAGCGGATCGACGGACCAGACGGCCGGCTGCTCCGCGGCCGAGGATCGGGTCGGGCCGGATATCAGCAGGCTCAGGACCACCGCGAACTGCAGAGCGCTTCGCATCGTCATCGGTCATCTCCTCTCAGGCGCGATCCATGCCCGCGCTGTTTCCGGTTCCGTCGGAGTTTTACGTCACGCGAACGACCGCCCCGCGGCCGGCGCAGAGCACGTCGCAGGCCCGGCCATGGTTGACCGCGATCTCCAGCATCCGCGTGCTGCCAATCAGGGCCAGCGGCGTTCCCGGAGGCACATCGCTGTACGTCGTCCGCAGCGGGCCGATGGGCCTGTCGTTGAGCCAGACCTCATGCTGCCGCCGCGGGGCATTGGCCGCGGAAAGGTCGATGTCGCTGATGCCGGTGATGAGGTTGCCGAACCGGTCGATCAGCAGGACCTGCCCCAGGAGGCTGCCGTCGGGCTGCCGCCGCGGGGGCGGGAGGTCCAGCACGTCGATGTGGTCGGCCACCGGCCCGAAGTTGTCCAGGGCGACGCCGCGGGAGAGGTGTCCGGCCACCGGGGCGAGGATGTCCCGCCCGTGAAAAGTGGGCGAGAGCGTACTGGCGAAGAAGCGGCGGTTTTCGAGGATACGCAGTTCCTGCAGCGGTACGTCGCGGTGGACCAGGGTCAGAAGGCCGTTGTCGGGAGCCAGGATGAGCCGCTCGGCGTACCGGGCGGCCAGCAGGCGGCGGGCAGTGCCCACCCCCGGGTCCACCACCGCCACGAAGATCGTTCCGGCCGGAAAGCAGGGAAACGCCTGTCGCAGCACGAACGCGCCGTGCAGGATGTCGTGGCTTTCGATCTCGTGGCAGACGTCCACGAGCGTGGCCCGGGGGTCGATCTGCAGGATGACGCCCTTCATCGCGGCCACATAGTGGTCGTGGAGGCCGAAGTCGGTCATCAGGGCGACGACGGACATAACTTCTTGATTATAAAAGAGTTCCGTTTATTGTCAAGCCGGAAAGTCACGTTTTCCCGGCGCCTGGCCGGCCGCCGCACTTCGCCGGATCGCCCGGGCCATTGGCGCGGCAGCGGCCGTTGGGCTATACTGCACGGCTCGCGCGGTGTCGGAGGTCGTTGCTTTCGGCAGGCCCCGGCAGGGCAATCGCGGCGCGACCAGTCAAGCAGGAGACGCACGGCGATGGCGGATGTCATGCCCGGTCAGTGGATCAAGGTGACGGTCAAGTCCGAGCCCCGGTCCGAAGGCGGCCGCAAGACGCTGATGCGCCTCTTCCAGCAGGATCCGGCGGTGCTCAAGGAGCGGCGGCGGCTGGCCCGGACCCGGACGGTGCGGACCAAGCGTCGGGGCGGCCGGCTGTGGGCGATTCGGCCGTCGCGCGTGCCGGCGGCGAAGACCGGTCCGGGAGCCAGCTATCGGCTGTTCGCCTCGGTCGAAACGCTGACCGCCCTGCGACGGCTTGCGCGTTACGTGGACATCACCCCGGCCTGAGGGCCGGTACACGTCCGGCCTGCCGGGTCCGACTCCTTTTCGAGGCGGGCGGCTTTGCGCCGGCCAGGCCGGTGATCATCGCCGGAAAGGGCGGCCTTGCGGCGCCTGTGGGGCGAGTAAACAGGTGCCTGCCCCGCTGTCCTGGACACTGTCACGCTGAAGGCATCCGCGGGCCGGAACGCGGCGTCGTTCTCTTTTCCCGTCATTCGAAACCCAGTTCGGCGATCTCGATGGCCCGCAGCAGGCCCTTGGCCTTGTTGATGGTTTCTTGGTACTCCAGGTCCGGCTGCGAATCGGCCACGATGCCGGCGCCGACCTGGATGTAGACCGCGTGCTTGCCGAAGACGTCGCCGGGGGTGACCACCATGGTCCGCAGGGCGATGCAGGTGTCCATGTTTCCGGAGAAATCGACGTAGCCGACGGCCCCGGCATAGGGTCCGCGGCGGGTGGGCTCGAGCTCGTCGATGATCTGCATGGCCCGGACCTTGGGGGCCCCGCTGACCGTGCCGACCGGCAGGGTGGCCCGGAGCGCGTCGAAGGCATTGAGCCCCGGGGCCAGCCGGCCGCGGACGTCGCTGCTGATGTGCATGACGTGGCTGTAGCGTTCGACGGTCATGACCTCCTTGAGTTCGACGCTGCCCGGGCTGGAGACGCGGCCCACGTCGTTGCGGCCGAGGTCCACGAGCATGATGTGCTCGGCCCGCTCCTTGGGGTCGGCCAGCAGTTCGGCCTCCAGGGCGGCATCCTCCTCCTCGTTGCGTCCGCGGCGGCGGGTGCCGGCCAGCGGCCGGTTGGTGATCTCGCCGTTCTCGACCCGGCACATGATCTCCGGCGATGAGCCCACGAGGATGACCCGCGGGCTCTTGAGGTAGAACATGAACGGCGAGGGGTTGACCACCCGCAGGGCGCGGTAGATGTCGAACGGATCGGCGGGGGTATCGACGCGCAGCCGCTGGGACAGCACCACCTGGAAGATGTCGCCGGCGCGGATGTACTCCTTGCACTTCTCGACGGCCTGTTCGAAGCGCGGGCGTTCGAAGCTGCTGGTGAACGCAAGGTTCGGGTCGCCGCGCGGGGCGATGAATCCGACCCGGGCGGCGCAGGGCTCGGAAAGCTGGCCGACCACGGCGGCGACGCGCTGGCAGGCCCGGCGGTAGCCTTCCTCGACGCCCTCGCGTCCGGTGTGGGCGTGGCTGATCACCAGGATGGTCTTGCTGACGTGGTCGAAGACCACCATGGTGTCGTAGAGCCCGAACATCACGTCCGGCAGGCGCCGGTCGTCGGGGGGAGGGTCGGGCAGCGGCTCGTAGTAGCGGGCGATGTCGTAGGCGGCATAGCCGACGGCTCCGCCGCAGAACCGCGGAAGATCCGGCAGGTGCACGGCCTTGTGGGAGGCCAGCAGTTCGGCCAGCGGCTGGAGGGGGTCGTCGGCCGGGCGGCGGATCGTGCCGCCGGAACTCTCGATGAGCACCTCGCGACCGGCGGCCTGGAAGGTCGTCTGGGGGTCGGCGCCCAGAAAGGAATAGCGGGCGATCTTTTCCCCGCCGACCACGCTTTCCAGCAGAAACGCATGAGAAGAGCGCCGGGCAATGGCCATGAAGGCGGTCACCGGAGTCAGGTGGTCGCCCAGCAGGCGGGTGTAGACCGGCACGGTGTTGGCCTGGCGGGCCAGTTCCCTGAACTCCTCGAGCGTGGGCAGATACGTGGGCATGGCGGCATTGTAGCCGGGTGCCCGGGGCAAGTGAACGCGGCCGGACCGCGGTCGACGGCCCGGTCGCCGGGCGTCCGCAGCGGCGTCCCGACCCGCGTGGGCATGGGGGCCGTTGCGGTTTCCGGCGGCATGCGGAACAGCCGGCGCGGTGGTCTTCTGCGGCGGCCCGAAGCCGGCCGCCTCGATGATCAGCGAGCCCGCGGCGAGGCGCCCGGCGCGCTTGGCGGCGCTCGTCCGCTCACCGAGCGTCGCGATCCGCGTGCGCATGTCCTGTTC
>CAZSYS010000237.1:0-7307 GCA_964611365.1 uncultured Planctomycetales bacterium
GCCATCAATACCTGGGGATCATCCGCTCTTCTTGTCATTGCTTTTCTCCAAAAGCAGCCACCAGCACCCGCCTACAAAAATAAGCCTTAGAATCGCTAATTCCTCTCTATAAGAGATTACCTCACGTCTGCTCTGCCAGATAGTGACAGATGTCACCTGCCCGCTATGACGCCTATCCTATGATTTGGGACGAATTACACAAGCAAGACGTATGACAGCCCGCACCATGTCGCGCTTCCGGCAGGATGGGCTGGTCAAGACGTGGCGCGGCGGCTACGTGGTGATTACGGATGTGTTAAAATTGTGGGATACAGCGGCTAGGTAGAGGAGGCCATGATGAACCAAATTAGTGAGCGCCTGCTGAACTCGGCCGAACCAGCCATCCGCTACAAAGTGCTGGTCCACGTCCTCGGCCGCGACCCCCGCTCGGCCGAAATCAACAACCTGCGGCAGGAAATCAAGGCGTCGCCCCGCGTGCAAACACTCCTGTCAGAACGGGACGAAGAGGGAAAGATTCCCCACCACCCCTACGCCAAGTGGGTGGGGGCGCACTGGGTCCTGGCGGCGCTGGCCGACCTTGGTTACCCGGCCGGCGACGAGACGCTCATCCCCCTGCGCGAGCAGGTCTGCGCCTGGCTGCTTGGCCCAGGCCACCAGAAAGGCATCAAGGCTATTGACAGCCGGGTGCGGCGCTGCGCCTCGCAGGAAGGCAACGCCCTCTATGCCCTGCTGGCGTTGGGGCTGGCCGACGAACGGGCCGACGAAGTGGCCGGCCGCCTGATTCAGTGGCAATGGCCGGACGGCGGCTGGAACTGCGACAAACGGCCGGAAGCCAGCCATTCGTCCTTCCACGAAAGCCTGATCCCCCTGCGCGGCCTGGCCCTGTACGCCGCCAGCCTGCCGGAAACCGTCGAGGTCCTGGCCGAGGCCTTTCTGCGGCTCCTGGCCCGGCTGCTGCCCGAGCCGACGCTCCAGACGGACGCTCCGGCCTGCGTCGAGGCGACGCTCTTTCACCAGCCCGAACGCGGGCGCTATCTCCTGAGTCTGCTGAACGCTCAGAAGGATCTGCCCAACATCCCGGTGCGGGACATCGAGATCCGGCTGCGGCTTCCCGGCCCCGTGCGCCGCATCGAGGCCCTGCCTTCCGGCCGGGTCGTTGATCATCGCACCGAGCGGGGCCGCACGACGTTCATCGTGCCTCGCCTGGACACGCTGGCCGTCTTTGCCGTGATCGTCTGAACGGCCGGCACACGAGGAGCTGCCGATGCCCGCTTACCCCCTCGCACCGGTTGTCAACCGCCGGTCGGTGCTGGCTGCGGGGCTTTCCGCGACGGTCGCGGCGATGACCCGGGCCGACGCCTCAACCCCGGCATCCGGGCCGCAGAGCCGGCCTTTTGCCGGCTGTTTTCCCCGGCCGGTCAAGGCTTTCTGCATCGATTTCAACTGGCACCGAGGCCGGGCCGCGCCCCCCGGCACCTACGCGCACGCCGACCCCGCCGGGCACGTCCGCTGGTACCGCGACCTGGGGGCCAACGTCATCCAGACCTTCTGCGTCAGCTACAACGGATACGCCTGGTATCCCAGCACCGTCGCGCCGGTCACCCCCGGGCTGCGCGACCCCGATTTCCTCGGCTCCATGGTGAATCTCGGGCACAAGGCCGGCATGCGCGTGATGGGGTATTTCACGCTCGGGGCCAACCCCTTCTGGGAGGCGGCCCACCCCGGCCTGGTGCACGGCGAGGATTCCGACTACATCAGAATCCCGCTCACCCTGGAATACCTCGACTACTTCTGCCGCTGCGTGGAGGACGCCCTGCAGCGCACCGGCATCGACGGCTTCATGATCGACTGGGTGCGCCCCACTCGGCACAACCGCTGGCTGGAGTGCGAAAAAGACATGTACCGCCAGCTGCTGGGCGAGGCTTTTCCGGCCTCCGCCGATCCGCCGGCCGAGGCCGTGCGGGCCTTCGACCGCCTGGCCCTGGAACGCGGCTGGCGGCACATCCGCCGGACCGTCCGCGCGACGCGCCCGGCGCTGATCTGGACGAACCATCCGTTCTACGCCGCCGAGTATCCCGTCTGGGAGGGACACCGCCTGCTCCGCGAGGTCGACTGGGTGCTCAACGAGGCCCCGGACCTGGGGGTGCTGGACTGGCTGCGCGGGCAGGTCGGGCCGGACACGCTGATCGTCCAGAATCTCTGCGGATGGGAAGACCACGACGCCGGCGCGTGGCGGAGACTCGATCCGCGCACGGTCGGGCTCTACGGCTTCGCCCAGGCCGACGAGCAGACCACGCTGCCGGCCGAAGCCGGCGCCGCGAACATGCGCAACATCGCCATCCTGCGCGAGGCCTATCGCGCCCTGTGAGGCCCGCCCGCGGCCCGCCGCCTCAGGCGTGCACCGCCCGGCCGGCCGGATCGTAGTAAACCTTGCGGTTCAGCGTCCACGCCAGGTCGCCGAGCACCACGGCGATGCCGTGTTTGTGGCTCAGCTCGATGTTCGCCGCCGGCTGGGCGCCGCTGCGGGCGCAGTCCAGCCAGTTCTTCACGTGCGCCGTCAGCGGGTGCGGAGGTTCGGACTCCAGCAGCGGCTCGGCCCTGGGGTCGTCGGCCGCGCCCTCGGTCGAGAGCACCGGGTTGCCGGGGCTGTGTCCGAACTTGCAGCGGATGCAGCCCTTCTCGAACATGAAGACGGTCGTCTCGTTGTCGATGTCGCTGCCGAAATGGCTGGTGAACTGGGTGTGGAAGCCCTCCTCGTAATCCAGCAGCACCGCGGTCTGGTCCGGGGCGGTGCAGCGCGGATCGGCCGTCGGAGCGTAGCGCCCGCCCCAGGCCACGGCCGAGATCGGGGCCTTGCAGCCGGTGACGAAATGCACCAGGGTCACGAAGTGGCTCATCCAGCCGCCGATCGTGCCGCTGGTCAGCTCGCCGTAGCCCATCCACTTGGCGTGCATCACCGGATCGAAGGGGCGCTCGGGGCGGTTGTACAGAAAGGCCTTCCAGTCGGTGTCGGCCTCGGTCTCCGGGCCCGTGTAGCCCACCCAGTAGGGGGCCCGCAGCGTCTCGGTCGACTCGACGCGGAAGAGCCGGCCCAGCCGCTTTTCTTCGATGACCTTGCGGATCGCCGCCGCTCCGGGGCTGCTGACCCCCTGCGTGCCGGCCTGCACCGCCACCTTGGATGCCTTGACTGTGTCATACAGCCGGTTGAGGTCCGGCAGGTCGCAGGCCAGCCCCGGCAGCGGCTTCTCGATGTAGGCGTGCCTGCCGGCCCGGACCGCGTCGATGCCCATGCCGCAGTGCTGATGATCCGGCGTGGCGATGATCACCGCGTCCACGTTCGCCTCGGCCAGCAGCCGGCGGTGGTCGGCGTACAGCGACGGGCGGGCGCCGAACATCTTCTCGGCCACCCCCGCGTATTCCTCCAGCCGCGACTTGTGGATGTCGCAGGCGGCGGTGACCGCCGCGTTGTCGCCGGAGGCCTTGATCCCGTGCTCCACCAGGTATCGCCCGCGGTGACCGCAGCCGATCAGCCCGACCGCGATGCGGTCGTTGGCCCCCAGCACCCGGCCGTAACTCAGGGCCGTCAGCCCCGGTGCCGTCAGCCCCGCCATTCCCGCCGCCACGCTCCCCCGCAGAAACGTCCGCCGATCCGTCCGCCGCTTCAGCATGATCTGCCCTCGTGAATGGTTCGTCCTGCACCTTGTGAACCGCCGGCCTGCGACCGGCCGGCAGCTTGAACGCTCCGTGCCCACACCCTGCGCCGGGCCGGCGTTCCCCGGACATCGCTCCGTACACCTTGTGCCGGACCGGCGCTGCGCGAACCTCGGTGCGGATACCCGGTTCCGGACCGGCGTCGACCCCAGTCCCGGACCGCCGTCGCGTGAACGTCAACCCCTGGTCCCGCACCGCCGTCCCGCCAACGTCAAGCCCCGGTCCCGGATTGGCGTCGCGCGATCGTCAACCCTCGTCGCCGGATCCATCCTACCACCGGTACGGCGTCCCCGCCAGAACCCTCCTGCCGCCCGGGGACCCGGGCCATGAATGGGTATCCTTTGCACTTCCTTTGCACTCTCATGAATGGCTGTCCTTTGCACTCTCTCACTCCTCGCGCCGTGACGCCCCGCGTCCGCGCCGCCCGCGGATGTGACTACCGGCCGCGCATGGGTCACGCAAAGCACCGTAGCGGCCGGCCTCCGTGCCGGCCGTGCGCATGGGTCACGCTGCCGGCCGTCGAGGGCGGTGTGGCGCGGGTTCTTGCCGTACCTGGGCCGGCCTGTCGGTACCGCGAAGCGCTGCAGCGGCCGGCAGGGGCGCCGGCCGCTGCGGCGCCTGGCACGACGGGGGCGACGGGGGCGCACTCCATGCCGTTGCGCCCCGGGCCGGGTGTATGGGTGTCCTTTCGCTTGGTCTTGGGTGTCCTTTCGCTTGGTCTTCCTTTCGCCTGGTCTATGGGTGTACTTTCGCCCGTTTCCGTTGTCCACTCGTTTTTTCCCCTCGCCGTTTGGATTTCCGCGCCGATTCGATGGGTGTGCCTGGGGACGGCCGGGCGGACTCGGCCGGTGTCCTGGGAGAGGGCCCTTCATCCGGCGGGTTGGCCTCCGGAGGGATCGCCGGAAGGCCGGCGGGCGATCCGGTCGAGAAACGCCTCGTCGGGCGGGCCGTAGGGCCGGAACTTCTCCAGCACGCCCTGCTCCTCGCTGAACCAGACCGCGCGGTGGAACCCGAGCCGGTTGGCGACCGGCGAATCGATCAGCGTGCTGGAGTCCGCGGCACTCATCTGGAAGAGCACGCGGTGGTCGAACTCGCGGAGCGTCTGGCGGTCGAGGGTGCGTTCCAGCGTAGCCAGGGTGTCGGCCCAGACGATGAAGTGGATGCCCAGAGGGGGCCCTTCGCGGAGGAGCTCGGCCAGCCGCAGATCCGGCCGGGGTCCGGCCTCGGCCTCGGCGCGGGTGAAGCTGAAGTCGTCCTCGCGGCGGCGCAGCGTCCGGAAGCGCTGCAGGCCGTTGATCAGCACGTAAAGCCCCGCGGCGTTGCGCTCGTCGGCCGCCAGGCGCCGCCGCATCTCGGCGGCCAGGTTCTCGAAAGTCTGCGGCACATCGCGGTACTCGACGACCTCCAGCGGCTGCCCGAGGCGCGCGGCGGTCTTTCCGATTCTCCCGGCCATGGGCGCGTCCGGCGGGCTGCCGTCCAGCAGGACGAAACGCAGGGCTCCCGGCCCGTGCTCGGCCACCAGGCCGACCAGGGCGGCGCACATCATCGCCGCGGCGGCGTCGTCGCGCTGGCCGACCAGCAGCAGGTTGGCCCCGCTCTGGCGGCGCAGGACGGCGCAGGTCGGCTCCTTGATCGCCACGGCCTCGCCCAGCCAGATGCGGTCGGCTCCGGCGACGGCCGTGCGCCGCGCGACCGCGGGGTCGGCCAGGCAGATGTTGCGCTCCATGGCTGCGGGGGCGTTGCCCTCGAAGACCACCGGCGGCGGCCGGCGCACGCCGTGCCGGCGGGCAAGTCCGGCGGCGCGGTCGAGCTGCCGGTCTCGCACTTCGTCGGACAGCCAGGCGGTCTGGAACGGGCTGTTGCCCTCCACCCGCCCGCCGGCGTCGTTGTAGATGGCCTCGCCGGGCCGCGACAGCAGCCGGGCGGCCGTGTTCTCGTCGTCTAGAATCAGCTGCGAATCGGCCTCGGAGCACTGCAGCGCGATGCGCACCGCCATCTGCCCGATGGTGCTGCGGGGCAGGCCGGAGGTGCCGCCGAGCGTCTGTGAGCCGAGGATCACGTGGATGCCAAATGCCCGGCCCTGCCTCACGAGGCGGTCCAGAAGCACGGCGGCGTCCTGGGCGAGCTTGTCGTCCTCGGAGAAGAAGACCTGAAACTCGTCCACGATGAGCAGCGTCCGCGGCAGTTTCTGCCCGGTGGCGCTCCGCCAGGCGGCCAGGTCCTGCACGCCGGCGGAGCGGAACATCGCCCCGCGGCGGTCCATCTCCTCGTCGAGGCGCTGCAGCACGCTGAGGCCGAACTCGCGGTCGCTCTCGATCGCCACCGCCCGGGCATGGGCGAGCTCGTGGGTCGCGTAGGTCTTGAACTCGACGCCCTTCTTGAAGTCCACGAGATAGAACTCGACCTCGTCGGGCGGATACCACAGCACCAGGTTCGTGATCACCACGTGCAGCAGCGTGGACTTGCCCGAGCCGGTCTTGCCGGCGATCAGGGCGTGCTGAGCGACGCCGCGACCCAGGCGCAGGTGCTGCAGGCGGACGGCGCCGCTGCGGCCGACGGGCACGCGCAGCTCTTCCCGGCTGTCCAGCGACCAGAGCCGTCCGTCGTCCGGGGCGATGGTCTCGAAGGGCACCTCGACCCGCAGCGACTCCCGGGCGGCCCGGCCGGCCGCGTGCATCAGGCGGGTCAGCAGCTCCTCCGGCGGCGGAGCGTCCAGCGTCAGCGGCACCCGCTCCAGCCCCGGCTCCTGCCAGGACCAGCCGGAGGCCGTCCGGGCCACGTGCACGCTGTGGGCCCGCAGGTCCTCGATCTGGAAACCGGCCGGCAGCGGCTGACGGCGGTCGTGGACCACCAGGGCGTGGACGCCGCAACGGGCCCCGCTGCCGACGATGCTGCACAGGCGGCGGGCGGTCTCGTCGGTGAAGTGCGTGGGGAAGTTGGCGACCACCAGGAAGCGGTACGGCTCGGCCAGCTCGCCGGCCTGGCGGTTGTACTCCTCGATGGTCCGGAACTCGTTGCGCAGGTACTTCTGGATCACGTTCTCCATGTGGCCGGTCAGGTTGGCCAGCTGCTGCTCGATGTGCACCGCCTCGGTCCAGATCCGGCCGCCGACCAGCGACTCGTCGTGGTCGGCCAGGTGCATCAGGCCGGCGAAGTTCTCACCCAGCCCGACCGGATCGATGATCGTGAAGCGCACGCGGCCGGGCGGCAGCGACGTGAGCAGCCGCACCATCACCGAGCGCAGCGCGCCGATGGCCTCGGCAAGCCCCTGCTGGTCGGTCTCGATCAGCAGCGACGCCCGGCCGGCCAGGTCCAGCAGCGCGGGGAAGGCCAGGCAGCCGCCGGCCGCCGCGGTGCCGGTCGCCGCCCGCACCGCCGGGTCCATCGCATCCAGATCCAGCCGGAACGTCCCGAAGCGGATCACATCCACCCGCCGGGGCGACGGCTCCCAGTGCTGCCAGACGGCGTCTTCCCAGGCCGGCAGCAGGCGTTCCAGCCCCGCGGCCGCCTCGCGCAGCCGCTCGATGTCCGCGGTCGCCTCACGCCAGCGCCGCTCCAGGGCCGCGCGGGCCGCATCGTGCCGCGCGGTCATATCC
>CAZSYS010000238.1:0-7300 GCA_964611365.1 uncultured Planctomycetales bacterium
ACTCTGGACGGGCTGGATCCAGCCCGGATGACCGGACCGGTCGGGCCGCACGGCCAAACCGGGTCGCACGGCCAAACGGAGGGGCTCGGGGGCTGCAAGCCCCGGTCGGACGCAGGATCGCCCGGAGAACAAGGCCCAGCCCCGGGTCGGCGCCTCGCCGGCCGCCCGACGCCTGAAAACCGCGGAAGGGCTGTGCGAATCCCCAGGTCGGCCAACACCGACCCGCTCACCCCGGAGCCGCCGGATGGGCCTGCCGGGGCCGCGGGCCTGCCGGGGGCGCAGGCCTGCCGGGGCCTACTGAAGGATGTAGTCGCTCCAGCCGTCGGCCACGCTGTCCATGACGCCCTGGCGATAGTCGATGACGCTCTGGATCGTGGAAGTGGGATCGTACAGCGTGGAGTAGCCCGGCAGTCCCAGGCTGCTGGTATACCACGGGTCGGCCAGCCCGCCCCAGCTGGCGACGTTGTCCAGGTTGACCAGTTCGTCGCAGCCGCCGGCGGCTGCCAGACAGGCGATCGCCAGGACGGAAACCACCAGCCTGCCGGTCAGTCCTCCTGCTCTGTTGTTCTTTGCGGTCTGCATGGTCGTGTCTCCCCTTGGTGTCTGATTCACTGGTTTTCGTTCACCGCCGCGTGCGACCAGCTGTCGCGCCAGGACGGCTGCACGAGCCGTGCCGGATCCGAAAACCTGCAATTCGATCTGGTTGTCGCTGATCTGCTCGCGGGCATGGGGAATGCTTCTCGGACCTCGGCGGCAGATCCGGGTAATATGCCCCGGCACCATCCCCGTCCGGCCGGCGGCCGGGATCGAACCGGCTGGGCCGGATTCGCCGATGCGCAGGCGCGGATGCCGGACACGCAGATCCGGTCGGCCCGCCGGCGGCTTCGGGCGGCAGGGGCAGGCAAGCCGCCAGGCGTGTCTGCGACCCATGGCCGCCCGGCGACGGCCTCAGGCTCCGCGTCGCACCCGCGCACCTTGGCCTGCGCCCCACAGCTGGCCAGACGACGGCCGGCACCGGGATCACAGGCATCGGGATCAGGAGCCGGCCTTTCCCCGCAGCCTGCGCCCAGGGTACACTGCCGGCCCGATCCGACCGCCAGAGAGGTTCCGCGTGGGGTCTTCAGGCCGGCCGGGCGAGGAATCGAGCATGGCCTGGGAGCAGCGCTGGCACCCCCTGAGGGAGGAGTGGGTGATCATTGCCGCCCATCGGCAGGATCGCCCCTGGATCGGTCAGACCGTCGCCGGCCGTCGCCGGGAGGCCCCGGCTTACGATCCGAACTGCTACCTGTGCCCCGGCAACGTCAGGGTGAGCGGGGCCCGCAACGACGACTACAGATCGACCTTCGTCTTCGACAACGACGCCCCCTGCGTCGGGGCGAGCGCCCCTCGCGATCTGCCGCCGCCGCCGGGATGCTATCGGAATCGTCCGGCCACCGGCGTGGCCCGGGTCATCTGCTACAGTCCGCACCACAGCCTGACGCTGGCGGAACTGCCGGAGGACCGGATCGCCGACCTGATGCGCGTCTGGCAGGACCAGTACCGCCGGCTCGCCGCGGATCCGGAGATCAACCATGTGCTGATCTTCGAAAACAAAGGTGAAGTGGTCGGCGTCTCCAATCCGCACCCGCACTGTCAGCTTTACGCGACGAACTTCGTCTTCAAGACCATCGCCATCGAGGACGACGTATGCCGGCGGCATATGGAACAGACCGGGCGGGTGCTTTTCCAGGACATCATCGCCGCCGAGCGTCTGGACGGGCGCCGGATCCTCGCGGAAAACAGCACGGCCATCGCGTTCCTGCCGTACTTCGCCCGTTACGCCTATGAGGTCTACGTCGCCCCTCTCCGGACCCGGCCCAGCCTGGCCGACCTCTGCGACGACGAGGTCCGCGGACTGGCCGGCGTGCTCAAACGCGTGCTGGTGATGTACGACAACCTCTGGCGGATGCCCTTCCCTTACGTGATGGCCCTGCACCAGGCCCCCACCGACGGCGCCGACCACCGGGGCTTCCATTTCCACATCGAGTTCCACCCGCCGTTGCGCAAGCCGGACCTGCTGAAATACCTGGCCGGACCCGAAATCGGCGGGGGAAGCTTCCTGAGCGACACGCTCCCGGAGGCCAAGGCCGCCGAACTCCGAGCCGCCGACGGCCCACACTACCTGGCCCGACAAGACCGTCGGGACTCCTGACCATCGAGTCGGGTGCCGTCAGTCCGAGCCGCCTGCGCCGCAGGAGCCGGCTTCTGCGCCGGGCGGACCGGCCGCGACGCGTTGCCGGCGACGAACCGACTTGGACCGGCGGGTCACAAGGCACCCCCGTTCTGTGGAACCCGCAGGTCCGCAAAGCCCGCGGGCCCAGCCCGTCTCCGCCTGCGACCATGGGGCATGCCGGCCAGGGCCGGGACCGTCCGAATGCCCCAGCACGGGGATGTCATGGGGCAAGAGCCGTCAGGCACGCGTTTGCGAGGCCCGATCGTCGCACCTCCACACCCCGGGCCCAGCCGCTTTACACGGATCACAGATCTTCCAGGCCGGGGCACTGCACCCCGAGGACTCCTTGACGCCTTCGGACTCCAGTCCCGTTGGCACCCCGGTGCCCGGGCCAGTCAGCGGGTGCGCAAAAAGGAAGTGGCCCTGCTGGCTGAGGACCACTTCATCATCGGATCGAATGTGTGCGCACATTCCCTCTGCCGGGCTTGCCGCCGGGCAGAGAACCCCGCCCCATGAGCGGGCTGCCATGCCCTGCTTCCGTGAGGCGAGATCACCTCACGCGAGCCGAAGGCTCACGTTCCCAGAAGCGTGGCAAACCAGGCATTGATGTTCGGCAGGAAATCCCAGCCGTGCGTACCCAGCAGGTTGAGATTGGCGCAAGCGCCCTGAAGCAGATACACCGCCGACAGGCCGGTGATCGCCAAGACTTTGATCAAGCGAGTCATTATTTGACCTCCAAAACAATGTTGACCGTTTCGCACCGGGCAATCGGCCCGGCGGTCCGAACGACGCCCGTCGTCACGACCGATCCGGCCAGCGCCGTCGCCCCCCGGAGAGGAAGCCGAGCGGCGCGATTCATGCCCCGCGCTGGTTCTCAGCGCACCGTGGCCTCTCAGCCAAAGAGCTCTTCACGCAGGATCTGGTAGACGATGCGGGGGACCGAGTTGACGTCCCCGCCCAGCGGCCACCAGCCACCGCAGGACTGCAGGAGGCTGGCACCCAGCCCCGTCGCCAGGAAAGCCCACACTTTGAATCGCTTCAGCATTGCGGATCTCCTTGAAATCCGAACCCCCGCCCGCCGCGTCCGTATGGGATATCAGGAGCGCCGACGGGCGATGGTGTTCATGCGCGGCAGCGACTCGGCACTGCCGCCGGCTTGCACTCAACGAACGCCCGACAGAACGAACTCCGTGAGCAGGAAGTCGGCGACACACGCGCCGAATCCGAACACCACGAACATCGAGCCCGTCACGTACAGGCTCCACTTGACCCAAGTGTTCTTCAACATCATCTGTCTCCTAGTTGGATCCCAGCCGCACCTTCAACCTCGGCTTGGCCCAGATCACATACCCCGGCCGGGCGGCGTCACCCGACCGGACCATGCCCGGTCGTCACCGACGGCGCCTCAGTCGAAGAGGTTGCCGATGACCACACCCTGGACGACCCGCTGATACCAGCTGTCCAGGCCGAAACCCCAGCAGCCTTCCAGCTGCAGTGCCGACAGCGTGGCGAGCGCCGTCAACAATGCGACTCTGCACTTCGACATCACGTGCCTCCTTTAGAAGGAACATGCGGCCTCTCACAGGAGGCCCTGAAGCGGGCCGGGCGGCCGCGCGGCCGCATCCGCTCGCTTCACCTGGTTCATGTCAATCCCTGCAAACGTGCCCCGGATCCCATCGATCCCGGGCCTGTTTCCTGCATGGCGGATTCTCAAGGCGCCATGAACTCGGCCGCGCCGCCGATTTCATAGCCGCGGAATCTTAACGCGTTCCGCTCACAATGCAAGGGCAGAGCCAAAAAAATCTCGGATCCGCCCCGCGGTCACCGGGCTGATCAGGCCGCGATCCGTCACGATCCCCCGAATCAGCCGGGCGGGCGTCACGTCGAACGCCGGATTCCAGCACCGCACGCCCTCCGGAACCGTTATCCTTCCAAAACCCTTACAGATCTCGTCTTCCGACCGCTCTTCGATCGGAATCCCCGTCCCGTCGGCCAAGACCGGGTCGAATGTCGATCCCGGGGCCGCGACGTAGAACGGAATGTCATGAGCCCGAGCCAGTACAGCCAGACTGTAAGTCCCGACCTTGTTGGCCGTATCGCCGTTGGCCGCAATCCGATCCGCCCCGACCACCACCAGGTCGATCCGGCGGTCGCGCATCAACAGGCCGGCCATGCTGTCGCAGATCACCGTCACGTCGATGCCCGCACGCGACAGCTCCCAGGCCGTCAGACGGGAGCCCTGCAGCAGCGGGCGGGTCTCATCGGCGTAGACCCGGAACCGTCGACCGCGCTCGTGAGCCGCGTACAGGATCGCCAGCGCCGTGCCGTACTCGGCGGTCGCCAGGGCCCCGGCGTTGCAGTGCGTCAGCACACCGGCGCCCTCGGCGATCAGGCCCTGCCCGACCTCGCCGATTGCCCGGCAGGTGGCCGCGTCCTCGTCGCGGATGGCCAAGGCCTCGGCCAGCAGGTCTTCCTTCAGCCGGTCAAGCGGCCGGTCCGGGGCCTGCTCGGCCCGCCGGCGCATCCGGTCCAGGGCCCAGCGAAGGTTCACCGCCGTCGGCCTGCATCCGGCCAGATAAGCACTGGTCCGGCTGAGGTTTTCAAAGAACGCTTCGCGGGAAGAGGCGTTTCGGGTGCCTAGCACCACGCCCATCGCCGCCGCCACGCCAATCGCCGGCGCCCCGCGAACCCGCAGGTTTCGGATCGCCTCCCAGACCGTCTCGCTGTCCCGGCAGGCGATGATTCGCAGCTCTCCCGGCAGCAGGGTCTGGTCGATCAGTTCGACCTGCCCGTCGAGCCCGCCGGACCACCAGATGGGTCTCAAGACAGGCGGGTCACTCACGGGACAACCGCTCCCGAAGAGCTTGGGAACTCTTATCGACCGATTCAACCTGTTTTCTTTTGAGTTTTTTCAGACCTTCGGCTGTCGCAGGGTCCTGTAATGCCAGCATTTGCGCGGCCAGGACGGCCGCGTTGCGCGCTCCGGCCGACCCGATCGCCACCGTCGCGACCGGCACTCCCGGCGGCATCTGGACCATGCTCAGGAGGCTGTCGATGCCCTGCAGAGCCCCGCTGGCCACCGGTATGCCGATGACCGGGCGGATGGTGTGGGCGGCGATCGCGCCGGGCAGTGCGGCCGACATTCCGGCTGCGGCGATGAACACCCGGATGCCACGGTTTTCGGCCGAAATCACGTATTCCCGGAGTCGGTCGGGGGCTCGGTGGGCCGAGATCACCTCCACCTCGGCCTTCAGACCCAGCTCGGCGAGCATGCGATATCCCGGCTCGATCTCGGGCCAGTCCGAGTCGCTGCCGAGGACGATCGCCACCGGTGCCACACTCATGCTGCAATTCTCCAGGCCGCAGTTGGCGCCAGAATCTTCGAGAGGCCGCGGATTGTAATCCGCAAGCGAAAATTCCTCCAGTTTTTTCAAGGGCCGGGCCCGCAGGTGCCTCCTCCGGGTCCGGATTCACCCCTGCCATTTATAGGTCGGGAATCCGTCACCACCGCTAGGAATGGTGACAAGTGTCCGATACAAGATCACAAACCTGTGAATAACGGGGAGTAAACCCCTGGGGAATACAACCTAAGCCAATGTGAATAAGGAACTTGCACCCCTTGTCTTGTGTTAATCCTGATGTACCTTTCCTGTGGCAGGCGAGTGAACCTTCCTCAAGGGGCGACCGATAAGGTCCATCAGTCAAGCGAGCTATCTGCGATCCGTCCGAGAACATGACCGTGCGTCCTGGGGGCCAAGCGGCGTGTCGCAACATCCGGCTGACGTGAACGGAGATCCGGGATCGACGTTCGCCTGGGGTTTGCGGACGCACATCGGGGCCAGCCCGTTCCGGGGGGCTCTGACGGCGTTGCCGCAGGTCACGGCAACGGCCTACAGAATCGACGTACGGGGTTCTCAAGGGCACAAGGGCACAGGCTGTCCGGCGGGTCTGACCCGGGGTGGCAGACCACCGGCGGCCACGGCGGTCGAGAGGCGGCAGGGCGGACGCCCGGTGCAAGGCCGCCTCCCAACGGTGCATCGAACGGAGAAGGGAGGCTCCGTCGATGCCTCCGCCGGCGGACGGGACCGAGGTCTGAGCCCAGGCCGGTGAATCCGTTGTGACCGGAAACGGTCGGATCGATGCATCGTGCTCGCGGAGCGCGGGCCCAGAAGGGAGGGTCACGATGAGCTTGACGCACGCATCCTCGCCGGGCAAGAGAACAGACCGGGCCATCACGGCCCGCGCGGCCCTGCCGGAGGAGGGGCTCAAGGGTTCGCCGGGGGTTTCCACGGACATCGAGCGGCTGTGGAAGCGCTACCTCGACCGGCGGGACCCGGAGTGCCGCAACCGCCTGGTCGAGTACTACGCCCCGCTCGCCCAGGCCCAGGCGGCCCGGCTGGCCCGCCGGCTGCCGGCCCAGGTGACCTACGACGAGATCTGCAGCGCCGCCTACGACGGCCTGATCGAGGCGGTGCAGAGTTACGATCCGGCGCGCAAGGCGAAGTTCGAGACGTTCTGCCAGCAGCGGGTCGTGGGGGCGGTGGTCGACTGGCTGCGGAGCCTGGACCCGCAGTCGCGCACCATCCGCACGTTCGAGAAGCAGCGGCAGCGGGCCCAGGAGGCGCTGCTGGCCGAGCTCGGGCGGCGTCCGACGCACGAGGAGATCGCCCGTCGGCTGCGGATGTCCGCCGAGCGCTACGACCAGCTTTCGCGGATCTCGCAGCTGGGGCGCGAGGTGCACTTCTCGGCCATGGACGCCCGCGGCAGCGCGGAAGCGCACGGCCGGGGCAACGACCGCTCCTGGGACGTGGGCGACCGCAGTCAGAACGACCCCTCCAGCCGCCTGGCCCGGTCGATGCTGGTCGAGTTCATCACCAAGGGACTGGCGCGGGAGGAGCGTCTGGTGCTGACGCTCTACTACTACGAAGATCTGACCATGGCCGAGATCGGCTCGGTGCTGGACCTGTCGGAGTCGCGGGTCAGCCAGATCCACAAAGAAGTCATCCAGCGGCTTCAGAACCGCTACCTCGGCAAGCTCTCCAAGGACCAGCTGGTGGCCTGAGAGGCCGCGGCACCGCCGGCCCGGCG
>CAZSYS010000239.1:0-7270 GCA_964611365.1 uncultured Planctomycetales bacterium
CTGGTATCCCTGCCGCCGACCATGATTCCGGACAGCATTGGCGCCCCTGCCGGCCACCGAAGGAAGCGTGCCTTCGTCTGCGCGAAGTCCGGTCCTGTCGCAAGACGACTGAACGGTCGCCCGGTCACGGCCGGTTGCCGGCGCCATGGCCTCTGGGCCGCCGCGTCGAGGGTGTCAACCGCCGGCCACATCGCCGGGCGGGCCGACCGCCAGGTTCGCAAGGAGCAGGCGGTGCCGGGTGGCTTACCGCCCGGCACGCAGGTGCTCGACGGCCGCGAAAACCGCGTCCACCTCGACGGGCTCGTCCTCCGCGGGCGGGGCCAGCGCGGTGACATGCCCGCCGAGAGGCCGCCAGATGCACGGGTCGGTGGTGGTGAAGATCGCCACGCAGGGAAGGCCCAGCGCTGCGGCCAGGTGCGTGATCCCCGAGTCGTTGCCCACATAGACCGCCGCCGCAGCCAGCCGCTCGGCCGCTCTGGCCAGGTCGGATTCGACCAGCGTGGGCTCGTCCCGGCCGGCGACCCGCCGTGCCAGCGCACCTTCTGCCGGCCCGAGCATCCAGACCAGGTCGGCGTCGGTCAGCCGGTCCGCCAGGGCGGCAAAACGCTCGAAGGGCCAGCACTTGTGCGGGCTGCCGCTGCCGGGATGCACCACGATGCGCCGCGAGGCGCGTGGGCTGGAGCGGTGCAGGCGGATCACCGCAGGCAGAGGCTCGCCGATGGCCAGGCCCGCGGCGCGGATCGCCTCGGTCCACTGGGCGGTGATGTGCCGGCGGTCGGTTCGCGTGGTTGCCGAGGGCCGCGGATCGACCGAAACGATCCGGCCGGAGGCGACGGCCGAGAGCCGTTCGTGCACGACCTCGTCGGCGCCGCCCGTGAAGTTGAGAATACAGTCGGCGGTGGACAGCAGGCCGCGCAGACGGTCGGAGATATCCAGGTCGCGGCGGAACAGGCGGTACAGACCGATGCTCTCCGGCGAGATCCAGACATCCACCGCGCTGTGCCCCGAGGCCAGCATCGCCGAGGGCGCCGAGGCGATGGCGGTCAACCGGTCGGCCCCCAGCGCCGCCCGCGCCGGCTGAAGCACGCTGAGCGCCAGCAGGAAATCACCGATGGCCCCCTGATGCAGAACCACGATCGATGTCACGGCGGCTGAATCCCCGTCGCGATGAACCGCGGGTTGCGGCTCTCCCCTCAGCAACAGCCGACGGCACCTGATCCGCCGAAAGCTCCGCAGAGGCGTGCGTCACCCGCGAAGATGCATCATGATGGCCATCCGCTGCCGGTCGTCAAGGACCTCGCCCCGGTGATCCGCGGGTGGGACGGCACGATCACCTCTGCGGGCTCCGACATCGCTTTCACACCCGGGCCCGACGTCAAGGATCGGCCGGCGCGGCGTATCCCTGCCGGCGGCGATTTCGATCACGTTGCCCACATGGCCGATTTCCTGGCCTGCTGCCGGACGCGCAAGACGCCTTCCTGCCCGATCGATCTGACCTTCCAGGTCCAGACCGCCCTGCAGATGGCCGTCCAGGCCTGGCGGGCGGGCCGGGCGGCGCGGTTCGACCCGGCCTCCGGCGAGATCGTGGTATGAACCCGAATCCCCACCGCCGGCCAGGAGTCCGGTCCGGCGAGCGGAGGATCGGTCATGATCCGGTCGCACCGAGGCCTTCGCCGCCGGTCCGCGGTCCCGCCCCCGGCGGAGGCTTCCGCATCGCGGCGATCTGGTAGATCTGCCGGCCTTCCCGCAGATACTTGATCTCGAAGTTGGTTTCGAGCCGCCCCTCGACCACACCGGTCCGCGGATCCTCGAAAGGCACCGTCATCAGCCGGGGTTCGCCGGCGATGACCGCCCGGATCTGCTCGAAGTACCCGGCGTGGTCGGTCTGAACGGCGATCCGGCCGCCCGGCACCAGCGCCCGGACGGCCGCGGCGATGAAGTCCGCCTGGATCAGCCGCCGCTTGTGATGCCGCTTCTTGGGCCAGGGGTCCGGATGATAGATGTGCAGAACCGTCAGGCAGTCCGCGGGCATGTGGTGAAGCATCAGATGGCGGGCGTCCGTGCGGATCAGCCGCACGTTGGTCACGCCCCACCGGACCATCCGGTCGGCGGCATAGCGGATGATCTTGTTGGCCCATTCGATGCCCAGGAAGCTGATCTCCGGATGCTCCCGGGCGCGGCGCAGCAGGAACCCGCCCTTGCCGACCCCGATTTCCATCTCCAGCGGCCTGTCGTCGCCGAACAACCCGACCGGATCGAGGAGACGGCCGGGCTCCGGCGCGGGTACCAGGATGTCCTCCAAAGTCGGCATGATGCCATCACCCCGGCGCCCGGGCCGTCCGGCCGCCTTGACCGCATCCCGGCTGCGGGCCGGCCGCAGCGGCCGCGCGTGCGCAGGCGGCGCTGGAGGTGTTCAACCGGCGCCACAAGCCTATCTTCGCCCGTGCGGCCGGAGATATCAACCGTTGCCACCGGGGTTTACGCCGCGGCCCGCGTATGTGACAAACCTCCGGTCAGGCCTATAATACCCTGTCGCGGCCACGGCTGGACCCTCCCTCGGGGCGATCCGGGACCGCCCGGACCGGCCTGTCCGGGACGTCAGCCCGTGCAGCCGCCCACCGGGTGCGAGCCGGATCGGCGGACCGGACCATGCGCAGAAAGCTGTCGGAGAATCTCAAGCGGATTCGCGAGCGGATTCAGGCCGCCTGCCAGCGCAGGCGCCGCAGCCCCGACGAAGTCCGGCTGGTGGCGGTAACCAAGACCGTCGAGATCGACGTGATCCGCGCTTCGGTCGAGGCGGGAATGCTCGACCTGGGCGAAAGCCGCGTCCAGGAGCTGGTCAAGCGCGCCGGCATGCTCCGCGAGCACCTGAACCGGCGGCGGGTCATCGAGCACGAAGGCGTCCCCCCGAATCCCCGCTGGCATATGATCGGGCACCTGCAGCGCAACAAGGTGCGCCAGCTGCTGCCCTGGGTCGACGTCATTCATTCGCTGGACAGCCTCCGTCTGGCCGAGACCGTCAGTGAGGAGGCCCTGCGGCTGGGCCGGACGATCCCGGTGCTCCTGGAGGTGAACGTCTCGGGCGAGAAAAGCAAGTTCGGGATTGCGGTGGGTGCGGTGCCGCATCTGATCGAGCACATCGCCGGCCTCAAGGGCCTGCAGATCGTCGGCCTGATGACCATGGCTCCGCTGGAGGCCGACCCTGAGAACACCCGGCCCTGTTTCGCCCGGCTGCGGGACGTCTTTGAGGACCTTCGCGCCGAGCGGGTGGTCGGACCGGCTTTTCGCGAGCTGTCGATGGGCATGAGCAACGACTTTGAAATCGCGGTCGAGGAAGGGGCCACCATGGTGCGGATCGGCACCGCCCTTTTCGATGGGGTCGCCCCGGTCGTGCCCGCCAGGTCGCAGGAGGATTGAGCCGGCGGCAGACGGAACCGGCCGGGCGCGGGTCCGGCCCCTTGTCGTCTCCCGGTAGACGTCGTCAACGGAGCGGGACATGGCCGAACGGGTCTGCAGGCTGGCACTGGAAGACGGCACCGTCTACACCGGAACGGCGTTCGGCGCCGACGGCACGCACGTCGGCGAAGTGTGCTTCAACACCTCCATGACCGGTTACCAGGAGATTCTCACCGACCCGTCCTACACCGGCCAGATCGTGACCATGACCTACCCGCTGATCGGCAACTACGGCGTCACCGAGGAGGACATCGAGTCCGCCGGCCCGCGCGTCGAGGGGTTCGTGGTCAAGGAGCCGGCCGTGCGGCGGAGCAACTTCCGGGCCACGGCCTCACTGGAGGACTACCTGCGACGGCACGGCGTCGTCGGCCTGGCCGGCGTGGACACCCGCTCGATCACCCGGACGCTGCGCACGCAGGGTGCCATGCGCGGCTGCATTTCGACCGAACTGCTCGAGGATGCCGTCCTCGTCGAGCGGGCCCGGGCCTGGCCCGGACTGGTGGGGGAGGACATGGTCCGCCGCGTGGCCCCCCGCGAAGCCTCGCCGTGGTCGGCCGGGTTCGAGAGCCCGTTTGCCATGCCGCCGCGCGGGGCCCAACGGCGATTCCGCGTCCTGGCCGTGGACTGCGGCGTGAAACGCAACATCCTCCGCAATCTCGTCGAGGCCGGCTGCGAAGTCACCGTGATTCCGCCGACGTTCAGCGCCCGGCGGGTGCTGGAGCTCCGCCCCGACGGGCTGTTCGTCAGCAACGGTCCCGGCGATCCCGAGCCGGTGCACTATGCGATCGGGCTGCTGCGGGACCTGATCGGCCGGGTGCCGATCTTCGGCATCTGCCTGGGGCATCAGCTTCTGGCCCTGGCCCTGGGCGCGCGGACCTACAAGCTCAAGTTCGGCCACCGCGGGGCCAACCAGCCGGTGATGAACCTGGCCACCCGGCGGGTCGAGATCACCAGCCAGAACCACGGCTTCGCGGTGGATGTCGAATCGCTCGTGCGCGCCGGGGCCACGCCCACGCATGAAAACCTCAACGACGGCACGCTCGAGGGCTTCATGCATACCGGCGAACCGGTCTTCTCCGTCCAATACCACCCCGAGGCCAGCCCCGGTCCCCATGATGCCACCTACCTGTTCGACTGCTTCATCGACATGATGGCCTCCGGCAAGGCCCCGACAGCTGAGCAGATGGCCGCCGCCCAGGCCCGGCTGGAGGCCGGTCCGACGGGCGCAGCGCGCTGACGGAATCCCCCCCCGGCCCGGGCCCGCGGCGTTTGCCGGGATGGCCCCGCGCTGTAGACTGGGTCCATGACCCCGGCCGCCGCCGACCTGCTGCTGAACGTGGATCGCGCGACGGTGCGGTTCGGCCGGCTCGTGGCGGTGAACTTCGTTTCTCTTGAACTCCGCGCCGGCGAACTGTTCGGCCTGGTCGGGCCCAACGGCGCGGGCAAGACGACGCTGCTGCGTGCGATCGCCGGACTCCAGCCGCTGGACGCCGGGCGGGTGACCGTCCTGGGCGAGCAGGTCCTGCCCGGCAACCTGGCCGCCAACCGCCATCTCGGCTTCGCCCCGGACACCCCGCCGGTCTACGAGGACCTCACCGTCCGCGACTTCCTCCGCTTCATCGGCATGGCCTACGGCCTGCCCGCCGGCGAGCTGGACGAGCGGATCGGCTTCTGGCTCCAGCAGGTCTGGCTGGCGGAGAAGGCCGAGGCCCGGATCCGTACGCTTTCCCGCGGCATGCGGCAGCGGGTGGGCATCGCACGGGTTCTGCTGCCCAACCCTGTGGTCGTCCTGCTGGATGAGCCGGCCGCCGGTCTGGATCCGGCCGGGCGGGTCCAGTTCCGGCGCCTGCTGTGCAGCCTTCGCGATCAGGGCAAGGCCATCATCGTCTCGTCGCACATCCTGGCGGACCTCAACGAATACTGCACCCACATCGCGATCATGTCCGCCGGTCGCGTCGTGCAGCAGGGAACCGTGGCCCAGGTGACCGCCTCGGCCGACGGCTAGCGCTGCCGGTACACCGTGGTGCTCGCCCGGCCGGTGCCCGGGCTGGAGCAGCTGCTGGCGTCGATCCAGGGGCTCCGTGCCCCCCAGATTGACCGGGACCAGATCGTCTTCGAATACGCCAGCCGGCGCGAGCAGGCCGCTGCGCTGCTGGCACGCCTGGTGGCCGAAGGGCTACCGGTGGCCGAGTTCCGTGCCCATCGCGCGGATCTCGAAGAGGCCTACCTCAGGACCGGTATCCGGCAGGTGGACTGATGAGCGACGGACCGGGATTCGGCAATGCCATGGCCTGGGCGCAGTTCCGCCTCAAAGGTGGAGGGCGCACCGTGGTGTTCTGGGGGCTGGGTGTTCCGGCGGCCCTGACCCTGCTGGGGCTGGTGGTCTTCGGCGCCGCCCCGCACACGCGACTGAAGGATTCCTGTCACGGCTGTCTGCAGTTCCTCACCGGAATCCAGGGGGCGGTGCTGATCCTGATCGGCGGTTCCCAGGTCGGCGGAGCCATCCGGCGGGACATGACCTCGGGCATGATCGCCTCGCACCGGCTGATGCCGGTCTCCGGCATCGAGGCCATCGCCGGATACATCGCCGGCAGCCTGGCGGCACTGCTGGCCGCGGCCGGATCCTTCTTCCTGCTGGGCCTGGGGCTGTCGGCCGGAGCCCGGCTGCCGATGCAGAACTGGCTGATGGCCAACCTCATCCTGCTGGTGTTCGCGCTGCTCTGGTGGTGCGGCGCCGCCTGCACCGCGATCCAGTCGCCCAATGCCTCGAAAGCGGGCGCCGCCGTCACGCTGCTGGTGATTTTCGGCTATGGGGCCGTCTGGCTGGTGCCCGGGCTGATGGTGCTGGCCGGTCCGGCGATTGGACGCACCGTCTTCGGAGTGATCGACCGCGGCGCGGCCCTGGACTCGACCTACACCCTCTCCTTCTTCGCCCAGATCCTCACCGCCGTCCTGCTTTTTGCCGGCGCGGCCCGTAAATACCGTCGGCAGGACGTGCTGACCTTTACCCCGTGGATGGGTCTGGCCGCCGTGGCCCTGTGGGCGGCCGCCTCCATGGTCGGCACCCTCGGCTGGGGCGGATTCAGGTCCGCCTGGTTCGACGACGATCCCTCGACGCGGGTCATGCACGCGATCACGGCCTGCGTGAGCGGAATGCTGCTGGGGCTGCTGCCGGTCACGGCCTGCGCCTGGATCGCGGCGCGATACCGCCGCCGGCCGGACATGCGGGCGGTGACCGGCGTGCCGATCCCCCCGTCGGCGGCGTGCCTCCTGTGTGCCCTTGTCCTGACGGCGATTCCCGCAACGATTCTTGCCGAGAAGGCGTCGGCGGACCGGCTGGTGCGGACGGGCCTGGTGTTCGCGGGAGCACTGCTGGGCTGCAGCTATCTGGCGCGCATCGCCTACCGTCGGCTGGACAAAGCCCAGTGGCCGCTGGCTTTCTGGGTGGGGCTCACTTGGCTGGCGCCGCCGGCGGCCGACCTGGCCCGAGCCACATACGCGTCCGGGGCCTACGGGCGATCCCCGTCCGTCGGTATCGCCACCACGTTCAGCCCGCCCGGCGCACTGGTGGCGATCTGGGCCGACATGAAACTCGACACGACGTGGGGCATCGGCTTTCAGCTGCTGCTGACCCTGGCGCTGGCCATCCTGTTCCGCTGGGGGGCTACCCCCCGGCCGCGCCCCGGCGACCATCCGTGACCGCATCGCCCGGGGATGACTTCCCTGCGACGCAAGGGTGCGTCGGCCGGACCAGGATCGGTCCGCGGCGGAGGCATGCTGTCTGCCAAGCCCTGTCCGGTCAGCCCCGGCCCGT
>CAZSYS010000240.1:0-7230 GCA_964611365.1 uncultured Planctomycetales bacterium
GGCCCGGCACCGGCCCGGCCCCGGCCCGGCCGCGGCCCCGCCGCACCGGGCCGGCGGCCGGGCAGATCTCAAGACACGACCAGCGGCGATCCGGCCGGCGCCGGGCGGGTGGCGGCCAGGCCGGCGGCGTCCAGCCGGCGCAGCCGGTGAAGGAAGGCCTCGATCCGCATCCGCTGCGCCGGCCGCGGCTCCTGACCCCCGAAGACCGCTTCGTAATAGGCGGCCACAAGCATCGGGGCCGGCCGCATGCACGGAAACCGCGCGGCCAGCTCCGCGGCAAACTCCGCGGGCGTCTGCCACGCGGGCCGCTGAAGCCCCAGGGCCGCCAGCCGCCGGCAGTAGCGGTGGTAGAAGTCGGCCTCGCCGACCCGCGGTCCGTGCCCGGCGCGGGCCAGCCGCCGCCGCAGCGCCGCTGCGGCCCGCAGAGCCAGCACGGTCACCACGTAGCCCACCCCGGCCGTCAGCAGCACCACCAGCACCGCGAACACCCCGTACAGCAGGCGGTCGCCGGGGCTGAGCTGCAACCGGCCGCCGAACAGCTCCTTGACGAACGCGACCACCACCCCCGGCAGCGTCCGCTCGTCCCCCACCGGACGCCTGAGCCAGTCTCCGAAGCGGTCGAAGAGCTCGCGGCGCGAGCCCGAGTCGTAGGACACCACCAGATTGCTCCACTGGCACTGCAGGTAGTCCAGCCCCATCCGCAGCGAAGACCACCAGGCCGTTCCCCCCGCCACCGCCGACGGCAGCGCCGGCGTCGGATCGAAAGGCACCCATCCCTCGCCGGGGATGAAGGCCTCCACCCAGGCATGGGCCGCCGCGGCACGAACGATGTAGAGGTCGCCGAAGGCGTTGTATTCCGCGCCGCGGAAGCCGTCGACCCGCCGCGAAGGGATGCCTGAAATCTGGCACATGACGGCCAGGGCCGAGGCGAAGTACTCGCAGTGCCCCGCCCGGGTCCGCAGGAGAAAGTCCCCCACCGGCTCGCGCCCCGCCGGCACCGGCGGCGGAGAGAGCGTGTAGGCGTAGTCGCCCGAGCCGAGCATGGCCGTCAGCGCGGTCACAAACCGCCGGCGGGCCGGACCGTCGTCCTCCGCCCCGGGATCGCCGGCGTGCCGCCGGATCAGATCCCGGATCTCCTCGGCCTGCGGAAGCGGCGGCGACGGCACGTGCAGCGGAGGCGGCGGGCCGTCGACCGGCTGGACGGCCCGGTCCGACAGCTCGCGCGGCAGCGGGCTGACCGCCGCGTAACGCAGCTTCGCGCGGCCGGGCTCCGCGGCCGACAGCATCCCGTCCTGGTTCCGGACCCGCACGGCCCGCAGATCGCGCGAGCCCATCCACAGCACCGGGCAGCACACCGGCAGCAGCCCCCGCCCGTCGTTCTCGACGGTGTAGTGCTGGATCATCAGCGGGGTCCGATGCGAGCCCTCCAGCGACGGATCCGGCCAGATCTCCTCGCCGACGTCCTCCAGCGAGACCATGCGCGACCGGGGCGGCTGCGTTTCTTCGTCGCCGGTGTCCAGCCAGCGCCAGGTGGCCGGCAGCCGGCCCGTCCGGCGGTAGCGATCCAGCGCCCGAACCCGGAAGTAAAGCCGGTCCTCGGGGATCCCGTAACCCTCCGGCAAGGTGCGGATCCGAACCTGCGCCACCACCTGCCGCGACTCGCGCAGCGGCCCGCCCTCCCCCAGCCTGCCGTCATCCGCCAGGCCCGTCAGCACGTTGCCGGTGCCCAGGTTCTCGATGCGTCCCAGCGTCCCGGCCCTCACCCGCGGGCACAGCACGAAGGCCGGTATCGCCAGGGCCGCCAGCAGCACCGACACCGTTGCGGTCACCGCCAGCGAGGACCACGACGGCTCCGCGGGGGGCGAGACCGGGACCGCCCGGGCCCGCTCCACGTCGATCACGAAGCGGATCACCGCGTCCACGCCCAGCGTCAGCAGCACCCCCGGCAGAACCGCAAACACCGCGCTGCCGCTGACGATCGCCGCCACGATCCCCAGAAGCAGCGATACCACCAGCAGCTGCCCGTCGTCCCGCAGTCCGCGCCGCTGCAGCAGCTTGGCCACGCCGATCAGACCCAGGAAATGGGCCAGGGCCAGCAGGTGCATCGTGCCCAGCAGCGCGGCCTCGATCAGCATCCAGGCGAAGGCCGCACAGGCCCATACGCGAGCTCCGCCCTCGCTCAGCGGCGGCCGGTCGCACCGCACCGTGCGCAGCCAGCCGATCACCGCGGCCGTCGCGGCCACAGCAAGGTACACCGAACGATCCTCGGCCGCCGCGATCGGCAGCATCGCCGCCAGAAGCAGCGCGGTCTGACAGAAGTATCGCCTGGAAGCCTCGCGCATCGTCCCTGAACCTGCCTGCCGCCAAGACCGCCCGTCGCATCCGCCGCCGCCACCGCGCCGTGCCGACCCCGACCGGACGCCCCGCCCGGCCAAGGCGACCACGCTCAGGCCGGCAGATCAAACAACATGTCCATCCGGCCCTCCTGGGGCGTCGCCACCACCACCGCTTCGGCCCGCTGGGCCAGCCTCCGGCGAAGACGCTCGTGCACGTCGATGACCCGCGGCGTGCAGACCAGGCAGCGGGCGTTCCAGCCCGACATCCATCGCGCCCGCCCCGCCAGCCGGTCCACCCCCTCCCCGGCGCCGGGCGACAGTGCCGCCAGCTCACCCAGCAGCCGGTCGCGGTGCGGCCGGCCCGAGGAAGGCGCGATCGCCACGCTGTGAGCCCCCCGACAGATCAGCCCCACGCGGTGGCCCCGCTCCAGACCGTCACAGACGGCCGTGGCCGCGGCGCTGATCACCCGCTCCACCTGCGGGTCGGACCGCCCCCCCCATCCGCCGGGCGACCCGATCCGGTCGCGCCACCCCCGTCCCGGCACCGCCCGGTCCGTCTCCGGCCAGGGGTCCACGATCACGATCAGCCAACAGCTGCGCTGCGGACGGTACTCCCGCACCAGGATCTGCCCGGTTCGCGCGGAACGCCTCCAGTAAATCCGCCTCGGGTCGTCGCCCTCGCGGTACTCGCGCAGCCCGTGAAACTCCTCCTGGCCGCCGGCACGATCCGCCGCCCGCCGGGCTTCGGAGGCCGCATCCCGCATCCGCCAGGGATTACGCCGCAGCCGCCCGATCGCCGGATAGATCGTCATCACCCCGGGGAGGATGTGATCGACCTGGCAGGAAACCAGCCCGAACGGAAACCGCGAGGACATCCGGATGCGCCGCAACGCCACGCGACCCCGCCAGCGGCGCAGCCCGGCAACCTCGATCCGCTCCTCGACGCCCGGGCGCAGCACCGTCAGATGCGCCCTCGGGAAACCCGCCAGCACCCCCCCCGCGTCAACCTCCTCGACCGTCAGCGAGAACACCCGCGTCCAGCGCCGCCGGCTGCGCAGCAGGTAGACCAGCGAAAAAGGCCGACCGGCGATGGCCGCCGCCGGAGCGGCCCGCTCCACCTCCACCGCCCGCACCATCCGCAGACAGAACACGGCATTGACCGCCAGCGCCGCCAGGGCCAGCAGGGCCAGCAGCAGCAGCAGATTGGACTCGCTGTTCAGCGCCGCGACCGTCGAAACGAGGCTCACCACGCCGAACCAGAAGCCCGCCGCGGTCAGCCGCAGACCGGCCGCCGCCCACGTGTGGCGCCTGGACGCCGTCGGCGGCGCGATCGGCCCGCCGAGGATCGGTGAACTGGAGTCGGCAAGCATCTGGGTATTCCGTCCGCAATGCGACGGCGGCAAGAATCACTCCGGAACGGCCACGCTGCGCAGAATCTCATTCAGCACCTGCTCGACGCTCACCGCGTGCCCGTCATGCAGGTACCCCTTGCCGACCACCCGGTGGGCGCAGACCGGCAGAAACAGCGACTTCACGTCATCGGGCACCACGAAGTCCCGCCCGCTCAGCAGGGCCAGCGCCTGAGCCGCCCGGATCAGGGCGATCGTGCCCCGCGGCGACACGCCCACCTGCAGGTAGTCGTGAGCCCGTGTGGCCTCCACCAGGCTCAGGGCGTAGTCCACCAGCCGCTGGTCCACGCGGATGTCCGCCACCCGCCCCTGCAGCTGCAGCAGGTCCCGGCCGCACATCACCGGCTGAAGCGCGTCCAGCGCCTCGGTGCCCGGCTGCTCCAGCACGATGCGGGATTCGACCTCGCGCGAGGGATAGCCGATGCCGATCCGCAGGGCGAAACGGTCCAGCTGGTTCTCGGGAAGAAAGTACGTGCCCTCGAACTCCAGCGGGTTCTGCGTCGCCAGCACCATGAACGGCTGCTCGAGCTTCATGGTCCGGCCGTCCACCGACACCTGGGCCTCGCTCATCGCCTCCAGCAGCGCCGACTGCGTCCGCGGCGTCGTCCGGTTGATCTCGTCGGCCAGCACCACGTGCGCGAAGATCGGGCCGCGCTTGAACTCGAAGTTGCCCGTCTTCATGTCGTACACGCTCACGCCGATGATGTCCGAAGGCAGCAGGTCCGGCGTCAGCTGAATGCGGGCAAACGAAAGGTCCAGACTCCGGGCCAGCGCCCGGGCCAGAACCGTCTTGCCCACGCCCGGCACGTCCTCGATCAGCAGGTGCCCCCGGCTCAGACAGGCCACCAGAACCTGCGTGACCACCGCCGGCTTGCCCAGGAAAACCCGGTCGATGTTCACCCGCAGCTCCGCCAGCCTCAGCAGCAGAGGATCGACCTCCAGCTGGGGTTCGGACTTGACGCTCATCGTGCCTCCCTGCATCGCTCGCCCCCCACCCCGGCCTGGCTGTATCGCCACCGCCGTTCCCCCGACCGCCCGTCCGGGCGGAAATCCAGCTTGCCCGGCTTCTCGGGACAACCCATATTCTACGGCTTTTTACGCCTGCCGGGCGAGAATCGGCCGCCTGAGGGGGTTACAATCGAGCAGCAGGGTTGCCGGATTCCCGGCATGGACCCTGGCAAACCGCGATCCGGGGGGTATCCGCCATGCATGCACTCATCGGCCCGTGGATCGGGCTTCTGGCCGCGGCATGGGCCGCCACCGACGCCGAACTCCAGCCCCGACCCGGCTGGAACCGCACGCAAGTCGATCTCCGCGCCTCGGCCAGCCAGCAGATCAAGGCGGTTCTCCATCCACCAGCCCGCCGACCACGAATGTCCGCCCGGCAGACAGCCAGAGTCCCCCAATCACCCCGTCGGACGGTTATCCGTCCCCCCGCTGCGGCCCTCAGTGTCGGCGCAGAGGCTGGCCGACCGGTCCTGGCCGGGGTGATCGACTCCCCGCCGCTGGACGGCTTTGTGCCCTGGATCGCCGTGTCCACGACCTCGGCCAAACGCGGCTACCTGGAACTGGACGCCGTCCCCTCGGCCGGGGTGGTCGGCAGCTTCACGACCTCCGATCCCGCCTTGAACTACGCCATCGGCCTGCTGGACACCGGCGCGGGCACCAGCATCATGAGCAACGCCGGGGCCCTCGCCCTCGGGCTGCTGCCCGCCTACAACACCGGCCTGACGACCACGCTGGAAGGCGCCACCGGCTCGGTGGACGCCTGGGTCAGCCGCCCGCTGGGCCTGTTCGTCAACGGCCTGGCCGCGATCGACCCGGACACCCTCGTCCTGGATACATCCGCCCTCCCGGGCCAGTGGAACGTCTCGATTCTCATGGGCCAGACGCCGGTTCCGCCGGCTCCGGACCTCCCCACGGCCATCGGCGCGCCGCTGGCGGTGTACTTCGCGACCGAGGTGGATAACCGCCTGACCCGCTCGATCACCCGCGGCGGCACCACCTATACCGGTCCGGATGTCCGGCTTGCCGACCTGGACGACCCTTGCGTGCCGCAGTACCCCTATACGATCCCGCTGGAACTGAGGCCCCTGGGCGGGGCGTCGGTGCAGTATGTGCCGTGTATCGACATCTTCGGCAGCTGTGCCCCGGCGCGCGACGGCGACCCGCAGAGCCCCTCGATCATCGTGGGCAACAGCGCCCAGAGCCTTTTCTTTGTCGGCAGCGTATTCCTCTCCGACGCCGGCCGGCAGGCCAACGACAAGGACCGTTTCATGCTCGATACCGGGGCTCAGGTCACGGTCATCGGCAGCCGGATCGCGGCCCTGCTGGGCCTCAAGCCCAGCCAGGCGGAGTTTCAGGTCGAAATCCAGGGCGTCAACGGCCAGACCATCATCCGCCCGGGGTTCTACCTCGACACGATCGATCTTCCGGCTCTGGAGGAATGGCTGAGCTTCACCGACGTGCCGGTGGTCTTCCTGGATGTCGCCTCGCCCGAGGGCGGCACGCTTGACGGCATCATCGGCATGAACCTGCTGACCGAGGTCAACTTCGTCCTCCGCGGCGGCGGGTTGGTCGGCATGCCCGATCCCACGCTGGAGTTCGCGTTCCTGGCCGGCGGCCTGCTCAATGCCGATCTCGACGGCGACCGGGATGTCGATCAGGCCGATTTCGGCCGCTTGCAGGTCTGCTTCTCAGGCCGGGACGTGCCCCAGGAGGCCGCCGGCTGCTCAACCGCCAGGCTCGACGGCGACTGCGACGTGGATGCCGACGATCTGCTGCTGCTGCTGGGCTGCCTGTCGGGCCCGGGCGTCCCGGGCTCGCCGGCCTGCGTGCCGTGACGCCGCCTTCCCGGGGGCGTGGCTCTGAACGGAACGCGACGAAAACCGCTTCGGGAATCCCCGCCGACCTCCCGGGGCTGGACGTCGGCGCGCAGGCCGCCGACGAGGCGGGCATTCGTTCGGATTCGCCCCTCCAAGCGACCGTCGGGGCCATGGGGCGAACGCCGGTGTTCAGGCCGCCGGGCCGAGGCAGCCGGTGAACGTCGTGTCGGCGGCGAAGTCGCCGCGTTTTCTGGCGCAGCGTCGATGCCGGCCGGCTGAACAGCGACCTGTTCATCACCTTCCTGCGGCAGTTCCTGCGGACACGGCGGCCGCCGGCAGCACCAGATGACCATGGCACACCTGCTTCAGCGGCCGGCAGGGACGCAGCACGGAACAGCCGGTGTCCAAGTCGCCGACTCGTGGGCCCGGCCGGCGAGGGCGCCGGCCATCTACGGCGCTTCGCGTAGCCGACAGACCGAAAAAGGGGACATTCTACTTTTCTTTGGGGCTACCCATCGAAAAAGGGGACATTCTACTTTTTTGGGCTACCCAGGCGAATCGAAACGCTCGGCCGTCTTTGCAGGACTTCCGATGTGCCCCCCTCTTTTTCTGCGGAAATCCAGAACGTTCTCTTTTCCCCGCCCCGGCCGGCAGGGGCGC
>CAZSYS010000241.1:0-7199 GCA_964611365.1 uncultured Planctomycetales bacterium
CGACGCGAACGGATCGCTGCCCCACGCCATGCACCGCCGCAGACCCATGCCTGCCGCCCCAACCCCGCGACCGCACCCCCGGCCCGGCCCGCCAGGCCCGGCGGCCGCCCCCGCTCCGCCGGTTGCATCACCGGCCCCATGCCGTACCATTCCGGCTCCAAGAGGGATCCCCGATGCTCTGGCAACGGTTGCTGTTCGGCGCGCTGATGATCCTGGCCATGACGGCCCTGGTGGTCTTTGACGCCTGGCTGTCCTCGGAGTCCCCGTCCCCGGGGTTGCCGGTACCCCCGAAAGGCCCGACCGCTTCGACGATCCCGGCCGACGAGCTGGTGACCGCCCCCGGCCACCACCCGGCCACCGGCGCCCCGCCGCGACCCTGGAACGGCCTGCCGGTGGCGATCCTGGCCGTGCTGCTGGTCACCTTCGGCACGCTGGAGGCCGGAGCGCTCCTGCGTTCGGCGGGGCTGGCGCCGCCGGCCGCCTGGTCGGCCTTTGTCGGAGCCGGCCTCTGCCTGATCCCCTGGGTCGAAATGATGCAGCAGACCTGCGCCCTGCGACCCCTGCTGGGCCTGGGGACCGGCCACGTCCCGCTCACCGTGTTATGGCTGAGCGCAGGACTCCTGGGCAGCTGCCTGATCGTCATGGCCCGACCGACCACCGATCGGGCTTTCTCCAACATGGCCGCCGGCGCCTTCCTCTTTAGCTACCTGGGTCTGATGACCTCCTTTGTGGTGCGCATCCGATGCCTGGATCCCGGACCGGCCGGATCGGCCTTGTTCATCTACTTCGTTATTACAGTGAAGATGTCAGATATTGGCGCATACTTTATAGGAATGGCTTTCGGCCGAAATCGCCTCGCCCCGGTGGTCAGCCCCGGCAAGACCGTCGAGGGCTTCATCGGCGCGTGCCTCCTGGCCGGCCTGGCCGGGGTGCTGGGATGGTGGCTGATGGGTTCCGGCGCGGGTCCGCAGGGGGTTTCGGCATTGGTAAACCACCTGGCGCCGACGGCCGGCATCAGGCCCGGCGACCTGGTGTCCGCAAGCCCGGCCTCGTTGCCGCGAGGACCTTATTGGCTGATACAAGCTATTGTTTTTGGAATACTTATGGCCATCATGGGTCACGTGGGCGATCTGGTCGAATCGGCCTGGAAACGCGATCTGGGGGCCAAGGACTCCGCCCGGGTCATCCCTTCCTTCGGCGGCGTCCTGGATATCATCGATTCGCCGGTTCTGGCCGCTCCGGTAGCCTGGGTCTGGTTCACAGCGGTGCTGGGAATGGGATAGAATAGCAGCATGTGGAGGCGTGTTATGCCGCGCCTGCCGCGCGGTCGCGCTGCCCTGCCGCCGGGATGAGGCGGCATGTGGAGGTGTGTTGTGCCCGCGGGGGGTCTCGGTGAGGGTGTTGCGGGGCTTTTCGTCGGGGTTTTTGTCGGAGCTTTTGTCGGGCAACGGAGACACGGGAAAAGTTGGAACTGACGATCACGCTTGAGGACGCGGGCCGGCGGGCGGAGCTTTTCGGCTCCGGAGACAGGCACCTCCGCCAGATTCGAGGTGCGCTGGGCGTGCAGATCACCGCCCGGGACTCGATGGTCCGGGTTTCCGGCGACCCGCGGTCGGTGGGTCAGGCGGCCGGCGCGCTGGAGGATCTTCAGCGGATCCTGCGCGATTCGGGGACGCTGACGGACGAGCAGGTGGAGGCGGTGTTGCACGCCCGCCGGCGTCCGGCGGCCGGAGAGAGTCCGGAGGCCTGCGGGTCGGACATCCACACCTGCACGGCCACGATTCAGGCCCGGACTCCGGGACAGCAGGCTTACGTGGATGCGGTGCGGCGGCACGACCTGGTGTTCTGCGTCGGGCCGGCCGGCAGCGGCAAGACGTATCTGGGCGTTGCCCTGGCGGTGGCGATGCTCAAGGCCGGCTCGATTCACCGCATCGTGCTGGTGCGTCCGGCGGTGGAGGCGGGGGAGAAGCTGGGGTTCCTGCCCGGCGACCTGCAGGCCAAGGTCAACCCGTACCTCCGCCCGCTGTTCGACGCGATGCACGACATGATGACCTTCGATCAGATCAAGCGGTTCATCGCCAACGACGTGATCGAGGTGGCGCCGCTGGCCTACATGCGCGGGCGGACGCTGAACAACTGCGTCATCATTCTCGACGAGGCCCAGAACACCACCGTCTCGCAGATGCTGATGTTCCTGACCCGGCTGGGGCACCGCAGCAAGATGATCGTGACCGGCGACGACAGCCAGGTGGATCTGGACCGTCCGGAGAACAGCGGGATCTGCGACGCCCTGCGGCGGCTTCGCGGCGTTCCGGGGATCGGGATCGTGAGGCTGGACCGGCAGGACATCGTGCGCCACCGCCTGGTGCAGGACATCGTCAACGCTTACGCCGAGCGGGGCGGCTGAGATTATCGGTCGCGGGCGCGGCTTGCTGTGCCGGCCCGGCGGGTCGGACGATGATAGGTCTCGGGCGTTTCGAGGCCGGCGGGCGGCCACCGTGCGGGCGGCGACCGGGCCGGTCTGACGGCGAATCATGGTCTCTCGTTCAGCGTCAACCCGAAGAAGCGAGCTGCGCCGCCGCGAGGCCCGTCGGCAGCTGGTCGAGGAGCGCGGCAGCACCTGGGAGCGGCTCTGCCGGCGGGTGAGTCCCACGGTGCTGGCCATCTGGGCGCTGTTCTTCTGCGGGGCCATCCTGATCCTGCTGCCGGGCGGCGACTCGATGCCCTGGCGGCTCAACCAGCGTCTGGACCGCGATGTGACGGCCCGGGTCGCCTTCGAGGTGGCCGACGAGGTCCGCACCGAGCAGGAGCGGCAGACCGCCGCGGCCACCGCGCCGGACATCTACATGGCCAACGAGGCCCCGCTGGTGGCGATCAGCGGCAAGCTGACCGAGTTGCTGCAGGTGTCGGCGGCATCGGCCGACGACCCGGCCGCCCTGGCGGCGGACCTGAGCGCCAAGGGCTGGGACCTGGACGAGGCCGGCCTGGAGGCCCTGCGGGGCTTCGCCGGCGAGCAGGGGGCCCAGGACTACCAGCGGCGGGTGCGGGAGTTCATCGGCGGGCTGGAGAATCAGTACCTGGTGGACGGACCGGCCGAGACCATCCGGACGGCTCCGGCCCCGACGGCGCTGCTGATGCGGGCCGGCCGACCGCCCATCCGCGTGCTGACCAGCGACCTGAGGATCGTCACCGACCGCCGAGCGGTCGAGCAGGTCGTGGCCCGGCTTGCGGGCGAGGCTTTTCCGCCGGCCCTGGCCGGTCCGGTGGCCAACGTGGTCGCACGCACCCTTTCGGGCGGCACGGACGGCGGCGGTCCGGCCCGGGCCTCGGCCCAGGCGCTGTGGCTGTTCGACCCGGTGGGCACCGCCGAGGGCATCGAGAAGGCCCGGCAGGCGGTCAAGGTTCACGTCGCGACCAAGAAGACCGGCGACATTCTGGTCCGGGCCGGCACGGTGCTGTCCAGCGCGGAGCTGGACCTGCTGCAGCAGGAGCACCAGGCGTTTCAGCGGGCTCAGCGGGAGGTGCCGGAGCTTCGGCGCAAGCGGCTTCTGTCCCAGCTGGGCATGGCCGGCGTGGTATTGCTGGTCACGGCGGGCATGGCCATCTACGCGGCCAGCTACCAGGACCGGATCCTGCAGCGGCCGGCGCGGGCCTTCGGGCTGACCGCCCTGGTGCTGGTGATGCTGCTGCTCAGCCGGTTGAACGAGCAGCTCCAGCACCCTCTGGACTCTCCGGTGGAGTTCTCAGTGGCTCTGGTGGTGATCACCGCGGGACTCCTGACGATCGCCTACACGCAGCGCTTCGCCTTCGGGGCGGCCGGGGGGACCGCCATCCTGGCGACAATCGCCTCCCGGGGCGACCTGGGGCTGTTCCTGACGCAGCTGGCGGCGCTGGGCACGACGGTGTTCACGCTGGGGGAGGTCCGGACGCGCGGCAAGCTGATCGCGGTGGGTGCGATGGCCGGCGGGGCGGCGTTCCTGGCGTCCGGTTCGACGCTGCTGTCCTACGGGCAGGGCCTGTCGTATGTGATCCCGCACGCCCTGTCGGCCGCGGGGGCGGCGCTGGCGGCGGGCTTCATCCTGCAGGGCATCCTGCAGTACTTCGAGCGGCTGTTCGGCATCGCCACGAGCATGACGCTGCTGGAGTGGTGCGACGCCAGCCGGCCGCTGCTGCGGAGGCTGGCCCAGGAGGCGCCGGGCACCTACAGCCACTCGCTGATCCTCAGCCAGATGGCCGAGGAGGCCGCCGAGTCGATCGGCTCCAACGGCCTCCTGGCCCGCGTCGGAGCCCTGTACCACGACATCGGGAAGATCCAGAAGACGCGCTACTTCGTCGAGAACCAGCAGGCCCGGATGAACCGGCACGACGGGCTGGCCCCGACGATGAGCCTGCTGATCATCGTCGCCCACGTCAAGGACGGGCTGGAGATGGCCCGGGCCTACGGGCTGCCGCGGGTGCTGCACCCCTTCATTGCCGAGCATCACGGCACGACGGTGGTCCGCTACTTCCATCACGCGGCCAACGAGGCGGCGGCCCGGCGCAGCCACGGCCGTCACGACCGCGAGATTCCCGAGAGCGAGTTCCGCTACCCCGGGCCCAAGCCCCGTTCGAAGGAGTCGGCGATCCTGATGATCTGCGACGGCTGCGAGGGGGCGGTGCGGGCCCTGTCGGAGCCGACGCCCGGGCGGATCGAGAGCATGGTTCACCAGGTGGTGATGGATCGCCTGAACGACGGGCAGTTTGACGACTGCGACATCACCATGCGGGAGCTGAACCTCGTGGAGCAGTCGGTGGTGCGAAGCCTGTGCGCCATTCACCACGGCCGGATCAAGTACCCCAGGAGCGGCGAGCGGCCGGCCAGGCCGGGCGCCGAGGCCGGCGGCGCACCGGGTGCTTCCCCGGGCGTCCCCGAGCCTGCCGGGGCCGAGGCGCCGGCGGTCAGGGCGCCGGAGGTCGCCAGCCAGGCGTGAAACCCCCTCGGCCAGCACATCCGCCGGCGGCCCGGCGGCTGGGAAGCATCCGGGTACGGCGGCTGTCCGGGACGCACGGCCTGAAGCCGGCGGCCATCCGCGCGGCCGCACGGGAGGCGCTGGGCGGGGCTGCCCTTCGCGAACTGAACATCGTGCTGGTTGATGACCGGACGATGCGGGCGCTGCACCGGGCTCACCTGGGCATCGACGCGCCGACCGACGTGCTGGCCTTCGATCTCCGCGACGATCCGGCGGCCCCGGCGGTGGAGGGCGAGGTGGTCGTCTCGGGCGAGACCGCCGCCCGTCAGGCTCCGCGTTTCGGCGTTACGCCGGCCCGTGAACTGCTGCGCTACGTCGCGCACGGCGTCCTGCATCTGGTCGGCCACGACGACCACGACGCGGCCGGGCGGCGGCGGATGCGGCGGGCGGAGAACCGGGTTCTGGCCCGGATCCGGCTGGCGCGGCGCGGCGGCGGGTCCAGCAGGCGCCGGCGGGCGAAGGACGCGGGGAGGAGGCCACGTGCTCAGCGGTGAGTTCTGGATCGGGGCCGCCCTGACCGTTCTGATCGTGCTGGCCACCACCGCCAACGTGGCCATCCGGCACGTGTCCCGCGTGGACCTCGCCCGCCGGCTCGGTTCCGGCCGGCGGCAACGCCTGCTGGAGGGCTTCCAGCACCACGAGGGCGACCTGCTGTTCATCACCTCTTTTCTGCGCATGGGCGCGGTCGTGGGGCTCACGTTGCTGGTCGCTCATGCCCTGGGGGCCGCGCCGACCGGTTCGCGCGGCGCGGTCGGCTATGTCGAGATCTTCCTGGCCGCCCTGATTCTGGTGATGACCTTCGGGGTGGCGATTCCCACCACCTGGGCGCATTACGGCGGCGAGGCCTTCATGGCCGCGGCACTGGGCCCGCTGCTGGGACTGCGAGTCCTGCTGATGCCGGTGACGGCGGTGCACCACCTGTTCGACATCCTGGGGCGGCGGCTGGCCGGGGTGCCGGCGATGTCCGACGCGGACGACGAGGCCGCGCAGATCGAGAAGGAGATCCTCGGCGTGGTCAGCGAGGGCGAACTGGCCGGCGCGGTGCGTGAGCAGGACGCGCAGCTGATCGAGTCGGTCATGGCCTTTCGCGACACCGAGGCGGCCAAGATCATGACCCCGCGCACCGCGATCGTCGCCCTGCCGCTGAGCGTCGGCCTGCAGGAGGCCAAGGACGTGATCAACCGCGAGGGACACTCGCGCATCCCGCTGTACGGCGAGAACCTCGACGACATCCGGGGCGTTCTGTACGCCAAGGATCTGCTCAAGCTCTCCGAGGACGAGCCCTTCGAGGCCGGCAGCCTGCTGCGCAAGGTGCCGTTCGTGCCGGAATCCAAGCCGATTTCCGATCTCCTGCAGGAACTGAGAGAGCGGAAAGTCCACCTGGCGATCGTGCTGGACGAGTACGGAGGCACGGCCGGGCTGGTGACCATCGAGGACATCCTGGAGGAGCTGGTCGGGGAGATCGCCGACGAGTACGAGGCCCCCGAACCGGAGCCGATCCAGCGGATCAGCCCGACGGCGGCCGAGGTCGATGCCCGGGTGCACATCGACGAACTCAACGAGGCCCTGGGCATCGAACTGCCCGAGGACGAGGACTACGACACCGTCGGCGGTTTCATGTTCGCGCGGATGGGCAAGATCCCGGCGGCCGGGGAGGAGCTGGCCTGCGGCAACGTGCGTCTGCGGGTGGTGCAGTCCGAGGAACGCCGCATCAACCGCCTGCGGGTCGAGATCGTCCCGCCGTGATCGCCCCCGCCCGGCCGGGGGGGTGGCGGAGGGAGTGCTCCGCGAGGTATAAAGCCAGCCGGACTTCCGGGAGGCGGGGCGGCCATGTCGGCGCCGCAGGAGACCTTCCGCGTCCGGACCGGACGGTCGGCGTCCGGCGGAGCCTGGCCCATGACGCAGGACCGCGTGCACGTGGACGGGGTGTTTGACCGGGACGCGGCGGACGACACGGCAATCGGCACGCCGGCCGAGTGGGACTATCTCATCCTGACCGCGGCCAACGAGCCCCAGGCCGCGGTGTACCGGCGGCAACTCCAGTGGCGGCAGGAGCTGGGACTGTCCGTACAGGCCCGGCAGATCGTGGTCGTGCCGGACCCCGGCGGCCGCCGCGTCGGCAGCGGCGGAAGCACGCTGCATTGCCTGGTGGAGGTGCTCAACCGGGAGCGCTGCCCCGCGGACGGGGAA
>CAZSYS010000242.1:0-7164 GCA_964611365.1 uncultured Planctomycetales bacterium
GGCCGGCTGGGGCGCCGGCCGCTGCATGAGGCGGGATATCCCCGGGACGCGGGGTCGTCCGCCCTCGACGGCCGGCAGGGGCGCCGGCCGCTACGGCGCTGCGCGACGCCGAGAGCCTGCCTGGCAGTCTGACCGACTGGACCGCGAAGCCGTCAACGAGGACCCGACGCCGCAAACGAAGGCCCACAGAGTACAGCCTCCTGATCAGACCCCGCCGGTGGTATCGGCTTCACGGGGACAGGGAAGGACGTTAGCTTCATGCCATTCCAGAATGCCCCCTTTTTCGGGCACAATGGCCCCTTTTGCGGGGTCCTTTTTCCCGGGCCGTGGGGACTGTGGTTCCGGTGGGTGCTTACGGTTCAGGGCCCGGGGCGGGGCAGGCGGCCGGTTCGCTCAGTAGCGGCACTCGGCGGCCGCCCGGGCGTACAAGGCGAGGTTCTCCGGCGGCGTCTCGAAGAAGTGGTCGCTGGGCGACATGATGTAGCCGCCGCCGACGCCGTACCCGGCGAACAGGCGGAAGACTTCCTGCCGGATCGACTCGGGCGTGCCGCGGTCCAGCACCTCCTGCTGATTGAGCCCCCCGATCAGCGCGACGCGGTGGCCGATGCGACGCTTGATCTCCGTCGGCCGGGCATCGCCGCCCATGGCCGGCGGCGTCAGCGTCTCGCTGGCGTCGCAGTGGTTGGCCACGATCAGATCGAGGATCGGCATCATTCCGCCGCAGGTGTGGTACACCGCCGGCAGCCCCACCGCGTGCAGCGCGTCGTGCATCCGGCGGTCGTAGGGCAGACAGAAGGCCTCGAAGATCGCCGGCGAGACGCAGGTGCTGGAGGCCGCCCCGCCCCCGGTCTCGATCAGGTCGTACTTCGCCCCGGTCAGCGATTCCTCGATGAAGCGGAGCTTCTTGCGTTCCAGCACGCTCAGGAAACGGTGCACCCAGGCCGGGTCGTCGTAGGTGGCCATGATCAGGTTTTCCAGGCCGTAGAGGTTCACCGCGTGCTGCCAGCAGCCGCCCTGGTCGCCCCAGACGAAACCGCGCAGGATGCCGGCGTCCCCGACCCGGTCGTACTCCCGGGCCACGGCCGCCCGGTCGAGCACCGGGACGGTCATGTACCGGTCGACGAGTTCGATGTCCTCAGGCCGCTTGACCAGGTATGTGGTGTTCCAGTGCGTCGTCGGGTGAAACTCGACGGTCTGGGTCAACGTGCCGCCCGGCGTGGTGATCGTGCGGTGCTCCACCGGATGGCCCTGCGACGAGGTGCCGCGGACGATGTCCACCTGCCAGTCCGGACTGGGGGGGTACGTCACCGGGAAGTACGTGATCGCCGCGTCCAGGCCGAAACGCCTGAAGGCCTCCAGCGGCTCGATCCCGCCGAGGTACTTCTCCAGGTGGTAGGTCTGCCACTGGTGCACGGTGGCCGGCACGCGGTCCGGGACACCCCGGCGCAGGGCGATCATCATCCGTTCCTTGCTCTGCACAGGATGCCTCCCCCCGGGTGACCCGGGTACGGTCTCTCGCCGGGGATCGTGGGGTTTCCGGCCGTCGGATGCGGCGTTCACACCGTCCGGCGAAACCGTCCGCCGCCCTCGTTGACCAGCTTGGTGAAACCCTTGGCCTTGAGGTTCCGGTCGCTGAGCATCGCCCGGACCGAAGGCGTCGAGGAGACGCTGCACTGCGAGATCAGTCTGCGGACCGCCCCGCCGCAGTCCGGGCAGGCCACCAGCGGCGGGTCGCTCATCGCCTGCCGCACCGTAAACACCTCCCGGCAGCGGTCGCACGACCGGCCGGGATCTTCCGCCTGGTACTCATAGAGGGGCATCGACGCACCTTACTGCGCCCGCGCCGCCGGCTGCCACCGGGCGGCCCGTCGGGGGGCGGTTCTGCCGCGGCCGCACCTCATTATACCCGCTCTTTCCAGACGCCGCGCACCGCCGGGCCGGGCACGCCGCGCCCACGGCCTCACGGCCCGGCCCGAACCGGGTTGGACAGGGCGCCGATGCCCTCGATTTCCACCGTCACCCGGTCGCCGTCGCGCAGGAACACCGGCGGCTTGCGCGTCCAGCCCACCCCCTCGGGCGTGCCGGTCAGGATCACCGTGCCGGGCAGAAGCGTGAACTGGTGCGAGAGGTAGCTGATCAGCCGGGCCGCGGAAAAGACCATGTCCGCGGTCGTGGATGCCTGCATCACCCGGCCGTTGAGCGTGGTCCGGATGGCGAACGACTGCGGGTCCCTCGCCGGGTCGATCAGCAGGCACGGCCCCAGGGGGCAGAACGTGTCGAACCCCTTGGCCCGGGCCCACTGCCGGTCGCGCCGGAACTGGCAGTCGCGGGCCGACACGTCGTTGGCGCAGGTATACCCCAGCACGTATTCGGCGGCCCGGGCCTCGGGCACCCTGCGAGCCGTCCGGCCGATGACCACCGCCAGCTCGCCCTCGTAGTCCACCTCGTCGGGAGCGTCGGCCGGCAGCAGGATCGGATCCTCCGGGCCGGCCGCCGCCGTCGTCGGCTTGAGGAAGACCAGCGGCTCATCCGGCACCGGCTGGCCGCCCTCGGCGGCGTGGCGGCGGTAGTTCAGGCCGATGCCGAAGATGTTCGCCGGCACCACCGGCGCCAGCAGCCGCCGCACCGCCGCGGTCTCGGAACGCACCACGAATCCGCCGAACAGGTCGCCGTCGATCAGCCGGGCCTGGCTGTCGGCCGTCCATTCGCCCAGCCGCACCCGGCCGCGATCATCCTCGAACCGCACCACACGCACGCCCGCGCCCTCCCGTCGCCCCGCTCAACCGCGGGCCCGCTCGCGGCGGCCGAACCACCAGCTGGCCGCCACGAAGTAGATCACCGTCGCCACCAGCAGCTGCCCCTTGCACGTCCGCAGGTTCGAGGCGTATACCTCCGGCACTTCCCCGGCCAGAAACACCCGCAGCGGCAGCACCAGGCACATCACCAGCGCCAGCAGGGCCACCACCCCGGCCATCCAGGCGGCCACGTCGACCTCCACCGCCTTCAGCGGAACCACGGCTCCGACGCCGGCCGTCGCCGGCGGTTGGCCGACGCCCCGATCCTCCACCGCCCCGTCCGCGGACCGGCCCCAGCATATCCACGCCAGAGCCGCGTACAATCCGCAGGCCAGGAACCAGCCCGGAAGCCAGCGGAAGAACAGCGGAATCCCCGCCAGATCCATCGGGCAGCGGAACCCTCCGAACATCTCAAACGGGAAACACAGCCCCAGCACCGCCGCCCAGGTCAGCAGCGCCGGGACGTTCACCGTCTCGCCGCGGGCGCCGGCCCGGCCGCGTGGCAGGCCCAGACGATCGAACAGCCGATGGTCCGTGAAGATGACTGCTCCGACCGGCATCAGCACCAGTCCGTAAATCGCCACGAAGTCCAGCAGCCTCATGAAGATCGCCGGGAAGCACGCCACCGCCGTCGTGATCGCCCCGGCCGCCAGCGTGATCTTCCATCGCGGCCAGTCCGGCGTGATCGCCTGCAGGGCCAGCCCCGCCCGGTAGATCGTCGGATTGGCCGTGGTCCAGCCGGCCAGCAGCACCGCGACCAGGCCGGCCGTGCCCAGCGCCCGGTCGGCCATCTGACCGATGTTGAGCCCCTGGCCCAGGGCCGCGGCCATCACCCCCGCACAGAGCCAGGCGACGAAGTGCCCCAGGAACATGCCGAACGCCGAGTACAGCCCGTAACCCGCGTGCGGAGCGTACCGCAGCACCGCCATGTCCGACAGCCCGACGTGCATCGCCAGGTTGGCAAACCAGGCGAAAAAGGCGATGTGCCAGAAGCCCAGTTTCGGCAGCACGCGGCAGAGCACCAGGCCGGCCGGCCCGCCGTCCGCCGGAGCCTGCAGCTTGATGACGAACTCCCTCGCCCCGTCGATGATCCGCCAGCGGGCGTCGGCCCGCTCGGTGGTCAGAACCGCGTCATCCGAAAGCACGATCGGCCCGCCGCCGACCGTCCGTGCCGCCAGCTCGTCGCGCAGGCTCTGCGGCACCCGCTCGGGCAGCCGCAGATTCGGAAGCCTTGCGGCCACCTCCCGGATCGGCTCCTCGCAGGGCCGGCCGGTCCAGATCCGCGCGGAGGCCGCCGAAACGACCTGCCCGAGCGTCCGAACCTCGCCCAGCGCCGGCAGCGACGCGATCGCTCCGGCCAGAAACATCACCAGCATCCACGGGGCGCAGACCGCGGCAAACTGGCTCAGCCGCCGGAACCCCAGGATGGCCAGCGTCACCACCACCGCCCCGACCGCGATCACCACCGCCACCCATCCCGGTCCGCCCGGCCAGACGTCGCTCATCCGCGGGTGGCCGATCGCCGGAAGCCCGGGGATCCGCCCCAGGGCCATGATCAGCGCCGAGGCCGACACGCCGATCATCGCCGCCGCCAGGCAGCAGTACAGCACCGCGTTGACCAGGTTGTAGACCGCCGTCAGGCCCGGCCCGAGAATCCGCCGCGCATACCAGTAGAGCGTCAGGCGGGTCTGCACCGCGATCGGCGCGCAGATGAAGGTCCAGGACAGCACCGCCAGCAGATTGCCCAGCAGCAGGCCGTAGACGACATCCGCGGCGGCCGCTCCCCACTGCACGAACATGGCCCCGATCACGAACTCCGTGGCCGCGACGTGCTCCCCGGCGAAAAACGCTGCAAAGTAGCGCCCGCCGTGCAGGCGGTCCGGGGTGACCGGATCCCTTTCAAACTCGTAAAGCCTGTCCAGACGCCCGGCCACGGACGAAAGCTGCGCGGCCATCGCGGGAATCCTCCCCTGGCGACCGTCCCGACATGTGAACGTGAAACGCATCCGCCGAAGGCGGCGTGCCACGCGCCGGCGGCGAGGATGCCTGCGCCTGGCAGGTTATTTCCGGAGGTCGGCAGCGTCAATCCACCCGACGCCGCCGGTTGGATGTGCGGCGAAATGCCGTCAGGGGACCGGATCCTCGCCGCTGAAAGCCTGCAGGTCCGGGAGCATGAAGTCCGTCGATGCGGTGGGCTCCTGGTCCTGGGCCGGAGGCGAGGCTGCCTGCTCGCAGCGGCTCGCAGGGGCCACCCACCCGCGCACCCATCCCAGACCCGATCGCCACGCCGGCGTCTCGGGAAGCCCCCGGATCGCGTTCACAAGGGCTTTCAAGAGTTTCAGGCTGTCGGCCGAGGGGACGGCCGACCCATCGCCGGCGGCGTGTAGTGGGATATCGTCACCGGCCTGGATCGGGGCGCTTTGCTGCGCGGACGACAGGACCGACTCGACGACCGGCTCGCTCCGGACGGTTTCCAGGGACATCGTGCCGGTCAGTGCGGCCGGCACCACCGGTTCCTCAGCCGACGCCCGAGCCACGGACGGCGATTCGGCCGCCGGCTCCCGGCCGGTTTCCCCGGCCGGCCGGGTCTGGGCGGTGCTGACCGCCAGCTCGCCTCCGGCGGGCAAGGCCGGGACGGACTGAACGGCGTCACCATCCTGGACGCGGGTTTCGGTTTCCACCGGCAGCGGGTTCAGCGCCACCGGCTCGGCGTTCGCCGGTTGTTCCTCCCGGTCGGCGGTCAAGGCCAGACCCGCCTCGATGCGGCTGTCGGCCTGGCCCAGAATCTCGGCCGGCAGGCTTTCCAGTCGCCGGCGCGCGGCCGCCAGCCTGGGGTTGGTCTGCAGGGCAAGCTTGTAGGCATGGGCGGCCTTTACCGCCTCCCTGCGGGACTGGTAGAGCATGCCCATGTTGTAGAAGGCGTCCTCCGGCGGCAGGGCCAGCCGGAACTGCTCGAGGGCGCTCTGGTCGTCGCCCTGCATCGCCAGCGACACGGCCAGATTGATCCGGGCTTTCGGGAAATCGGGAAAACGCTCCACCGCACGGGTCAGGAGTTCGGCGGCCTCGCCCCAGCGACCTTCGGCCATCCGGGCGTAGGCCAGGTTGTTCAGCAGGTGGGCCTGATCGGGGGCGAGTTCGACGGCTTTCTGCAGAGCCCGCTCGGCCTTGCGATACTGCCCCAGCCGGGTCATGGCCACGCCCAGGCGGTTGAGCGCCTCGACATGCCTGGGGTCGGCATTCACCGCCATCTGGTACTGCTCGACGGCGGCCGCAAGCCGGCCCTGGCTCTCGTGCAGCCGCCCGGCGGCCAGGTGGGTGTCAGGGGCGATGATCGGGGCGTCGGCCTCGCGGATGGTGGCCGGATCGACCGGGGCCGTCGGAACGGCCTGACTGCCGCCGGTTCGTTCGATGCGTCCCGTCGTGGGAGTCTCGGCAGGCTGGCAGCCTCCCCAGGCCAGCAGATGGGCCAGGCACAGCCACCCTGCGAGGCGCGTCCGTGCGAACATGCGATTGCACTCCTTTGTCGTCTTGTCCGGTCTGGCGCGCCGGTCCGGCGCGACGCCCCGGCGGCGTGCGTCAGTTGCTCGTGCCGCCGCCGGAACCCAAGGTTGACATCAGGCTGCTCTGGTTTCCGCTGCTGGAAGCGCTGTCCGGCTGGAAACGCGTGGTCTGGCGGATGAGCGTCGACTCGCCGGCATCCATGCCCGTGCCCCGGGCAGCCCCGGCCTCGACGCTGAACTGCTCGCGCTTCAGCCCCGAGGAGGCCAGGAACTTCTCCATCGTCTCCAGGCGGGCGCGGGTCATCTCCTCGCCGCCGTCGATGCCGTCGTAACGGATCTTGCCGCCGTAGATGCCCAGAATCGACGCGCAGCGGCGCAGCCGCCGCACGCCCAGGGCGTTGAGCTCCGCGGACTCCGGCACGAAGTGGACCGACGACATGTTCATGTCGTTGAGCAACGCGTTGTCCGTCATCCGCAGGTAGTGCTCGTTGATGTCGTGGCGGTTCTCGGAGAAGCCCTGCGGCGGGGCATTGGTGCGTCCGACGTTGCCGCCGTAGCAGCCGGCGATCGCCAGCGCCGCGGCGATGCCTGCCAGCGCGGCGTTCCTGTGAGTTCTGGGCATGATCGACACCTTCCGTGAATCCACACGCGGGCCGGCCGATCCCGCCCGGCCGAAGGACCCGCGCCCTGGGATTATCGGCCAGCCCGGGCGGCGAATCCGGTTATTTCAAAGGGTTTATGGGATGTCTGCGCGGTCCGGCCCTGCCGCCCGGTGAATATCGGACCTGGCCCGCATCCGGCCTTGCCGACCGCCGGATCATGCCGCCCGGCGCCTGCTCCAGGCTCCCCGGCGGTCACCCGGCCACCGG
>CAZSYS010000243.1:0-7136 GCA_964611365.1 uncultured Planctomycetales bacterium
GTCCGCTGGCCGCGGAGCCGGCCGGCCCCGGGGTGCCTGCGGGCTTACGCGCCCGTCCTCACCCGTCGCCGGCACCCCACGCAGACCCGTCCCGCGGCTGCCAATTCGGCAGCGAAGAGGCATCGTGTCGAGCGCAACGTATTGCAAAAACGTGCCTTATGTTTCGACGTCCCGTGGTATGGAGCTTGCATCGACCGGGGTGAACCCGGTTGGATGAAACCCCCGGGGATCGGAGGTTTCCGGCATGCGTGCGGATCAATTCACAGTCAAGGCGGCCGAAAGCCTGCAGGCGGCCCAGGAACGCGCATCGGCCGCCCAGCACGCCCAGGTCGAGCCCCTGCACCTGCTGCTGGCCCTGCTGGACCAGGAAAACGGCGGCAACGTGGTCGTGCCGATTCTCGAGAAAGTCGGAGCCCATGTCGGGCGGCTGCGGCAGCTGGCCGAGGCCGAGCTGTCGCGCCGCCCGCGGGTCACCGGCGGCCAGGTCGGCGTCTCGCGCGAGCTGGAGGCGGTGCTGAAGGAAGCCGAACAGCAGGCCGACCGGCTCAAGGACCGCTACATCTCCAGCGAGCACCTCCTGCTGGCTCTGGCGACCGTCGATTCGCCGGCCCGACAGGTGCTGGCCATGGCCGCAGCGGTACCGGAGACCATCCTGGCGGCGATGAAGGATGTCCGCGGCTCGCATCGCGTCGATTCGCAGAATCCCGAGGAAACCTACCAGGCGCTGCAGCGCTACGGGCGCGACCTGGTCGAACTGGCCCGCCGCGGGCGCATCGATCCGGTGATCGGCCGCGACGACGAGATCCGGCGGGTCATGCAGGTCCTGGCCCGGCGGACCAAGAACAACCCGGTGCTCATCGGCGAGCCCGGCGTGGGCAAGACCGCCATCGTCGAGGGGCTGGCCCTGCGGATCGTCAACGGCGACGTGCCCGCGGTGCTCCGCAACAAGCGGGTCTGCGCCCTGGATCTGGGGGCCCTGATCGCCGGGGCCAAGTACCGCGGCGAATTCGAGGACCGGCTAAAGGCCGTCATCCGCGAGGAGGTCGAAAGCGACGGCGAGGTGATCCTGTTCATCTATGATATGCACACCATCGTCGGCGCCGGCCGGGCCGACGGCGCCATGGACGCCGGCAACCTGCTCAAGCCGCCGCTGGCCCGGGGCGAGCTGCGCTGCATCGGGGCCACCACGCTGGATGAGTACCGCAAGCACATCGAGAAGGATCCCGCCCTGGAGCGGCGGTTCCAGCCGATCTACGTCGGCGAGCCGACGGTCGAGGACACCATCGCCATCCTCCGCGGCCTCAAGCCGCGCTACGACGCCCACCACGGCGTCCGGATCCAGGATTCGGCCCTGGTGGCCGCGGCCACGCTCTCGCACCGCTACATCAGCGACCGTTTTCTGCCGGACAAGGCCATCGACCTGGTCGATGAGGCCGCCTCGCGCCTGCGGATCGAAAACGACTCCATGCCCTCGGAGCTGGACGAGATCCGCCGCCGGATCATGCAGCTGGAAATCGAGCGCGAGGCCCTGCGCAAGGAGAAGGACGAGGGCTCGCGCACGCGGCTGGCGGCCGTCGAGCGACAGCTGGCCGAACTGGGCGAGCAGAACACCGCGCTGACCGCCCGCTGGGAGCAGGAGGTCGGAGCCCTGCGGTCGATCAAGCAGCTCAAGGACCAGATCGAGGCCAAACGCAACGAACTGGCCGATGCCCGGCGGACCGGGCAGCTGGAGCGGGCCGCCCGCATCCAGTACGGCGAGCTGCGCGAGCTGGAGGCTCAGCTCCGCGAACGCGAGGCCGAACTGGCCCGCTGGCACAACGACGGCCAGGCCCTGGTCCACGAGGAGGTCACCGCCGAGGACATCGCCGAGGTCGTCAGCCAGTGGACCGGCGTGCCCGTGGCCCGCATGCTCGAGGGCGAAAAGGAGAAGCTGCTGCAGATGGAGGACCGGCTCGCCCGCCGGGTGGTCGGGCAGGAGGAGGCCCTGCGGGCGGTCAGCGACGCCGTCCGCCGCAGCCGGGCGGGCATCGGAGCGCCCGACCGGCCGATCGGGTCGTTCCTGTTCCTCGGGCCGACCGGCGTGGGCAAGACCGAGCTCTGCAAGGCCCTGGCCGACTTCCTGTTCGACGACGAGGCGGCCTTCATCCGCCTGGACATGAGCGAATTCATGGAGCCTCACTCCGTCGCCCGCATGATCGGAGCTCCCCCGGGCTACGTGGGCTACGAGGAAGGCGGCCGGCTGACCGAGGCCGTGCATCGCCGCCCCTACAGCGTGGTGCTCTTCGACGAGATCGAGAAGGCCCACCCCGACGTGTTCAACGTCCTGCTGCAGGTGCTGGACGACGGACGGCTGACCGACGGCCACGGCCGCACGGTCGACTTCCGCAACACCATCATCGTCATGACCAGCAACATCGCCGGCGGGCTGATCCAGCAGCTCTCCGAGAGCAACGCCGTCGATGTCGAAATCGAATCGCGCGTCCGCGAGGAGCTCAAGCGGCACTTCCGCCCCGAGTTCCTCAACCGCATCGACGAGGTCATCATCTTCCACCGCCTGACGCCGGAACACCTGGCCGCGATCGTCGAAATCCAGCTGGACCTGCTGCGCGCCCGGCTGGCCGAGCGCCACATCGGGCTGACCATCACCGACCGGGCCCGACGGCGGCTGGCCCGCGACGGCTACGACCCCGTCTTCGGCGCCCGCCCCCTCAAGCGCCTGATCCAGCAGGAGATCGAGAATCCGCTGGCCCGGCGCCTGCTGGCCGGCGACATCGCCGACGGAGACAGTGTCCGCGTGGACTGCGAAGGGGAGACCTTCTCGTTCGTGCCCGAGAAACGCGGCGAGGTCGTCGGCGCGCCGGGATGATGCCGTCCGGCCTCAGGCCGCAAAGCCGCATCGGGCCCGCCGCAGCGCCGCCGGACCGCAGAGCTTTCCCGCAGGCACCCCTCCCGGCGGCGCACGGCTCTTTCCGCGACCCCTGAAGGCCCGGGCCTCCACCGGACCGGAACCTCCGGCACCGGTGCTTCCGCCGGACCGATGGACAGGCCGGCTCGCGCGACGTCGCCGGCCATCTCAGAGCGCTCCGGCCGGCAACCGACTCCTGCCCCCGCCGGAGCACACGACCCGGCTCAGCGACAGGCCTCGATCGACGCCGACGCCCCCGGCGGAAGACTGATCTGCCAGCGGTCGCCGACCCGCTGCAGCGCACGGTTGCCGGTCTTCACGTCGGGGAACTCGTCCGCCGGGACCGGAAGCTCCACCACCGCCGCCACCGCCTCCGGCAGCCGCACGTCGATGGCGAACCGGTCGTCGGAAGCCTCCCAGGCGACGTGAATCGGGCCCCGCGGCGTCGGCACCGCCCCGGCGGCCCAGGTCAGACCGGCCGGCACCGGCGCGATCCGGGCACGGGCATAGCCCGGCTCGGCCCACCAGGCCCCCAGCTGGTAGCGCGAGAGGAAATACGTCGGAGCCGCCGACCAGGCGTGGCAGTAGCTCCGCGTCCACCACCGGGACTCGAACCCCGGAAACGTCTCCCAGAACGTGGTCGCCCCCCGGCGGATCATCTGGCCCCAGCGGTCCCGGGTGATCGCCAGGATCTCCTCCTGCCGGCCTTCCCGGGCGAGAGCCTCCAGGATGTAGAACATCGCGAACGGACTGCCGACCCTCACCATGCCTTCCGGCGGCGCTACCAGGGCATGGCGGATCTTCCCGGCGCGTTCCGGCGGGGCCACCTCGTAGAGCAGCGCCAGAGCGTTGGTCTGCTGGCTGACCACCCGGCTGAGCTGACCATCGCCGTGGATCGCGTCCACGTACGCCTCCCGCGACTCGTCCCACAGGTGCCGGTTGATCGCCGCCGTCAGGGCCTGGCGGTACTCGTCGAACCACACGGCCTCCGGCACGCGCCGCAGCTGGCGGGCCATGGCCGCCGCCCGCCGCAGGGCCTCCACCAGAAACATCTGGTTGTGGGTCACGACCTTGTGCCCGCTGTCCTGGCCCGCCCAGTCGAACATGTTCCAGGCATCCACCGCCAGCAGCCCGCGAGCGTCGGTCAGCTGCTCCCGGCAGTTGACCAGCATGCGGTGCACCGCGGGATACACGCCCTCCAGATACGCCTGGTCGCCGCCGAACTGCCAGTGCTCCTCCACCGCCTGCACCCACAGCAGGCTCCAGGCCGTCAGGAGCGTGTCCCACGCCGAGGGCACCTGGCACTCGACCAGCGGCTGGCGGAACAGCGAAAGCGCCGGCAGCTCCGCGCAGCGCCGGGCCAGCGCCTGGTTGCCGAAGGCCGCGTAGTCGATCATCGCCTCGTTTCGCGCGTCCCCCACCCAGAAGGTCTGCTCGTACGTCGGGCAGTCGGTGTAGGTGTCCTCGCTGCAGCAGCGCAGCGTATGGGCCCCGACCTCCCAGATCCGCGTCAACAGCGGATCCGAGCAGCGGAACGCGCCGCGGGCCGGCGCCGGGTGCGTCGCCAGCAGCGTCCGCAGGCTGCGGATCCGCACCGGCCCGGTCATGTCGCCCATCAGCAGCTTGCAGTACCGGTAACCGCGCCGCAGGAACGAGGTGAACCGCTGACGCCCGTCGCGGCAGATGTAGCGGAACCCCCCGTAGTTGTCGTTGGTGTAGTGGATCCGCACCCCATCCTCGATCTCCTCCAGAAAGTTGAAGGTCAGCACCGTCCCGGCCGCCGCCTCCACGTCCAGCTCGATCGGGCCCACCAGCTCGCGGCCGAAGTCCAGAAACAGTTCCGCCTGGCCCGCCGCCGGCGGATGCACCACCGCGACCTCTCCGGCCGCGCCGAACAGCCCCTCGGGGTTGTCGATCCGCAACTCGCCCGGAAGGCTCCGGGCGCCGGTGGACTCCTCCCAGGGCGATCCGTGCGTCAGGATGTGCTCGTTCCGCACCGGCCGGGCCTGCGCGCGGAAGGGCTCCAGATCGGCCGGCACCGCCGCCGCCAGACACCGGGCGTGAACCGCCGGGTAGTCCTCGAAAGGCCCGAACATCGTCCAGGCCGTCTCGTCGTTGAACACCCCCCGAAGCGTCACCGGCTGCTCGACGAAGAAGGCATAGTGCCGGTCGAACTCGTGCACGTGATGCGGCGGAAAGGCCGCGACCATCAGGTTCAGGCCCTTGCGCAGCCGCGAAGGCTTGCCCCGTTCCATCGCCTCGCCGTTGAGCACGCACGCCTCACGCCCCGTCTCGCGCTCGGCCGGCACGATCGTCTGTTCCGCCGGGCTGTCGATCAGCGTCGCGGCGAAGCCCCGCAGCGTCCGGTGGTTCTGCATCCGGTAGTCGCCCAGCAGGTAGGGCCGGCCGGTGAAACCGGTATTCAACGTCGGCATCTCGGCCAGCCCGGTGCGCCACAGCCTCGCCGGCGGAACCGGCTCGCGCGTCAGGTGGGGCACGGTCCGCGCAACCAGCGTCTTCCAGGGCCCCCCGCCGGCCTCGGCCACCACCCGGGCCGCCGGCCACCCGGAGGCGTCGAAACCCGGCAGCATCCAGTCCGGCGGCATGCGGCGGGCATCCACGATCTCCTCGAAAGGCATCTGGCAGCTGATCCGCATCGTCGGCCGCAGGTAACCCTCGTGGATGTGCACCCGCCAGGTTTCGTCACTGACCACCAGCGGTTCAAAGGCCTCTCCGACGCGGCGCTCCAGCTGACACAGCAGCCCCGCCTGGCCGCTGGGGTCGTACTGAAAGGTTCCCTCGCCGTAATGGCTGACCAGCACCGCCAGAGTGTTGTTCCCCGCCGCCAGCAGGCCGGTCAGGTCGTAGGTGTCGAACTGCTGGGCCCAGTAAAAGCTTCGCGCCGGGCCGTCGCCGATCCATTCGCCGTTGACGTACAGGCGGTAACGCGTGTCGGCGGCGATGTGCAGACGGCAGGGTGCGCCGGCATCCTCGAGCCGGAAATCCTTCCGGCAGCACAAATAGAGGTTCCGCGGCGAGGCCTCCCCGTCGGTCCAGATCCACCGGGCCTGCCACCGGACGTCCGACGGGCGCCCGCCCAGCACGTGCCATGATTCGGGAATCTCCGCCGCCGCGGCCGCGACCACGGCGGATGCCAGCCCGGCGATCGTCAGTGTCGTGAGAACTTGCATGTCCGCTCCGGTCTTCTCGGTTGATGCACGGACCGGCCGGGCCCCCGCCGGGCCCGCGGCCGGCGCCTCATCTTCCGGCGTTCCCCGGGCTTTCGCAAACCTACGCGCCGGCCAACCCCACCGGCAAGCCCGGCGACGGCACGCGTCCGCGGGACCGGCTACCCGCCGCAGGCCCGCCTTGCGGGGGCCCGGAGGTTGCCCGACAATGGCCGATCGCCGACCGTACAGCGGTGTTCCAGGCAGGGGCGGGTCGCGCCGGACATGGCCGAGGCATTCGAAATCTCCGGGGATTACGCGGCCATCCTGCGGGCCTGCGGCCTGACCGGCCTGGCGGCGGTCTTCGCCTGCCGGACCGGTCGGCGCATGGACAAGCCCGGCCTGGAGCCCTGGCGGCAGCGCTGGAAGCTGCGCCTGGAAGCCCCGGGCGAGGTTGCCCGCACCGTCTATCTCAAGCGCTTCGACCGCCCCCCGCTCCGTTGCCAGCTGGAACGCTGGCGGCGCGGACGCCTGCTTTGCAGCACCGCCGCCGTCGAGTGGGACAACGCCGGGGCACTGGAGGCGGCCGGCATTCCGGCGGCCCGGGCGGTGGCCTGCGGCCAGAAGATGATCGGCCCCTGGGAACTGCGCAGCTGCCTACTGCTGGAAGAGGTTCCCGGCCAGTCGCTGGAGCGCTGGATCCCGGCAGAGTTCGCCCCGCCGGCCGCTGAAACCCGCCGGCCGCCGGCCCGGGCCCTGGCCGACGCCCTGGCCCGCTTCGTGGCGGCCTTCCATGCCGCCGGCTTCGTGCACCGCGATCTGTATATGTGCCATATATTCATCACCAACGACGAACGCCTCCGGGCCGACCCGGCCGCGGCCCCGTCCTTCCGCCTGATCGATCTTCAGCGCGTCTTCCGGCCCCGGCTGCGGCCCTGGAGATGGCGGATCAAGGACCTGGCGGCCCTGGACTACTCGGCCCCGGCCGACCGGATCGGCCGCACCGAGCGGCTGCGGTTCCTCTGCCGCTACGCCCGCTGCATGGGCGGCCGACGGGCCCGGTC
>CAZSYS010000244.1:0-7055 GCA_964611365.1 uncultured Planctomycetales bacterium
CCCGAAGCCTGCTCAAGCAGGCCCTGGGCTCGGGCCTGCCGCCGGCCGATGCGGCTCAGGCCCGACAGGCCCTTTCGGCCATCGCCGCCGACACCCTCTTCAACACCGCCGTCCTCCCGGACGACCCGCTGGCTGCCCACTGCACCGTCAGGAGCGGCGACACCCTCGGCCGCATCGCCGCCCGCTTCAAGGTCACCGAGGAAATGCTCGCGACGCTCAACCGCCTGCCCAACCGGAACTTCATCCGCGAGGGCCGGCGCCTGAAGGTGCTCCGCGGACCGTTCCACGCCACGGTGCGCAAGTCCGACCACACCCTGCACGCGTTCCTGCAGGATGTCTACGTGGGCTCCTTCCGCGTCGCCCTGGGGGCCGACGGGGGCACGCCGACCGGACGGTGGAAGGTGATCAACCGCCAGCCCAACCCCGGCTGGACCGATCCGCGGACCGGGCGGGAGTGGCACCCGGACGATCCGGCCAACCCCATCGGCGAGTTCTGGATCGGCCTGGAGGGCATCGAGGGCCAGGCCGTCGGCGCGTTCGGCTACGGCATCCACGGCACCATCGAACCGGAAACCATCGGGCAGGACGTGTCCCTCGGCTGCGTTCGCCTGGCGCCCGACGACATCGCGGCCGTGTATCGCATGCTCGTGCCCGGCGAGTCGCTGGTGACCATTACCGACTGACCCCCGGCCGCACACGACGGAGGCCATCGTGCCCGCCGACCAGAACACCACCGTGGCCGAACTGCGGCAGGAGATCGCGGCCTTCATCCGCGAACGCGACTGGGAGCAGTTTCACGACCCCAAGAACCTCGCCATGGCCATCGCCACCGAGGCCGCCGAACTCATGGAGCACTTCCGCTGGGTCCGCAACGACGCGTCACGCGAGATGGTCCGCGACCCGCAGACGCGCGACGCGGTCGCCGAGGAACTGGCCGACGTGCTGGCCTTCGCCCTCTCCTTCGCCAACGCCGCGGGCATCGACGTGTCTTCCGCCCTGCGGGCCAAAATGCTCAAGAACGCCGCCAAGTACCCCGCCGAACAGTACCGCGGCCGGTACTGAACGCCGCCGGCGAGCCGGGCGGGGCGGTCCGGGTCCCCGCGGCCGGGTCCCTCACAGCAGCGTCCCCCGCAGGATGAGGCTGGCGACGCTGAAGTAGATGACGATGCCGGTGACGTCCACCAGCGTGGCCACAAACGGCGCCGAGGCCATCGCCGGGTCGAAGCGCAGCTTCTTCATCACCATCGGCAGCATGGCCCCCGACAGCGTGCCGAAGGCCACCACGCCGAGCAGGGCCAGCGAGACCGTCGCGGCGATCTGAAAATAGTGTTCGCCGTAGGTCTGCTGCCGCCACGGCCAGAACCCGATCCGAAGAAAGGCGATCAGCCCGAGAATCAGCCCCAGCCCCAGGCCGCTGGTCAGCTCCCGGCCCAGCACCCGCAGCCAGTCGCGCATCGTGACCTCGCCCAGGGCCAGCGCCCGGATGATGATCGAGGTGGTCTGCGAACCGCTGTTGCCCCCGCTGCTGACGATCAGCGGCACGAACAGAGCCAGCACCACCGCCTGGGCGATCTCGTGCTCGAAATGCCCCATCGCCGTGGCCGTGAGCATCTCCCCGAGAAACAGCACCGCCAGCCAGACCGCCCGCTTGCGGATCATCGCCGGCAGGCTCACGTCCAGGTACGGCGCCTCCAGCGTGCTGACCGCGGCCATCTTCTGCATGTCCTCGGTGACTTCCTCCTCGGCCACGTCCATCACGTCGTCCACGGTGACGATGCCGACCAGCCTGCCCTCGGCATCCACCACCGGCAGCACGCTGCGGTCCTGCTCCTGGAACGCCCGGACCGCCTCCTCCTGGTCCTGCTCGGCCCGCAGCGACACGGCCTGGCAGTCCATCAGCCGGGAAAGCGGCGTCCCCGGGTCGGCCAGCACCAGCTCCCGCAGCCGGATGTCGTCGATCAGCCGGCCCTGCTCGTCGACCACGTAGAGGATGTTCAGCGTCTCCTTGTCGTGCCCGACCTTGCGGACGTGGTCCAGCGCCTGGGCCACGCTCCACTCCGGCCGCACGGCCACGAAATCGGGCGTCATCCGCCGGCCGACCGAGTCCTCCGGATAGGACAGCAGCCGGCTGGCGATCCGCTCCTCCTCCGGCGACATCAGCCGCAGCAGCCGCTCGGTCACCGCTGCCGGCAGATCCTCCAGCAGGGCGGTGCGGTCGTCGGGGTCCATCTCGTCGAGCACCGCGGCGACGTGATCCTGGCTCAGCAGCCGCAGCAGCGGCTCCTGGGCCTCGAAAGGCATGTACTCGAAGACGTCGGCCGCGAACTCCCGCGGCAGGATCCGGAACAGCACGGCCACGTCCTCGGACTCCATGTCCTCGAGGATCTCGGCCACCGACTGCGGCTGCAGGCCCACCAGCGACTTGCGCAGGGCGGCGAACTCGCGGTTGCGGATCATCTCCTCCAGGTCGGGCCCCACGAGTTTTCCGAGCATGGTCGCACCTCCGGTCCGCACCTGGCGCGCCGCTTCCGGCCCGCCGAAACCGGGCATCCTAACCGCTCCGGCGCGGCGCGCACAGCCGGCGCGGCCCCCCGGCTCCCGCGAAAGCCCGGGCTCCGCGCCGGCCTCGACCGCGGACGACCTTCAGGCCGCCGGCGGATTCAGTAACGGTAGTGGTCGGGCTTGAACGGCCCCTCGACCGGCACCCCGATGTACGCGGCCTGCCTCTCCGTCAGCCGCGTCAGGCGGGCCCCGATCTTGCGCAGATGCAGCCGGGCGACCTTCTCGTCCAGATCCTTGGGCAGCGTGTAAACCCTGCGGGCGTATTTGCCGGTCCCGCGGTTCTGCCAGAGATCGATCTGGGCGATCGTCTGGTTGGAGAAACTGTTGCTCATCACGAAACTCGGGTGGCCGGTGGCACAGCCCAGGTTCACCAGACGGCCCTTGGCCAGCACGATGATCTTCCTGCCGTCCGGCCAGATGACGTGGTCCACCTGCGGCTTGATCTCCTCCCAGCGCAGGTCCGACAGGGCGTCCACCTGAATCTCGCTGTCGAAGTGCCCGATGTTGCAGACGATCGCCCCGTCCTTCATCCGGTCCATGTGCGCCCGGGTGATCACGTCCACGTTGCCGGTCGCGGTCACGAAGATGTCCCCGAACGCGCAGGCCTCGTCCATGGTCACCACCTGGTAGCCCTCCATCGCCGCCTGCAGGGCGCAGATGGGGTCGATCTCGGTGACGTAACAGGTCGCGCCCAGACCCCGGAAGGCCTGCACGCACCCCTTGCCCACGTCGCCGTAGCCGCAGACCACGCACTTCTTGCCCGCGATCATCACGTCGGTCGCCCTCTTGATGCCGTCAATCAGGCTCTCGCGGCAGCCGTAGAGGTTGTCGAACTTGCTCTTGGTCACCGAGTCGTTGACGTTGATCGCCGGGAACAGCAGCTCGCCGGCCTTCTCCATCTGATACAGCCGGTGCACGCCGGTGGTCGTCTCCTCGCTCACCCCGACCATGCCCTCGGCCACGCGGTGCCAGAACCCCGCGTCCCGCCGCAGCTGCTCGATCAGCAGCGTGTCCACGACCTCGATCTCGCGGTTGTCCCGGCAGACCGCCGGCAGCCGGCCGGTCTTGGCATACTCGGCCTCGAACGCCCGCCCCCGGTGAATCAGCAGCGTCGCGTCCCCGCCGTCGTCCACCACCAGGTTCGGCCCGCCGCCGTCGGGGTGAGTCAGCGCCCGCAGCGTGCAGTCCCAGTACTCCTCCAGCGTCTCCCCCTTCCAGGCGAACACCGGAATGCCCCGCGCGGCGATCGCCGCCGCGGCATGGTCCTGCGTGGAAAAGATGTTGCAGCTCGCCCAGCGCACGTCCGCCCCCAGCTCCGCCAGCGTCTCGATCAGCACCGCGGTCTGGATGGTCATGTGCAGCGAACCCGTGATCTTCGCCCCGGCCAGCGGCCGCGAGGCACGGTACTCCTCCCGGATGGCCATCAGTCCCGGCATCTCCGACTCGGCGATCTCGATCTCCCGGCGGCCGAAACCGGCCAGGCCGATGTCCTTGACCTTGTACTCCTTGACGGCGGTGGCCATGTGCAATGCCTCCTCATCAGGTTCGGGATTCAAGCGCGCGACGCGCGCGATCATTCGTCCGGTACGCCTTGCCCGTCCATCTCCGGGCCCGACCCCGGCTCGGCCTCCGGCCGGCCGGCCGAAATCGCAAACAACCCCGGCGCCGCCAGCTGACGGCCACCGGCCGGACGGGTGGCCCGCAACGGCGTCACCCCCGCCGGGCTGAAGCCCGCCCGCCGGACCATCCCCGCCAGCACCGCCGGCTCCAGGCCCCAGCCCGGATCGCCCATCCGCTCCCGGAAGGCGGCATGCTCGTGAACCTCCTGCTCGATGATCAGCAGCCGGCCCCCGGGACGCACAACACGATGCAGCTCCGCCAGCGCCCCCCCGGGATCCTCCACGTGATGCAGCACCAGCGAGGCGATCGCCAGATTCAGCTCCCCGTCGGCCGCCGGCAGCCGGTCCAGCGAGCCCTGACGGAACACCAGGTTCTCCACCCCCCGCAGCTCCGGCCGGCTCCTGGCCGCCTCCAGCATCGCTGCCGAAGGCTCAATGGCGATCACTTGCCGGAATAACGCCGTCAGCGTCCCCAGCAGGTAGCCGGTCCCCGTACCGATGTCGCCGACCACCCACTCCCGCGGCAGCAGCGTCACCAGGGCTTCAAAGGGAAAGCCCCGACCGAACGCCTGAGTCCGCAACTCGTCCCAGCGGGCACCGACCGCATCGAAGAAGCCGTCCCCGCCCGACCGGCGACCCAGCACCTGCCGCACCCGCTCGGCACAGGCCGGCTCGATCGGGCAGGCGGTCAGCCACTCGATCAGCCGCCGCCGCAGATCACGCCCCGGCCCGTCCCCGGCCATCCCCGGACCCCCGTTCAGGCCGGCCGGCGCGGCACTGTACCGCACGCTCGCCGCACAGCGGCGGTCTACCAGCAACCCCGCCTCCCGCAACACCTTCAGCTGCCGGGAGACCGTCGACTGCGGCAATTCGAAAACCTCCACCAGCTCCGACACCGTCAGCTCGTGCTCAGCCAGAACCCTCAGAAGCCCCTGCCGCGTGCCGTCAGCCAGAGCCTTCAGCATGAGGTCGGTGTCGGCCACGAAGGATCTCCCCATACGAAATCCATATATTCGGATAATAGGATTGAGCTCCATGAGCGTCAAGCCCGGCATCTTAAGGTATCACTGAACGACCTTGATTCGAAAACAACGGATTCCTCAGCCCCGGCAGCAGCGTCGTCCTTGCGGACTCGTCGGCCATCACTCTCCCCTGGGGCCTGACGCCGTCTGTGCACGCCAAGCCAGGGCTGCTGACCGGTCAACCACCCTCCCCAGGCCAGACCTCGGGCACCGGCTCATAGGGGGTTCCGCGGTCCGGATGACGGGTGCCGGAAAGGCGCCACTAGGTCGGCAAACCGTCAGAATCAATCTGAATCAAGACGCCAAGCCGTCTTTTTTGGGGGACTCACCGGAGATTGTGAAATGGACCTTGACAGGAGAAAGGAAGGCAGCCCAAAATATTGGGGGTCAAAAGCCCTGAAGGCCGAAGATATAGGCAGTGGACGTCGATCAGACGGCCTGTTGACAAAAAAAAGATGCCCGCGCAAGTCCGTGTGGTATAGGACGATGCGATGAGCGCTAATTTCCTGTGTACAAAAGTCCAAGAACGCGTTGACAGGGCCTACATCTTGATGTATGAATATCTCGCCCCCACCAAATATGGGGTCAGATCCCAGCGGTGGAACCTCGCTGAGACAGGGTGACACCTCTATCCGTTGTGCCAGGGACGGCAGGCGGTAGAAGCCGGGTGCGCTCGGGTTTTGGCGTGGAAGAGGCTGAGGTGGGGACAGTGGTTTTGTTTGTTTTTTGTACGGTATTTTGAGGCCTGCGGCCTCTAAGGAGTCGGACACATGGCGGTGGCGGTCACGGATCGACCGGCGATGCTGGGGCAGGAAGCTGGAGGCGACCTGGGATTGAGCGAGAACGCCCTTCGCGTATTGCAGGCCCGTTACCTGAAGAAGGACGAGGCCGGCCGGGTGACGGAGACGCCGGCGGAGATGTTCCGCCGGGTGGCCCGCACGATTGCCGCGGCTGAGCTGCGGTACGGGGCCGGGCCGCAGGCGGCCGGCGAGTGGGAGGACCGCTTCTACGAGCTGATGGTCAGCGGGCGTTTCATGCCCAACAGCCCGACGTTGATGAATGCCGGGCGCGAGATGGGCATGCTCAGCGCCTGTTTCGTGCTGCCGGTCCGCGACAGCATCAACGACATCTTCGATTCGATCAAGCACACCGCGATGATCCAGAAGGCCGGAGGCGGAACGGGTTTCGCCTTCGACGAGCTCCGTCCGACCGGCGACTACATCCGCAGTTCCGGGGGCACGACCTCCGGTCCGATCAGCTTCTGGCGGGCGTTCAGCGAGGCGACCAACGCCATCCAGCAGGGCGCTTTCCGCCGCGGCGCGAACATGGGGATGATGTACATCCATCACCCCGACATCCTGAAGTTTCTCCATGCCAAGGAGGATCTGACCCAGTTCACCAACTACAACATTTCGGTGAAGGTCACCGACGCGTGGATGCAGGGTTTCCTGAGCGACCCGGACGCTCCGCACGTGGTCCGCAACCCGCGGACCGGGCAGGAGTACCTGCTGCCGCGCGATCTGGACATCCGCAGGTACACCATCCGCTCGCTGGTTCCGGTACGGCGCGGTCAGGACGGCGGGCTGCGGGTGGTCGCCGGGGGAGAAGGTTCGCCGGCCTCCGGGGACACGGCTCGCAGCTCGCCGGACCTTTCCGGCTTCTACACCCGCCGCGAGATCTGGAACATCATTGTCCGCAACGCCCACCGCACTGGCGAGCCGGGCGTAGTCTACATCGACCGGATCAACGAGCACAACCCGACGCCGCACATCGGCCGGATCGAGGCCACGAACCCCTGCGGCGAGCAGCCGCTGCTGCCGTACGAGGCCTGCAACCTGGGCAGCATCAACCT
>CAZSYS010000245.1:0-7001 GCA_964611365.1 uncultured Planctomycetales bacterium
ATATTCGACGGCCGGCACGGAGGCCGGCCGCTGCGGCGCTGCGCGACGCCAACATGCGGCCATATTCGACGGCCGGCACGGGGGCCGGCCGCTGCGGTGCTGCGCGACGCCAATATGCGGCCATATTCGACGGCCGGCACGGGGGCCGGCCGCTACGGCGCTTCGCGGCGCCGGCCGCTGCGGCGCTTCGCGGGGCCGGCTTAGAAGTGCCGCAGGTGATATCCGCCGTCGACGTTGATGACCTCACCGGTCGAGAACGGCAGAAGCCCCCGGGCGATGGCGACGACGGCCTTGCCGACGTCCTCGGGCGTGCCCCAGCGGCGGATGGGGCTGAAGCCTTCCCGGATGAGCTTATCGTACTTGGGCTTCACGCCGGCGGTCATGTCCGTCTCGATCACGCCGGGCCGGATCTCGTAGACGTTGATGCCCTCCTCGGCCAGCCGTGCGGCGTACAGCGTGGTCATCATCGAGGTGCCGGCCTTGCTGATGCAGTACTGGCCGCGGTTGACGCTGGCGGCGTAGGCGCTGATCGACGAGATGTTGACGATGCAGGCCCGGGGGATGGTCTTGTCGCGGATCTGTCGAATCATCAGTTTGGCCGCCGCCTGGGTGAGGAAGAACGGGGCCTTGAGGTTGGTATCGAGCACCGCATCCCAGCTCTGCTCGTCCATGTCCAGCAGGTCGTCGCGGCTGGGCGGGGCGATGCCGGCGTTGTTGACCAGCATGTCCAGGCGGCCGAGGGTCTCCATGCAGTAGTCCAGGAGCAGATGGCGGTGTTCGGCATGGTAGATGTCGGCCTGGCAGAGGTCGCCGCTGCCGCCGGCGGCCTCGATGGTGCGCAGGGTGTCCTCGGCGGCGGCGATGTTGCTGTTGTAGTTGATCAGGACGTTGTAGCCTTCGGCGGCCAGGGCGATGCAGATTCCGCGGCCGATGCCGCGCGATCCGCCGGTGACGAGTGCGACGGGCTGGTTGGGCATGGCCTCTACCTCCGGCCGGGCGGCGGGTCCGGCGGACCGCTTCTCTGGGCTGCGTGCCGGACGAGTCCGCCCCGGCGGGATCAATCTAACCGCTGCCCCGGCGGCTCGCCAAGGGGGCAGCGGAGCGGGATCGGGCCTATTCGAGGCCGTCGACCCGGCCGCCGGCGGCCGCGGGCACGACTTCCTCGATGGAGCGTTCGACGGCGGTCATCAGGTCGTCCAGCTCGTCCGAGGCGATCGACAGGGGCGGCATGACCACGATGACGTCGGCCAGTGGACGGAGGATCACGCCGTGGTCCCGGGCCCGGGCGCAGACCCTGGCCCCGACCTGCCGGGCGTAGGGGAAGGCTTCGCGTGTGGCCCGGTTGCGGACGATCTCGATCCCGGCCATCAGGCCGCACTGGCGGACGCTGCCGACGTGTGTTCCGCAGGAAATCCGCCGGAGGTGCCCGGCCATGAGCGAGATCCGCAGGCTGACCCGCTCCAGGACGCCGGCGGATTCGAACAGATCCAGCGAGGCCAGGGCGGCGGCGCAGCCCAGCGGATTGCCGGTGAAGGTATGCCCGTGATAGAAGGTCCGCCCCCGGTCGATCGGGCCGAGGAATGCCTCGTAGACCTGATCGGTGGCCAGCGTAGCCGCCAGGGGAAGATAGCCGCCGGTCAGACCCTTGGAAAGGCACATGAGGTCCGGAGCCACGTGCTCATGCTCGCAGGCGAACATCCGGCCGGTGCGGCCGAAGCCGGTGGCCACTTCATCGGCGATCAGCAGGGTGTCGTACTGGTCGCACAGTTCGCGGACGCGGCGCAGGTAGCCGGCCGGGGCGGTGATCATGCCGCCGGCGCACTGGATGAGCGGTTCGATGATGACGGCGGCGACCTGTCCGCGACGGCTCTGAAGCATTCGCTCGAGTTCCCCGACGCAGGCCATGCCGCAGGTGTCTGCGGACTTTCCCAGCGGGCAGCGGTAGCAGTACGGGGGCGGGGCGAAGTCGGTCCTGAACAGCAGCGGCTGCCAGGTCCGGCGAAACAGGTCGATGCCGCCGAAACTGAGGGCTCCGACGGTATCCCCGTGATAGGCCTGCCCCAGGGCGATGAAGCGGCGGCGGGTCTTGCGCCGGTGCCGCCAGTATCCGAAGGCCATCTTGCAGGCGACCTCGACGCTGGTGGAGCCGTCATCGGAGAAAAAGACCTTCTGCAGGCCCGCCGGCGCCAGGGCGGCCAGGCGGGCGGCCAGTTCCACGGCCGGGGGCGAGACCAGCCCCAGCTGGGTGGTGTGGGCGACGCGGTCGAGCTGCCGGCGGATGGCCTCGTCGATCTCGGGCTGGCGGTGGCCGTGGATGTTGCACCAGAGGCTGGAGACGCCGTCGATGTAGCGACGGCCGTCGGCGTCGATGAGATGCACACCCTCGGCGGCGACGATGATCAGCGGCTCGACCTGGTTCCACAGTGCGTGCTGGGTAAAGGGGTGCCAGACGTGGCGGCGGTCCAGATCGACCAAGCGGCTTTTCTGGGGGCCGGAAAGGCGAGGGTCGGTCGAATCGGCTTGCATCAGCGTCGGGATCCTCCTCCGGCGGCCGCCGGCCGGGACGGGCCGCGTGACGCCCTGGGATGCTATAGCATCTCCGTCGGCGTCGATCAACCGGCCGGTCGGACCTTGGACTGACGTCGGCGCGAATGGCCGCTTCCGGGGCGTGTCGGCGGGGGGTGTCGGCGGGATGTCGGGCCGGTCCGGTCGCCCCGGCGCGGGGCGGATTCGGGGTGGCCGGGTGCATGCCCGGCGGATTGCAGCGGTCCGATACGGTGGTAGGCTATCGGCGTCATGACCCATTCTGAGGCGCGAGAACGCATGGTCCGGCTGCGGGAGGAGATCCGGGAGCACGACCACCGCTACTACGTGCTGGGGGCACCGACGATCACCGACCGCCAGTACGACGCCCTGTTCGAGGAGCTCAAGCGGCTGGAGGCCGAGTACCCCGAGCTGCTGACCTCCGACTCGCCGACCCAGCGTGTGGCCGGGGCTCCCCTGCCGGGTTTCCGGCAGGTGACCCATGCCGTGCCGATGATGTCGATCGACAACACCTACAACGAGCAGGAGCTGCGCGAGTTCGACCGGCGGGTGGCCAGGGGACTGGAGTCGCAGTCGTACGCCTACGTGATCGACCCCAAGATCGACGGCGTGGCGGTCTCGCTGCGTTACGAGGGGGGGCGGCTGGTGCTGGGCGCGACGCGCGGCGACGGGGCGGTCGGCGACGACGTGACGCAGAATGTGCGGACGATCCGCTCGATTCCGCTGACGCTGCGGGAGCCGGGCCGCGGCGGTCCGCGGGTGCCGGACGTGCTGGAGATTCGCGGCGAGGTTTTTTGGCCGTTCGAGGCTTTCCGGGAGTTCAACCGCCGGCGTGAGGAGTCCGGCGAGGTGCCGTTCGCCAACCCGCGCAACGCCACTGCCGGGACGTTGAAGCTCCTGGACGCCCGCGAGGTCGGCCGGCGGCCGCTGGCCTTCATGGCCCATGGGCTGGGCGTGGTGGAGCCGCTGGAGGCCAGGAGCCTTTGGTTGTTCTACGAGCATCTGAAGGCCTGGGGTGTTCCGGTCAACCCCGACCGTCGGCGGGTCGAGTCGATCGACGAGGTGCTGGCGTTTGTTCACGCCTGGGACAAGCGGCGGCATGCTCTGCCCTACGCCACCGACGGGCTGGTCATCAAGGTGGATCGTTTCGACCAGCAGGCGGCGCTGGGGGCGACCAGCCGCTTTCCGCGCTGGTGCATGGCCTACAAGTACGAGGCCGAGCGTGCCCGGACCCGGCTTGTGTCGGTCCGGTTCCAGGTAGGCAAGCTGGGGACGATCACGCCGGTGGCCAATCTGGAGCCGGTGGAGCTGGCCGGAACGACGGTGCGCAGCGCCTCGCTGCACAACTTCGACCAGGTGGAGCGGCTGGGGGTCCGCATCGGGGACATGGTGTGGGTGGAGAAGGCCGGTGAGATCATTCCGCAAGTCGTGGGGGTGGACCTGGAGGCCCGGCCGCCGGGGGCCGAGCCGATCCGCCCGCCGAAGCGCTGCCCGGAGTGCGACAGCGAGGCGGTCCGTGAGGCCGAGGGTGTCTTCCTGCGCTGTCCGAATCCGGCCTGTCCGGCGCAGATCAAAGAGCGTCTGCGCTTTTTCTGCGCCCGGGACCAGATGGACATCGAGGGGGTGGGCGCGGCCCTGGCGGAGCAACTGGTGGATTCCGGGCTGGTGCGGGACTTTGCCGACCTGTACCGTCTGAAGCACCGGCGGGCGGAGCTGGTGGCTTTGGAGCGGATGGGCCCCAAGAGCGCCGACAACCTGCTGGCGGCGATCGAGAAGAGCCGTTCGAACCCGCTGTCCCGGCTGCTGGCGGCGCTGGGCATCCCGCTGGTGGGGGTCACGACGGCGGCCGACCTGGCCGGGCATTTCGGCTCGCTGGAGGCTCTGAAAGAGGCCGACCCGGCGGCCTTGCAGGAAGTCGAGGGCGTCGGTCCGGAGGTCGCGGCCAGCCTGCACGGCTTTCTGCACAGCCAGGCGGGCCGGCAGCTGCTGCGGCGTCTGCGTGAGGCCGGGGTCAACACGGTTCAGCCGCGTCGTGCGGGGGAAGGCGCGCAGCCGCTGGCCGGCAAGACCATTGTGGTGACCGGTACGCTGCGCCACTACAGCCGCAACCAGGTCGAGGAGCTGATCCGCAGTCTGGGCGGTCGTCCGGCCGGGTCGGTCAGCGCCAGGACCGATTTCGTCGTCGCCGGCGAGGATGCCGGTTCGAAGCTGGACAAGGCCCGGGCGCTGGGCGTGGAAGTGATCGACGAGGAGGAGTTCCGCCGCCGTGCGGGGCTGCAGGGATCAGGAGGTGCGTGATGAGCAGGGCAGCCCGGCGGGTTCTGACGGCGGCGGTGCTGGCGGCACAAGCGGTTCTGTCTTGGGTGCCGGCCGTGCCGCCGGCGGCAGTCGCTGAACCGCCTGCGTCGCCTCCGCGTGCGGCCCGGGTATCGACCCGCCCGGCGGACGCGCCGCCGCCGGACTCCTCATACGCCCTGCCGAACAATCCTTACGGCGCTCACCTGCTGGTGGGCGACGGTGCGCCGGGCAGTCGCGGGCACGCGCACCTTCGCTGGGCGCGGCATCTGGTCGGGCGCTGGGGCTACGCCAAGACCTTTTTCGCCGACATTGACCGGCACACGGAGCGTCCGCGGCAGGAATGGATCGACTTCGTCGAGAGCTGCTACCGGATGGAGCTGATCCCGGTGATTCGGCTGGGCGGCCGGTGGAAGGACGGCCAATGGGAGGCCCCTCACGCCGACGGGCCGCTGCGCTACCGCTCGATGGCCCGGGCGATCCGCGGGGTCGTCGAGGGTCTGCCGCGTTCGGACATGTGCCCGCTGTACATCGAGATCTGGAACGAGCCGAACCTGGCGATCGAGTGGAGCGGGCGTCCGGACCCCAAGGAGTACGCGGCGTTCTTCGTGCAGGCCGCGGGGGCGGTGCGGGCGATCGGCGATCCGCGGATCCGGGTGCTCAACGGCGCCCTGGCGACCAGCCCCGAGTGGGCCGAAGCCCTGTGCCGGGCCGATCCGGAGTTCATCCGGTCCTTCGACGTCTGGGCCTCGCACCCCTATCCGCACAACCATCCTCCGGAGGTCAACTTCCACGACCGCACCATGCCGGCCGGCAGCCAGCTGTCGATCGACTCGTACCTGCTGGAGCTCAAGGTCCTGGCCGACCTGGGGCGTCCGGACGTCAAGGTCATGATCACCGAGACGGGGTACGACCTGGGCAACAGCACTTACGCGCGGCAGGGGTTTCCGATCATCGACGAGCACGTCCGCGCGGATTACATCGTGCGGGCGTTCCGGGACTTCTGGACGCAGTGGCCGGAGGTTCTGGCGGTGCTGCCGTTCGAGTTCTGCAACGAGAACTGGCGGCCGTTCGACTGGGTGGAGCCCGACAGCGACACCCATCCGGACGGCTCACCCACCCGGCCGCACTACCAGTACACCGCGGTGGCCGCCCTGGCCAAGCCCACCGACGCCACCGGCGCGATTTCCGGCACGCTCCGGCCGGCGGGTCTGGAGGCCCGCATCGAGGGGGCGGCGGTGAGTCTGCGGCCCTCGGGCGCGGAGGGTGCAGGGGGGGCGACGTCCAGCGATCCGATGGGCAACTACTTTCTGGCCAGGCTGAAGCCGGGGGCTTACGAGCTGCGGTTCACGAAGCGCGGCTTCCAGACCGCCGAGCGGCGCGTGGAGGTCGCGGCCGGGAGGAACACGGTGGTCGATCAGCGGCTGGAGGCCCAGGCACGCTGTGTGCTGGAAGGGACGGTGCATCACAGTCACGACGGCAAGCCGCTGGAGGACGTGAGCATCCGGCTGGAGCCGGGGGGCCTGTCGGCCAGGACCGACCGGCGGGGGCGGTTTCGCATCGCCGATTGCGTGCCGGTCGGTTACCGGCTCGGCGCGCGGCTGGCCGGATTCCACGAGTATCAGGCCACCGGGCTGGAGCCGGCGGCTGGCAGGGTCGTGACCTGCGATTTCGTGCTGGGGCCGCGGCGGGCGCCGGAGGTGGAGAACCTGCTGAGCAACGGGGGTTTCGAGGCCGGTGGAGGGGGGGCGGGGAAGGCGGGGATCGGCCTGGGCTTCGAGCCGCTGGACCCTCCCCCGCCGCAGCATCGGGACGAGTGGACGTCGATCACCGACCGGCGGGCCCACTCCGGGCGCTGCGCACAGGTTCTGCACCTGAGGACCGAGAGCCTGGCGATCCGGCAGATCACGCACTACGGCACGGGGCGTCCGGGCGCGACCTACGTGGCCGGGGCGTGGGTCTACGGCGACATGCCGGACCGCGAGTCCGCGGCCTGGGTCACGCTGGCGTTCACCCGCAACGACGGCTCGGTGATCGGCATGGTCGAGCCGCGGACGCGCGTCGAGGGGCGATCGGGGGAGTGGACCTGGCTTTCGGTGGAGGGTCGGGCACCGGAGGGCACGCAGCGGCTGTCGGTGAACCTGCGGACGTCGGGTCGGGGC
>CAZSYS010000246.1:0-6955 GCA_964611365.1 uncultured Planctomycetales bacterium
TGGGCGGAGGATAGGGCTCCGGTGGGAACCGACCCGAGCGCCGACCCAGGGGCCAAGACCGAAGGGTGGGCGGCAGGAAGCTTGTGCCGCCCATCTTTCCCATCCCCTTCGGGATTGGCACGATGCGATAAATCCCTCGCGGCGCAGCCGCGAGCAAGCGGACAGAAAACAGCATTCGATCCGGGAGACGTTCTCCCGGACAGGCGTATCTCAGGATGGCTGGTTCTCCATTTCAGGCTGAACCAGGACAGCAGCACGGGGCGCTGCTGCACGCGCTTCATGCATCATTCGTAGCGCGGTCATGCGAGTGGATGGCACTCCGCCCTCGACGGCCGGCAGGGGCGCCGGGCGCATGAGCGAAGAACCGGACACTTGCGCCTGATGCGTCGCCGCCGCGGCGAGGCTGCTGAAGGTGTCGGCCAAGACGATCCGCCAGCACGTCCGCCGCGGGCTGCCGCTGGTGGACCTGCCTGTCCGGCAGGCAGGCAAGCGGATCGACCTGATCGTCTACGGGGCCTGGCTGAACCAGCAGGCTCCGGACAGGCCGCGCGGGGCGGAGCCCGGCATCCGTCCGGCGGCCGGACCCGGGTTCGGCGTCTCGGGGGGAGGCTACCGGATGGCCGCGTGGGTTTCCTGGAGCGAGCGAACGCCGCCGGAGCCGTTGCGGCAGGCGGCGATGCCCTCGGCGGCGGCTGCGGCCGCGGCCAGGGTGGTGATGTAGGGAACGCGGTGGCGAATCGCCGCCTTGCGGATGTAGGAATCGTCGTCCTGGCTGAGCCGCCCGATGGGCGTGTTGACCACCAGGTGGATTTCGCCGTTCTTGATGGCGTCCACGATGTGGGGGCGCCCCTCCTGGATCTTGTTGATCCGTTCGGCGGGCACGCCGTGGTCGTTGAGGTAGCGGCAGGTCCCCTCGGTAGCCAGCACCCGGAAGCCCATGGAGGCGAAGCGCCGCGCGACGGGCAGGGCTCCGGCGTGGTCCGGGCGACAGACCGAGATGAGCACCGTTCCGGCCAGCGGGAGCGTCTGTCGCGCGCCGTCCTGGGCTTTGTAGAACGCCGTACCGAAGGATTCGCCCAGCCCCAGCACCTCGCCGGTGGAGCGCATCTCCGGCCCGAGCACCGGATCGACCTCCGGGAACATCGGGAACGGGAAGACCGCCTCCTTGACGCCGAAATGCCGGATCTCGGGCTCCCGGAGGCCGAGCTCCGAGAGCCGCCGGCCGAGCATCAGCTGGGTGGCCAGGCGGGCCATCTGGATTCCGCAGACCTTGGAAACCAGGGGCACGGTGCGCGACGCGCGGGGGTTGGCCTCCAGGACATACACCCGGTCGCCGGCGATGGCGTACTGCATGTTCATCAGGCCGACGACTCCCAGCTCGCAGGCGATGCGGCGGGTGTACTCCCGGATGGTGTCCAGATGGGCCTGCGGGATGCCGATCGGCGGAATGACGCAGGCTGAATCGCCGGAGTGGATGCCGGCCTGCTCGATGTGCTCCATGACCGCCGGGACGAAGGCATCGGTGCCGTCGGCGATCGCGTCGGCCTCGGCCTCGGTGGCGTTCTCCAGGAACTTGTCGATCAGGATCGGCCGGTCGGGGGTGACGTCCACCGCCGCAGCCACGTAGCGGTGCAGCATCTGGTCGTCGTAAACCACCTCCATGCCGCGGCCTCCGAGGACGTACGAGGGCCGGACCATGAGCGGGTATCCGATGCGGGCCGCGACCTCCAGGGCCTCCTCCAGCGTGCTGGCCATGCCCGACGCCGGCATCGGGATGCCCATCTGCTCCATCATCCGGCGGAAGCGGTCGCGGTCCTCGGCCAGGTCGATGGTGTCCGGGCCGGTGCCGAGGATGCGCACGCCGGCGGCGGCCAGTTCCTGGGCGAGGTTGAGCGGTGTCTGCCCGCCGAACTGCACGATCACGCCCTCGGGTTTCTCCTTCTCGTAGATGGCCAGCACGTCCTCGACGGTCAGCGGCTCGAAGTAGAGCTTGTCGGAAGTGTCGTAGTCGGTCGAAACGGTCTCGGGGTTGCAGTTGACCATGATGGTCTCGTAACCCATGTCGCGCAGGGCGAAGGCGGCGTGGACGCAGCAGTAGTCGAACTCGATGCCCTGTCCGATGCGGTTGGGCCCGCCCCCCAGGACCATGATCTTGCGACGCGCGCTGACCGGAACGGTGTCGGCGGCGTTGTAGGTCGAGTAGTAATACGCCGCCGGCCGCTCACTGCCGCTGACCGGCACGGCGTTCCAGCCCTGCACCACGCCGAGGGCCGTCCGGCAGCGGCGGATCTCGCTTTCCGGCCGCTCCAGGATCTTCGCCAGATAGCGGTCCGCGAATCCGTCGCGCTTGGCCCGGGCCAGGAGACCGGCCGGAAGCTCGCGGCCGCGGTGCCTCAGGAGCTCCTCCTCCAGCTCCACCAGTTCCTTCATCTGCTCGATGAACCACGCCTTGATGTGGGTCAGCTCGTGGAGCTGGGCGACCGTGGCCCCCTTGCGCAGCGCCTCGTACATGATGAACTGCCGCTCGCTGGTGGGCTCGCGCAGCATGCCCAGCAGCTCCGGCAGCGGCCGGCGGTGGAAGTCCTTCGCGAAGCCCAGCCCCCAGCGGCCGGTCTCCAGCGAGCGGATGGCCTTCTGGAAGGCCTCCTTGTAGGTCTTGCCGATGCTCATCACCTCGCCGACCGCCCGCATCTGCGTGCCCAGCCGGTCCTCGGCGTCCTTGAACTTCTCGAACGCCCAGCGGGCGAACTTGACCACCACATAGTCGCCGGAGGGCGTGTAGCGGTCCAGGGTGCCGTCGCGCCAGTAGGGGATCTCGTCGAGCGTCAGGCCCGCGGCCAGCCGGGCGGACACCAGCGCGATCGGGAAGCCGGTGGCCTTGGACGCCAGGGCCGAGGAGCGCGAGGTCCGCGGATTGATCTCGATGATCACCACCCGGCCGGTCCGGGGGTCGTGGGCGAACTGGATGTTGGTCCCGCCGATGACCTCGATGGCCTCCACCACGCGGTAGGAGTACTCCTGCAGCCGCCGCTGCAGCGCCGGATCGATGGTCAGCATCGGAGCCGTGCAGTACGAGTCACCGGTGTGCACGCCCATGGCGTCCACGTTTTCGATGAAGCACACCGTGATCATCCGGTTCTTCGCGTCGCGCACCACCTCCAGCTCGAGCTCTTCCCAGCCCAGCACCGACTCCTCCACCAGGATCTGCCCGATCAGGCTGGCGGAGATGCCCCGGGCGGCGACCACCCGCAGCTCCTCCACGTTGTACACCAGCCCTCCGCCGGTTCCGCCCATGGTGTAGGCCGGGCGGATGACCACCGGGTAGCCCAGCTCGGCGGCGATCTTCTCGGCGTCCTCGACGGTGTAGACCGCGGTGCTCCGCGGCATGTCGATCCCGAGACGCTCCATCGTCTGCTTGAAGGCGATGCGGTCCTCGCCCCGCTCGATCGCGTCGGCCTGCACCCCGATGATCCGCACGCCGTACTTCTCCAGCACCCCGGCACGGTGCAGCTCGGAGGAGAGGTTCAGCCCCGACTGCCCTCCGAGGTTGGGCAGCAGAGCGTCGGGGCGCTCCTTCTCAATGATCCGGGTCAGCGACTCGACCGTCAGGGGCTCGATGTAGGTCGCGTCGGCCATGCCGGGATCGGTCATGATCGTCGCCGGGTTGGAATTGACCAGGACGATCTCGTAGCCCAGGGCATGCAGGGCCTTGCACGCCTGGGTCCCGGAGTAGTCGAACTCGCAGGCCTGGCCGATCACGATCGGGCCCGATCCGATGATCATGACTTTGCGGATGTCGTTGCGCCTCGGCATGGGCTGCAGCTCCCTGGGGTCCGGTGTTCCCGGGTCGGCCCGGCGTGCGGGCGGGTCAGACGTACTCCACCGTGGCCGGCGGCTTGGGCGTCAGGTCGTATAGACAGCGGTTCACGCCCGGAATCGCGACGATCCGCGCGCAGATCCGCTCCAGCGCCTCCCAGGGAATCCGGGTGGCCGAGGCCGTCCGGGCATCCACGCTCTCGATGCACCGCACGACCACGATCTGCCCGAACTCGCGCCTGTTGTTCCGGATGCCGGTGGCCAGGTCGCCCAGCAGCACCGCCAGGTACTGGAACGCGCCGGTGCCGGCCAGCTCCTCCTCGACGATCGCAGTGGCCGCCCGGACGACCGCCAGCCGCTGCGGCGTGACTTCGCCCACGATCCTCGCCGCCAGCGCCGGCCCGGGAAACGGAATCCGCCGCGTCACGGCCGGCGGCAGCCCCAGCACCCCGGCCACCGCCCGCACGCCGTCCTTGCGCAGCGTCTTGAGCGGCTCCAGCACCGTGTAGCCATAGGCCGACTGAGGATCGATGCCCAGCTGTGCGAGGATGTTGTGCTGCCGCTTGATCCCCGCCACCGTCTCCTCGATGTCGGTCAGGATCGTCCCGTGCAGCAGGAACTTCGCCCCGGACTCCCTCACCAGCCGGCCGAAGACCCGCGCGTAAAAGGTGTCCGTGATCGCCTGGCGTTTCTGCTCGGGGTCCGTCAGCCCCCGCAGGGCCGACAGGAACTCCTCCCGGGCATCGACCAGCTCCACCGGGATTCCCAGTCCGGCGAAGGTCTCCACCACGTGCCGCGGCTCGCCCTCGCGCATCAGGGCATTGTCGACGAAGACCGTCCTGAGCCGCCGGCCCAGCGCCCGATGCCCCAGAACGGTCACCACCGAACTGTCCACTCCGCCGCTGAGGGCGTTGATAGCCGTGGCATCGCCGACCACCCGGCGAAGTTCGGCGATCTGTTCCTGCACAAACCCGGCGTAATCGATCGACACGACGGCCTTCCCCCGGTCCATGCGTCTGGATGATGTGGTCCGCAGCACCCGGGATGCGCCCGGCCCGGCCGATCCGACGGCACAACTTCGACTGCCGCCGGGCGGCCGCCGTCACCGATGGGCCCCACCGGCCGGAGGCTCGCGGGCGGGAACGGCCCCGAGCTCTTTCAGCCAGGCTAATATATGGATACGGTGAGTTGATTCAAGCCGAGGCGGACGCAGCGCCTTTCCAGGCAAAGCTCCAGGATGTCAAACCATAAACCGTCAGAACCGACGGCCTTTTTGACCTGGCCGGCCCAAGTGAAGCAATGCTTATGAAAGGCCGGGCGCGCGTGAATACTCCTGATCCCGCATGCGCGGCAGGTTCAGTTCCGACCGAGCGTTGACCGTCAACGATTGCCGCCTTAACCCCGCCGCCGGCCGGACCCCTGGGCGGCCTGACGGACCTCCTGGCTGGTGACGGCACCGTCCGAATCAAGGTCGAGCCTGCGGAACAGCCGCTCTCGGCCGACCTCCGCGGGCGAAAGCCGGCCGTCGCCGTTGCGGTCTGCCCGGCGGAACTGCTCCATGGTTCGAATCGCCGCCGCCGGGGCCGAGGCCGACGCCCGGGCCGTGCGACTCGCCGGGCGTGCTCTGGGCGACCACATGGGCCGGGCCATGCCGGCGTCCCAGGCTTCGTAAAGTCGCCTGAGCTCGGCGACCGTGGCCGGCTCCCGCGATGCCAGGTCGTTCTTCTCGCCGATGTCCTCGGCAAGGTTGAACAGCGCATCGACCGCCTGCCCCGGCTCGGTGACCAGCTTCCAGTCGCCGTGCCGGACGGCGTGCCGCTCGCCCTGCCGCCAGTAGAGCGTCTCATGCGGCCGGCCCTTCTCCCGCCCGGTCAGAAACGGCAGCAGGTTCACGCCGTCCAGCGGCCGCTGGGGGTCGGCGGCGACCCCGGCGGCGGCCAGGGCGGTCGGGAAGATATCCAGCGCGCTGACCGGGAAATCACAGACCCGCCCGGCCGGCAGCGTCCCCTTCCACCGGACGATATACGGCACGCGGATGCCCCCTTCCCACATCTGCCCCTTGGCCCCCCGCAGCGGTCGGTTGCTCGAGGTGGTCTGACCGGTGGGGCCTCCGTTGTCGCTGAGGAAGAAGACCAGGGTGCGTTCCGAAAGGCCGTTCTTCTCCAGGGTTTCCAGGACCCGCCCGATGTTGTCGTCCATGGCCGAGAGCATGGCCGCGAAAGTCCGCCGCCTGGGGTCTGAGATGGATGCGAACCGCTGAAGGTATTTCTCCGGCGCCTCCAGCGGACCGTGCACCGCGTTGAACGACAGGTAGAGGAAGAACGGCTCGTCCCTGTGCCGCTGGATGAATGCCGCCGCCTCCCGGCCGAAGACGTCGGTGGTGTAGAAGACGTCGCCGCCGACGTCGCGTTCCTCGACGGGCTCCTGGCCGCGGAGGAGCCGGGCCCCGCCGTCGCCTTTGAAGTAGGTGCGGGCCCCGGCCAGGAATCCCAGAAACTCATCGAAGCCGCGCTGCGGGGGAGTGAGCTCGGGTCGGTAACCCAGGTGCCACTTGCCGACCATCCCGGTGGCGTAGCCGGCCGCCTTGAGCCGCTCGGCCAGCGTGGCCTCGCTGCGCGGCAGGCCGAACCGCTCGTCTGCCATGGTCTGGGGGCCGGGGTTGAACTCGTGCCCGAACCGGTTCTGGTATCGCCCGGTCATCAGACCGGCCCGCGTCGGGCTGCATACCGGACAGGACACGTAGCCCTGCGTGAACCGCAGGCCGTCGGCGGCCAGCGAATCGATCGCCGGCGTGGGGACGTCCCGGCCGCCGAAGGCCCCGACCTCGGCGTACCCCAGGTCATCGGCCAGAATGACGATGATGTCGGGTTTTTCCGCCCCGGCCGGTGCGGCGGGGACACACAGGGCCAGAAGTTCAACAACGGCGATCAATGGAATCATGGGATCGCTCCTGGCGGGCCGAAGCCCGTGGTCCGGAATCGGCCTCGACGCGCAGACCCGCAGGCCCGGCGCCGCCGCACACGCCCGACGGGAGGAATAACGCCGGGCAAGCCGACCTGTTGCGGATTCCGGCGGAGGTTCCGCGGGCCCGTCCGGCGGTGCAACCGGGCCGCGGGCTCGACGCCCCGCGAACCGGAGC
>CAZSYS010000247.1:0-6945 GCA_964611365.1 uncultured Planctomycetales bacterium
GCCCAGGCGCGCTGCTGGGACTACTGGTGCTGCCAGGACGTCAACGCATCGGTCGACGGCATCACCCGCGACCTGGAAGAGATGAAGCGGCAGGGCATCGGCGGCGTGCTGGTGTTCGACGCCGGCGAGGGCGGGCCGGATGTCCCGGACGGACCGGTGTTCATGAGCCCGGCCTGGCGCGAGCTGTTCAAGCACGCCCTGCGCGAGGCCCAGCGGCTGGGAATCGAGGTCGGCGTCAATCTCTGCAGCGGCTGGAACGCCGGCGGAACCTGGGTCACGCCCGAGCATGCGGCCAAGACGGCCGTCTGGTCGCTGGCCGAGGTCGAGGGCGGTTCGGCGGTGGACGTGGCCCTGCCGTCGCCGGAGATCCGCGGGGGCTGCTACCGGGAGGTCGCGGTGCTGGCGTTTCCGGCCGGTCGACGTCCGGCCGATTCCCCGCCGCTGAAGCATTTGCCGTTCAAGGCGGCACGCACCTGGCTCACCGTGCCGCCCTGGCGCCTCTTCGAGGAGGAGCCGGAGGTTCCGGGCGACCAGGACTGCCGGCGGGACGAAGTGGTGGACCTGACCGACCGCGTCGATGCCGCAGGCCGGCTGCGCTGGGACGCGCCTGCCGGCCGCTGGCGGGTGATGCGCTTCGGCTACACGCTGCTGGGAGCCCTGACCAAGTGCGTCAGTCCGGGATCGCAGGGGCCGGAGATCGATTTCCTCAGCGCCGCGGCCATGGACCTGCACTGGGCCGAGACCGGCGCCAGGCTGGTCGCCGACGCCGGCCCGCTGGCCGGCCGGACCCTGCGCTACGTCCACGACGACAGCTACGAGGTCTGCGGGCCGAACCACTCGCAGATCAACTGGACGCCGGCCTTCCCGGCGGAGTTCGCCCGGCGACGGGGCTATGATCCGCGGCCGTTCCTGCCGGTGCTGGCGGGGTTCATCATCGATGACCGCAGCACCTCCAACCGCTTCCTGTGGGACTACCGCCGCACGATCGGCGACCTGTTCGCCGACGGGCATTACCGGCGGATGAGCGAGCTGGCCGCCCGGCACGGACTGGGCACGCATCCGGAGTCCGGCGGGCCTTTCTGGGCGTACGTCGACGGCCTGGAGCTGGCCGGGATCAACGACATTCCGATGGGCGAGTTCTGGAAGCGCGTCCCCGAGGCTCCCGACGGCAGGATCATGTGGGCCGACAACTACCCGATCTGCGACACGGTGCGGCAGGCGGCCAGTGCCGCCCACATTCAGGGCCGGCGCGTCTGCCAGGCCGAGGCGTACACCTCGATGGGCCCCAACTGGGAGGAGGACTTCTTCGACCTCAAGGACATCGGCGATCAGGCCTTCTGTGCCGGCCTGACCCGCAACGTGCTGTGCTTCTACGTGCATCAGCCCCGCCTGGACATCCGGCCCGGACACCAGTGGGAGGCCGCCGGCACGCATTTCGACCGTAACGTGACCTGGTGGGACCAGGCCGGGGCGTGGATCGGCTATCTCAACCGCTGTCAGCACCTGCTGCAGCAGGGGCTGTTCGTCGCGGACCTGTGCTATTTCCCGGGCGAGGGCGTGCCCAACTTCGTGCCCGGCAAGGCGTTTCTGCGGCCGGAGCCGCCCGCGGGGCACGACTGCGACGCCATCAGTGCGGAGGTGCTGCTGAACCGCCTGTCGGTGCGCGACGGCCGGCTGGTGCTGCCGGACGGCATGAGCTACCGCCTGCTGGTGCTTGGGCCCGAACCGGTGATGACCCCGCGCTGCCTCCAGAAGGTCCGCGAGCTGGTGGAGGCCGGGGCCCGCGTCCTGGGCCCCCGGACCACGCACTCGCCGAGCCTGGCCGGACAGCCCCAGGCCGACCGGCAGGTGCAGGCTCTGGCCGCGGCGCTGTGGGGCGAGGCCGACGGGCCGCCCCCCGGAAGGCGCGACGTCGGGCAGGGCCGGGTCTATACCGGCATGAGTCCGGCCGAGGTGCTGCGCGCCGAGGGCATCCCGCCGGACGTCGAGTTCCACACCGTCACCGCCGCGCCGCGGATCGACTTCATTCACCGCCGATGCGACGAGGCCGACGTGTACTTCCTGGCCAACCTCCGCAACGGCGGCGACGTCGTCGAGTGCGTGTTCCGCGCGACCGCCGGGCAGCCGGAGATCTGGGACGCCGTCAGCGGCCGTCGCTGGCGGGCCGAGGCCTTCCGCGTGCAGGACGGCCGCACGTCGATGACCCTGGCCTTCGCCCCGCGCCAGTCGTGGTTCGTGGTCTTCCCCCGGGGCGGCGAACCGGCGAAAGACGGTTACCGCAACGTACCTGCGGTGGTGGATGCCGGCGGACTGGAAGGGCCCTGGACGGTCCGCTTCGATCCGGCCTGGGGCGGGCCGGAGTCGGTGGTGTTCGAGGAGCTGACCGACTGGACCCGGCGTCCCGAGGACGGCATTCGCTTCTACTCCGGCCGGGCGGTCTACGAGCGGACGTTCGACCTGCCCGAGGCGCTGCGCGAGCGGAAGGGCACCCTGTGGCTGGACCTGGGCCTGGTGCGCAACGTGGCCGAGGTGCGCCTGAACGGCCGGGACCTGGGCGTGGTCTGGACCGCTCCCTGGCGCGTGGAGATCACCCCGGCGGTGCGGCCCGAGGGCAATCGGCTCGAGATCGCGGTCGTGAACCTCTGGCCCAATCGCCTGATTGGCGACGCCGGCCTGCCGCCCGAGCAGCGGCGGACGCACACCAATGTCAAGAAGTTCAACAAGCCCGACATGCCCCTGCTGCCGTCGGGCCTGCTGGGTCCGGTGCGGTTCGCCACGGGCGACTGACGACCGGCGGAAGCCCCGATCGTGGCCGGCGCAGGCGGTGGATCGGTCGATCGGTTGGCCGGCGGTCAAAAACCCGGCCGGGCGATCACCAAGTCGCGGGAGGGATGTGGATGAGCCAGGCAGCAAGCCGCCTGTGCTGGTGCGTGTTGCTGGGCGTGGCCGGGCCGGCTTGGGCCGCTGCGACGGCGACGGGCGCAGCTTCGCCGCCGGGCTCGTCGCCGGCCGGGGAGAGCCTCCAGTGGCATGATGCCGCACTCCTGACCATCGAGGGTCGAGGGTGGGAGCGGACCGCCGGAACGTGGAGCCGGCTGCCGGATCACGCCCGGGGCCTGGTCCGCGAGGAAATCTGGCGGCTGGCCGACGACGCCGCGGGGCTGTGCGTGCGCTTTGTCACGGATTCCCGCCGGATCGCGGCCCGCTGGACGCTCGCCCGGCCGGGCTTCGCCATGGACCACATGGCCGCGACCGCCGTCGGCGGGCTGGACCTGTACGGCCGCACCCGGGACGGATGGCGGTGGGCGGGGCTGGGGCGTCTGCGTTCGCCCGAGCAGCCCGAGGCGGTGCTGGCCGCGGGACTCAGCGGCGAGCCGCGCGAATACATGCTGTACCTGCCGCTGTACAACGGCGTGCGCGGGCTGTCGATCGGCCTGGACCCCGGCGCGACGCTGCGGCCCGGACCCCCGCGACCCGCCGAACGCGCCCGGCCGATCGTGGTCTACGGCACGTCGATCGTGCAGGGGGCCTGCGCCTCGCGTCCGGGCATGGCCTGCCCGGCGATCCTGGGGCGGAGTCTGGATCGGCCGGCGGTGAACCTCGGTTTTTCCGGGAACGCCCGCATGGAGCCCGAGCTGGCCGATCTCCTCGGCGAGATCGACGCGGCCGTCTACGTGCTGGACGCCCTGCCGAACATGACCGCCGCGATGGTCCGGGAGCGGGCCGGGGCGTTCATCGGCCGGTTGGCGCAGAGGCGGCCGGGCGTGCCGATTGTGCTGGTGGAGGACGCCGGCTGCCTGGGCGCGGCGTTCGGCGTTGCGGGGCGGGATCCCGCGGCCGAGAAGAATGCGGCCCTTCAGGCGGCGTATCGGCAGCTGCGCGCCCGCGTCGCCGGAGAACTGGCATACGTGGAGGCCCGGTCGCTGCTCGGCGAGGACGGCGAGGCCGGGGTGGACGGCCGGCACCTCTCGGACGTGGGCTTCATGCGGATGGCCGGCACGCTGGCCGGGATTCTTGGGCCGATGCTCGACCGCCAGGAGGGCGTCCACGGCCGGGCCCCGGCGGGCTACGAACCTCCGGCGACCAGGCCGCGGAGAAAACCGAAGGGGTCCGGCGCGGCGGCGGCCTCACGGAAGAGCTCCAGCGACGCCGGCCAGCTGCCGCCGGTGAGTTCGTGCGCCCCGGCGAATGCGTCCAGGTCGGTGCCGTAGCGCAGGTTGACCAGCAGAAAGGCGTTGTTGAACGGGAAGCCGGCCACGTACTCGTAGGTCTGGGGGTTGTGCATCAGCGGCCGGACCTGTTCCTCGAAGCGTGCCTTGGCGGCGGCGATGATCTCCTCGCGACGCCTGAGTTTTTCGTCGTACGAGGCGGCCCCGGCGTACAGGGCCTGCAGCTCGGCGGTGAGTTCCATGAGGAAGCCGTCGAACCGGTCGCTGTCATCCCGGTCGCGGATCGCCTGCAGAACGATCTCGGACTCCGGGCCGAATTCCAGGGCCAGGAAGTCCAGGCCGGCGGTCCGTCCGATGAATGTCGCCAGCGATTCGCTGAAGGCCGGATCGCCCGGCCGCCAGATCGTGGCGTGGGTGAGCTCGTGCAGGATGGTGTCCGCCAGGCTGGCCAGGGAGCGCTGCAGCATCGTCGAAGCGACCGGATCCGGCAGCAGCCCGAGGGTGCTGAAGGCGTCCACCTCGTAGATCATGGTGTCGTAGCCCAGGCTTACGAGCCGGTCGCGCTCGGCCACGGCGCTGTCGAAGTCGAAAAAGCCCAGGTAGGTGAAGGATCCCACCAGCGGAAGATGCCATATATACGGCTCGATGGCATCCTTGGGCGAGGCCGAGAGGTTCCAGGCCAGCGGCCGGCCGCCCAGGTTCACGAACGTGCGATAGTTGGCGGCGGAATTGAGCCCCACGACCTCCTGGCCGAAGTCCCTCGCCCGCACGATGAAGGCCAGTTTCTCGCGTTCCTCGTCGGTCAGACCCGGGTCGCGCAGGGCATCCTCGATGGGTACGGCCCTGGAGAGAAAATCAATCTCACCGCAGGCCGCCGAAGAGATGTAAGCCCACTCCGGACCGCACCCCGGAAGCAGCGGGCCCAGGACGGCTACCAGGGTCATCGCCCATCGCCACCATCGATCCGTCTTGATCAAGGGAACCTCCCCGCACGGACGCATTGAGGTCCGAAGGCAGGGGATTATAACCCCGACGGGGCTTTGGCAATGCCGCCGGGCCCCTTCCGTAATGCCGCCGGATACAACGGGGTGGCCTGGAGGTTCGGCGCGGCCCGACCGGTCCGGCCTGCGGTCTTCGACAACAGGCCATGGATCCTCACGGGCACTTCGGTCGGGGCCGGCCCCGGGCGGTGCTCCTTGGAGGCTTGCGATGCCCGAGCGGAAGGCCGCGGGGCGGGCTGCGCCCCGGTCCCGGGCTTATCTCCGGGCCTGTTGTGCCGCCGGCAGAGGTCTGTTGCGCCGCCGACAAAAGATCCGGGCGTTGCATCAAAGGGGGCGGCGGCCGTCCCCCCCTCGGCCGCCGCGTGCAAACGCCTCTCCGTTGTCATCGCGGGCCTGGAATACCCGGCCTCAACGGCTTTTCGCCGACCCAGGGGGGGCTGCACCCCAGCCTCAGACGGCGTGATCGTCAAACGAGAGAAGACTGCGAGGTCTCCCCACCCCGCAGTCCTCTCGTCCCCCCAGTCAGAACTCCAGGGGCTCGTCCCACCCGGCGGCAGCCCGCTTCCCCACGTCGGCCACCTGCCGGCCAATCCCCCGAAGGCCGTCTGCAGCCCTCTCTCCCAAGGCTCCAGACATCTGACTGCTGGTTTCAGTGCTCTCCATGAGGGTTTGTGAGCATGGTCCATGCCAACCCGGAGAAAAGAGGACCAAAAAGACTCTGATTCATAAAGCTATATGAAGAATGAGCTTGAGGCATAAGTGGTCTGGACTGGCTATTGTTCTGAGGCGCTATTGGGCAATAACCCCCAGTGCAGGCCTTTTTTGAGTGGGCAGAATTACCCGGCTTCGCCGAGCCATCGACGGAAAAATGGCCAGGTCATGCGGCCGTCGAAGCGGTGGGGTCCGGGGAAGAGGAACGTTTCCAGGGCTTCTGGACGGCCGGCCAGACGGTAGCAGCGTCTCAGTTTGGCCACGGCCGCCCGGGTGGCGGCGATGGGGAAGATCGGATCGCGGGTCCCGGATTCGATCAGCAGCGGGCGGGGGGCGATGAGGCAGGCGATGTCGTCATTGTCGGCCAGGGGGCCCAGGCCGGGGACGAAGTTGTCCAGGCAGTGGCGGATGGACAGGATGCTGGCGGAGAAGCGGTTGCAGTAGCCGCTGACGCAGGCGGCGGCGATGCGATCATCGAGGGCGGCGGTGAACTGGGTGACCAGTCCGCCGCCGCTGATCCCGACCATGCCGAGGGCCCCGGGCCTGGCTTGGGGGCGGGTCTGGAGGAAATCGATCATCCGCATCGCATCCCAGACGCGCAGTCCGGTCATGGACAGGCCTGCGTGCAGGAGGTTCTTGCTGGGCTGCTCGCAGGCGTTGGCGATACCCTGCCTGCGGTTGAATGCGACGTCCCGGCGGCGGCCGAAACCCATCTGATCCCAGGTCAGGGCGACGAAGCCGGCGCGCACGGCCTGGACGGCGAAGTCGCGCTGGTAGCCGGCGCCGACGCGGCGGGGGCGGCCGTCGTCGGTCAGGGCGACCAGCGCGTTCATCCCGTTTCCGTGTCCGTGGCAGCACAGCAGGGCCGGGCGGGGTCGCGCCGGGCCGTGCGGGACCAGCAGAAAGGCCGGGACAGGCAGATCCGGCAGTGTCTCGATCAGCAGCGCGTGGCGCATGCCTGCGAGGCCATCGCCGAAGACCCCGCGCACGCCCCCCGACACGACCGGATGGGGCTCGAAGGGGTAGCCGAGCGCGGGGATCGCGGCCGAGGCCACGAGCGACAC
>CAZSYS010000248.1:0-6917 GCA_964611365.1 uncultured Planctomycetales bacterium
GGGGGGGCGGGCCGTCGATCGGCAAGGGTTCGGCTGCCGGCGCACCGGCCGGCCGGCGCAGGGCGCCTGCGACCCGGCAGCAGGGCGCCGCCGCGGTCCCGCCTCAGGCCGCCAGCTTGGCCTCGATGTAGTTCACCAGCGTCTTGACGGTGAACAGCTCGGGCATCTTGTTCACGTCGGGGTCCGCGTCGAAGCTGGAAAAGTCGGCGTGCGGCATGGCCTTCTTGATCTCGCGCAGGCCGGCCGGCGTGAACTTCCCGTTGGAGACGTAGTCCGGGTTGTTCAGCAGGTCGTCGGGAAACAGCTCGCCGCGCGGGATCTTGATGCTGAAGCTCTTTTCCAGGCGAAACACGATATCCAGGAAGTCGATGCTCTCGGCCCCGAGGTCTCCGGTGAGCGTGGCCTCCTCGGTCACTTCCTCCGGCTCGACGGCCAGCGCATCGACCAGCGTGTCCCGGACGTTCCGGAAGATCTCCTCACGGCTCATGGCCATCTGCTGCTGCCTCCATCAACTTGAACAGTCCGGCGGCCGGGTGCCTGTCCGCCCCGGTCCGCCATCGATGCCTGCGATGCCCCGCGCCGGCTCAGTCGCACCCCATCAACGCGCGCTGCCGCCTGGCCGCCTCGAGCAGCCGGCGATCCAGTTCCGCCCGCGACGGGTCTTCGTCAGCGAGGTTGAAGTGGCGCAGGGACCACTGCGCCCTGACCATCTCGACATCCCCGCACCGACCCGTGCCGGCAAACCGGCTGGCCGAGGGCCCCAGTTCCTTGACCTCGGCGGTCACCTCGAACACTCGACCGGGCGACACGAAGCTCTTGTAGGTGACGTTCCGGGCCTCCGACAGCAGAATCATACTGTGGGCATAGCCCTCGGTTTCGCGAACCAGCCAGGCCGAGGCCTGAACCATCGCTTCCAGCATAAGCACCCCCGGCATGACCGGGAAGCGCGGAAAGTGGTCCGCCAGATACTCCTCCGCCAGCGACAAGGCCTTCACGGCGGCGATCCGCTGCCCGGGCACCAACTCCGTAATCCGATCGATCAGGACAAACTTCATTGGATCTTCTGCGGCGTCCGCCCGCGCAAGCGGCCTGGCCGACGGGCCGTCAGTGTAGATCGGTCCCGCCGCTGATGCAAGTTTCCCGGGGGCTGGACGCCCGACGGGGTGGCCGGTCGTCGCGGCGGGGTGGTTTTCACCCCACAGGGGGGATTCCAGACCTCCTTACGGCAGTGGACTGCGCGACGTGCCCCGGGACCCAGAGTCTCCGGGTGGCCCCGCCGACCGGATCGACCCGGCGTGCGGGGCGGCGGTCCGTCGGGCCGAACGTCTCCCGGATCGGCGCGGGAGCGGACTAGCGACCTGGGTGCCGGCCGAACCGCGCCCCGCGGGACCCGGCGAGCGTCCGGGCCGGCCGGACCGGCTCCGGCGGGCTGTCTGGGCCGGCGGCGTTGGATGGATGGTGGCTTCAGCGACATCCCGTAGAATCCGGGTATGACCCTCCGCCGTCGGCTGCTGCTGGTCTACCTCATCGTGGTGCTGCTGAGTTTCGCCACCGTCAGCGTGGCGATGTTCGAACTGTGGCGCGGCCGGCAGATGATCAAGCAGATCCAGGAATGGAACGACGTGGTGCTCAGCGTGCAGAAGCTCAAGGCCGCCGGGCCGGCGGACATCAACCTCAAGGCCCTGCTGGCCGAGCAGTTCCGCTACCTGGCCGACAGCCCCTCGACGCCGGGGGAAGACCGGGTGCGCAACCGCGTGCGGCAGGCCCTGCGGGCCGTGTATGCCGGGCACGACGCCTGGGAGCAGCTGGCCCCGCAGGAGCAGGGTCGGGCCGTGGACCTGGTGCTCGGGCCGATGGAGTCGCTGACCCGCGTTCTGGAGGAGGAGCTGGCCGCGATCAACGAGCAGGCCGACCGGCAGGACATCCGCGCCCGCATCCTGCTGGCGGTGGTGATCGGGCTGACCGGGCTGCACGTGACCATCATCGGCTCGCTGCTGCGGCGCTGGCTGCTGTGGCCGATGGAGCGGCTCAACCGGCAGGTGGAGGCTCTGGCCCGCGACGCCCCCCCGGACGAGCCGCTGCTGACCAGCCCGCGGGAGATGGCGGCCCTGGCCACGGCCCTGGATCGGGCCCGCTGCTCGCTGGGGGAGCTGCGCCGCAAGCTGATCGAATCCGAGCGCCTGACGACCATTGGGCAGCTGGCCGCCCAGCTGGCCCACAATCTGCGGAATCCCCTGGCCAGCATCCGGGCGACGGCCCAGCTGGCCGCCCGGCAGGGGTCCCAGGACGAGACCCTGCGAGGCCGGATGGCCGAGATCATCGCCGCCGTGGACCGGCTCAACCAGTGGATCAACGGGCTGATGGAGGCGGTTCGCCCGGTGTCCTCGCCCACCCGGGACGCCGACGTGCGGCCGACCATCGAGCGCGTCTGCCGGGCGGTGGAACCGGACCTGTCGGCCAAGGAACTGCGGCTGGAACTGCGGCTTCCCGCAGGCAGGCTGCTCTGCCGGCACGACCCGGCCACGGTGGAGCACGCGCTGATCGCGATGGTGGTCAACGCCATCGAGGCCTCGCCCCTGGGCGGGCGGATCATCATCTCGGCCGGGGCGGCCGGTCCGGAGGCGTCAGGCGGCGTGTGTGTCGCGGTGCTGGACGAGGGGCCCGGATTCACGATGGAGGATCCGGGGCAGATCTTCGAGTTCCCCTCCTCGACCAAGCAGCGGGGCATGGGTCTGGGACTGTCGCTGGCCCGGCAGGCCCTGAAACGTCAGGGCGCCGACGCCGGCGCCGAACGCCGCGCCGAAGGGGGGGCCAGGGTGTATATTACCCTTCCGCCGGCGGAGACGGCCGGGGGCTGACGTCACGGAGCGGGCATGCCCAGAATCCTGATCGTTGAGGACGAGGTCGCGCTGGCCCGGTCCATGGGCGAGGCCCTGGCCGAGGCCGGCCACCAGACCCGCCTGGTGCACGTGGGCGAGAAGGTGCCGGGCGAGATCCGCGCGTGGCAGCCGGACCTGGTGGTGCTGGACGTGCGGCTGGGGGGAGTCAACGGGCTGGACCTTCTGGAGGAGTTCAAGAAGGAGGCTCCCGACATCGAGGTCGTGGTGGTCACCGCCTACGGCAGCGTCGAGGTGGCGGTGGACGCGATGAAGCGCGGGGCCTCGGAGTTTCTGGTCAAGCCGGTGGACCTGGACGTGCTGGCGGTGCTGGTCGAGCGGGTCCTGTCGGCCTCGCAGGCCCGTCGCCGCCTGGAGCAGTTCCGCGTCGCCCAGGACGACCGGCTGCGCCAGGTGCAGCTGATCGGCGCGTGCCCGGCCATCACGGCGGTTCGCGAGCAGGTCGCCCGGCTGGCCGAACGGGCCGCCGGCGCCGCGGAGCTGCCCGCGCTGCTGCTGACCGGCGAGACCGGGACGGGAAAAGACCTGCTGGCGACCTGCATTCATGCCTCGCTGCCGTTTCGCAACGGGCCGTTCGTGCCGGTCAACTGCAGCGCCATTCCGGCGGAGCTTTTCGAGTCCGAGCTGTTCGGACACCAGCGGGGGGCGTTCAGCGGCGCCACGACCGACAAGCCCGGGCTGATCGAGACCGCCGACGGAGGCACGCTGTTTCTGGACGAGATCGGCGAGTTGCCGCCGGCCCTGCAGCCCAAGCTGCTGCGGGCCCTGGAGACGCGGACGCTGCGGCGCGTGGGCGACACGCGGGTCCGACCCTTCAACCTCTGCCTGATTGCGGCCACCAACCGTGACCTTCAAGCCATGGTCGCCCAGGGTCGGTTCAGGCAGGACCTGTACTACCGGCTCAAGGTGGTGGCCATCCGTCTGCCGCCGCTGCGCGAGCGCGGCGAGGATGTGCTGCTGCTGGCCGACCACTTCTGCGCCCGGCTGGCCGCCAAATACGGAATCCCCGGCCTGCACCTGACCGAGGATGCCCGCCAGGCCCTGCTGGCCCGCGACTGGCCGGGAAACGTGCGCGAGCTGCAGCATGCCCTGGAGAGCGCCGCCCTGGCCGTGCCCGGCAACACCATCGGGGCCGACGCGCTGAGCCTGGAGCCGGTCGATCCGGTGCGGAGGGCCCACCGGCGACTCGAGCAGGGGCAGGCGATCGATCTGGAGGCCGTCGAGCGGGAGCTGATCGAGGCCGCGATGCGGCGCACCGGGGGCAATGTCTCGGCCGCCGCGCGGATGCTGTCGATCAGTCGGGAGGCCTTGCGGTATCGCCTGGGTAAGCTCGAGGGCGAGGCCGACAGGGGTCAGGAGGGCTCCTGAAGCCCCACGGCCGGGGGGTTGTCTGCCGCGGGGGCCCGCCTGGTTGTTTTCAACCACCGGCTGGTTCAAATCCACCATCCTGCCAGCCGGCTGTAGGTGTCGGATGCGCCTGGAGGGTCTCCAGCCGGTTTGTGTGGCGCGGCACGAATCATGTAAGTGTCTGGGCAGAGAGTGACCCGGGGGGATGGTGGTTCAGTGGGGCTGAAATCGAGGTTTCGGTTTCAGCCCTCGTCGGTCGCGCCGGCCCAGGCCGGCCGCGAGAGTGCAGCGAATCGGATGGTTCGGGTGAGCCGGCCCGCCGTGCCGGCAGGGAGGTGTGCGACCATGGCACGCGGACGTCGTGGTGCGAGAAGGTCGACGGGTTTCACGCTGATCGAACTGCTGGTGGTGGTGGCGATCATCGCCCTGCTGATCAGCATCCTGCTGCCCTCGCTTTCCAAGGCCCGGGAGTTGTCCCGCCGCACGGCCTGCGCCGCCAACATGGGGGCGTTTGCCCGGGCGTCGCTGATCTACGCCGAGGGCAATGCCGGGGTGCTGCCGACGGCCGAGCCGCCCAGCGGCAACCTCGGGCGCAATCCCAAGGCGGTGGTCTCGGGGATTCGGGTCGGTTACAACGCTCTGCACAAGGACCAGTTCTCCGGAACCGCCATCCCCGGCACCCGGTCGGGCACGATCCCGTCGAGCAACACGCGCGGCTGGTACAAGCTGCTGCGCGGCGGCTCGAAGTCGTACCTCCAGCCCAAGCAGCTGATCTGCCCGAGCAGCAAGACGCTGAGGCACCGGCCGGACGGCCCGCAGGTCCAGGTGTACAGCAGCGGGGGCGTTCCCTACGACCGCTACGACTTCAACGGCGGCCTGACCGAGGCCGGCGAGGGGACCGTTTCCACCGGCGCAGCCGAGATGACCGAGTGGAGCTACTCGTTCGCCATGAACATGCAGTACACCAACTTCAGCGGCAACACGGTCTTCCCGGGCCTGGCTCAGGGGGCCATCATCGGCCAGAAGCTGATGAACACCCAGGATCCCGGCAAGCCCATCGGGGCCGACCGCAACCCGTACAGCAACTACGTCGCCAGCGTCACCTCCACCAACGTCACCCTTCCGGCCGGCGGGACGGTGCCGGTGCTGGACGGGATCTTCACCTACAACTTCAACAACGGCAAGCCGGTGATGGGCTTCTCGCAGCCGCCCTACATGGGCATGACCAAGACGCGCACCGTTCCGGGGCTCGGTTCCGGCGGCAACACCGTCAGCGAGCCCCAGGACTACGTCAACGAGCTCCGCGGCGGCAAGTCGGCCAATTCGCGCAACCACAGCCAGGCGGGCCAGAACGTGGCCTACCTGGACGGCCACGCCAAGTGGGCCCAGACGCCCAAGGCCGGCGTGGACGAGGATTCGATCTGGTCGAGCTGGGCCTACGCCGCGGGGAGTCCCAGCTTTGTGCCCTGCAAGGCGACGGCGACCGATACCACCTTCACTCCCTGCGACATGGCCCCGCCCAACAGCGGAACGGACTCGCACCTGTACGGCCTGATGCGTCCGGCGCCGGGGTGGAACACCGACGTGGTGCTGATCCCCTGACGGGGCAGGGCCGCGGTCGGATGGGCTGAACAGGTCGGATGGGCTGAACAGAGTCGGGGGCACCGGAACCGACGGGGTTTTCCGGTGCCCCTGATCGTTGCGCCGGTCGAGGCCGAAGCTCCGCTCATCGCCCGGGACGGGGCGGGTCCTCCTCCGGCGGGATCCCCTCGTCGTCGGCATCCTCGTACTTCCAGGAATCAGCCTGATCGGCCTCGTCGATCTCGCGCTCCATGTGCCGGAACATCTTCTCCTGCAGGGGCGCCAGCCGGCGGTACATCTCCACGGTGGCCTGGTAGGAGCGGACCATCATCTCCAGCTTGAGCAGCTGCCACTTGACCAGGCACTCGGGCTCCTTGACGGTGGCGAAGGGGTCGCAGCGGAAGCCGACCTCGCCGCCCGGTCCGCGGACGAAGTACTCGCAGTCACGGCATTGGATCATGGCCAGATCTCCCGGCGCGGCGGCGCGGTCGCGGGGCGCGGTTCGGGGGCACGCCGGCACCCCGGCCGGCGGACGGGTCCGCGGCCGGGCAGGCCCCGGCGGCGGTCAGTCGAGCACCAGCGGAAGCGTTCGCCCGATGTTGTCCGGCTGACCGCCGAAGAGCTCGGCGGCGCCTTCCCGGATGACCGGACGTCGCTCCTCCCAGCGCGTAACCTCGGCCCGCGACCAGCCGGGCACGACCTGCTCCCGGTTCCGCTTGTGGTTGTCGATGTCGTCGCGGTGGAGGTCCTGCAGGATCGCGACCATATCGCGCATCCGCTCGGGCCGGCGGTCCTCGAGTTCCGCGAGCATGTCACGGGTGGCGCGCAGGTTCTCGCCGCGCCGCGCGTAGCGTTTTTCGAGCTCCGGGTTCGCGCAGCCGGCGCCGGTCGCGGCCAGCACCAGGCCCAGCAGGAGCACACGCGCCCCGGCGGGTCGATCCGTCGGCATGCCTTGCCACCTCCCCGTGCCCGCCTCCGCCGGCCGATCCGCCGCATGGCGATCCCCGGGGCCGGGCCATTCCAGCATACCCGATCCGGGGCCCGGGGGATGCATCCGGCCGGGCCGGGGGCGGGCGGGGCCCGGCCGTCGTT
>CAZSYS010000249.1:0-6911 GCA_964611365.1 uncultured Planctomycetales bacterium
TTCAGTGCTTCAGCTCATCCACATCCTCCTTTCGCAGGTTGCTTGGCGCAATCCCTTTCTCCCGCGCGGGCGGTGGTTCGGCCCGGTGCGCCCCGCGCCGGCGCCCGGGCATCCGTCGGACGGCTAGGGGCCGGCCAGCGCCTCGCGGGCGGCCTCGATCGTCCGGTCGATCTGCTCGTCGGTGTGGGCCAGTGAGACGAAGAGCGTCTCGAACTGAGAAGGTGCCAGATATATGCCTCTTTCGAGCATGGCGTGGAAGAAGCGGGCGTAGGCCCGGGTGTCGCTGCGGGCGGCGGAGGTCCAGTCGGTCACCGGGCCGGGCTGGAAGAACAGCCCCAGCATGCTGCCGACCCGGGTGAGAAAGACCGCCGCGCCGGTGCCGGCGGCGGCTTCCTGCAGGCCGGCGGCGAGGCGGGCGCCGGCGGCCTCCAGCCGTTCGTAGACCCCGGGTTCGTGCAGGGCCTCGACCGTGGCCAGTCCGGCGGCCATGGCCAGCGGGCTGCCGGCCAGCGTTCCGGCCTGGTACACCGGTCCCTCGGGGCTCAGGCAGCTCATGATTTCGGCCCGGGCGCCGTAGGCCCCGACCGGGAACCCTCCGCCGATGATCTTGCCCAGGCAGGTGATGTCCGGCCGGACGCCGTACCGCTCCTGGGCTCCGCCGAGCCCCAGCCGGTAGCCGGTCATGACCTCGTCGAACACCAGCAGGGCGCCGTGGCGGTCGCACAGCTCCCGCAACCCCTGCAGGTAGCCCTCCGCCGGCGGCACGCAGCCCATGTTCCCCGCAACCGGCTCGACCAGGAAGGCGGCGATGCGCGGGCCGTGCCGGTCGAACACCGCCGCCGCGGCGGACAGGTCGTTGAACGGCACCACCAGCGTCGAAGCGGTCACGCCGGCGGGCACCCCGGCCGAGGAGGGCGTGCCGAAGGTGGCCGCGCCGGACCCGGCCCGGACCAGCAGGGCGTCGACGTGGCCGTGATAGCAGCCCTCGACCTTGACGATCAGCTCGCGTCCGGTGAATCCCCTGGCCAGCCGCACGGCGCTCATCGCCGCCTCGGTGCCCGAGTTCACGAAGCGGATGAGTTCGATCGAGGGAATGTCCGCCACGATCCGCTCGGCCAGGCGGGTCTCGATTTCCGTCGGAATGCCGGACGACCAGCCGCGCTGCAGGGTCTTGCCCGCGGCGGCCTCGACCCGCTTGTCGGCGTGGCCGAGGATCATCGGCCCCCAGGCGCCCACGTAGTCGATATAGATGTTGCCGTCGAGATCCGTCACCGTCGCGCCGGCCGCGCGGGCGATGAACACCGGCGTGCCGCCGACGGCCTTGAAGGCCCGCACGGGTGAATTCACCCCACCGGCCAGCACGCGCCGCGCGGCCTCGAAGGCGGCCTGAGACCTGGCCGTGGAGAGTGGGGCCGGAGGCGTCTTTAGGCGGGCCTTCATGTCGGACATGATACCTCGCGGGCCGCCGGCGACAACCACCAGGCCTCGGCGGTCCGCGGCGGGTTGAGCCCCAACATTTTGTGGCTGGCATTCCGGCCGTCGGTCATTACAATCACGGCCGTCCGTCGGAGGCTGCGGTGGCGGCGGCGCCACCCATCCCGGCGTGAGTCCGCCGCCGATGCCCGCCGACGGGCATCAGGCCGTACGACGGGCGCGCGGCCTGTTCGAGAAACCGGCTCCCCCGCGAAGGATGTGCGCGTTGAGCGTGCAGGAGCAGACCCGGCACGCCGGACACGCACCGCAGGTTCCTCCGCGGCTCTCGCGGAGCGTTGGACGGTTCGCCCGCTCCTGCATCTGCACGACACGGACATGGCTACTTTCAGCGACCGCTGCTGGAGCGATCTGGTTGCCGCGCTGCGCAGCGACCATCCCGAGCTGTTTCGCCCCTGGTTTGCCCGACTCACCCCGACCGAGATGCAGCACGGGGTCATCACCGTGCGGGCCGAGACCGCGGCCCACCACCAGTATCTCACCCAGCACTGCCAGGCGGCCTTCTCCGCGGCGGCGCAGAAGGTGACCGGGCGGCTGCTGACGGTGTCTTTCGCGGCCCCGCCGGAGGCTCCGGCGCCGGCGATCGACTGCGTGCCCACCTTCGAGCTGGAAGGCGACAGCCTGCGGCTCAACAAGGACTACACGTTCGACAACTTCGTCACCGGGCCCTGCAACCGCCTGGCGCACGCGGCCTGCGTGGCCGTCGGGCAGAACCCCGGCCAGACCTACAACCCGCTGTTCATCCACGGGTCGGTGGGACTGGGCAAGACTCACCTGCTGCAGGCGACCTGCCAGGCGATCCTGGAGGGGCACCCGGACGCCCGGATCCAGTATCTGTCCTGCGAGACCTTCACCAACCACTTCATCGAGGCCATCGAGAAGGGAGCCCTGAACCAGTTCCGCTACCGCTACCGGCACGTGGACGTGCTGGTGATCGACGACATCCAGTTTCTGGCCACCGTCGAGCGATCGCGGGAGGAGTTCTTCCACACCTTCAACACCCTCTTCCAGGCCCAGCGGCAGATCATTCTCTCGGCCGACGAGGCCCCCGCGGGCATTCCCAGCCTCGAGGACCGGCTGGTCAGCCGCTTCAGCTGGGGGCTGGTGGCCCGGATCGACCCGCCGTGCCTGGAAACCCGGATGGCGATTCTCCGCAAGAAGTCCAGGCTGCGCTGCCTGGAGCTGCCCGAGGAGGTCAACCGCTTCATCGCCGCGACGGTGGCGGGCAACACCCGCGAGCTGGAGGGCGCCCTGACCAAGGTGGCGGCCTACAGCCAGCAGTACGGCAGCGCGATCACGCTCGCCCTGGCCCAGGAGGCCCTGGCCGACCACGTCGCCCCGGCGGTCAGGCCCGTGGGCATCACCGAGATCATGAGACTGGCCACCGAGCAGTTCGCGGTGCGGATGACCGATCTGCAGGGCAAGCGGCGCAACCGGTCGGTGGCTTTCCCCCGGCAGGTGTGCATGTACCTCGCCCGGCAGCTGACGCCGCTGAGCCTCGACGAGATCGGCGGCTACTTCGGCCGGCGCGACCACACCACGGTGCTGCACGCCATTCAGACCATCCAGGCCCGGCGGGACCAGGACCCCGAGCTGGATCGGACGCTGGAAGGCCTGATCCAGACTCTTCGCCGGGCAGTGGCCTGAGCACTCCTCATGGTATCCGGGGCCGGACCGGCGATCCGCCCGCATCCGGCGCGGGACTGGTGAGCCGCCCGCCGACCGGCCGGTTCAGGCCCGATCCAGCTGCTCCAGCAGCCCGGGCGGCACGGCGGCCGCGTGGATGTGCGGCGTGCCGCCGCGGTCGGAATTGAAGATCACCCAGTTCAGGTCGCCGGTCAGGTAGGCGTGGGGATGGGTGTGCGGCCCTCCGGACCGCGAAGCCCCCGAGGCGCACAGCACCTCCGTGCGGCCGGTGCGGATCGAGCCCAGCACCAGCCGGCACGATTCCTCCCAGTCGTCGCAGCAGAAAAACCGGCCGCAGCGTGAAACATGGACATGATTGAAGCGGCAGCCCCGGGCGGCGACGCGCGGCGTCCCGCCGGGTCTCACCGCCAGCAGGTTGCCTTTTTCGGGCGCGAAGTCGCCCTCGGCGACCACCGACAGCAGGATTTCGCCGGTGTCGGCCACCCAGGCCTGGTGACCGGTGATGAACGTGGTGTGCGGCGCGCCGACCGGCAGCGGGCTGCGGACCGCCTGCGGCACGGACAGCAGATACAGCGTCGCCCCCTGATCGTCGAAGGCCCGCTCCCGCGAGCCGTCCGGCCGGAACCGGCTGCCGCGGTTGTGCTGGACCAGCAGGCGGCCGGCCGAAGCGGGATCAAACTGCGGGTGGGGGTTGTAGTTGAAGGGATCCTCGTCGATGACCGTTTCGGTCTGCGCGACCAGGTCGACCAGCACCAGCCCGAACCGGCTGAACGATTCGTCCAGGCGCTGACCGAAGACGAAGTACCGGCCGTCGGCCGAGAGCGATCCGAGGCTTCCGCCGACCAGGTCCCGGCGGAAACGGTACACCGCCTCGGGCCGGCCGATGCTCAGGTCGGCGCGCATCAGGTCGACGGCCCGGCCGGCGGTCCGCTTCAGGTAGAAGAACACGCCCTGGCGGCTCACGAAACAGCCCGTCGTGCGGCGGCCCTCGTCCAGCAGGTGCTGCTTCCAGGTTCCGGTCTCGACCACGATGAACTGCGTGGGGTTGGTCCTGCGGCGTTTTGGGTCGGTCCGCTCGTAGACGAAGAGGCGGCCGTCGCGGGAGCAGTAGGGCAGCTCGCAGTAGATGTTGGTCTGCAGGTGGTCTTCGGTGGTGATCCGCCAGACCTCGGTGCCGGCCGTGGTGCGATCGACCACCTCGGGGCGCCCCGGGGCGGGAGCGGAGGTGGTCGTGACCGCCCGTGCCCGGCCCGCCCCGGCGGCCAGCAGCGCCAGTCCGCGCATGACCTGCCGGCGCGTGCATCTCCGGCCGGCGGATGCTTCCAAGCCGCCGGCCGGCCTCCCGTGGTGCCCGCCCAGGAATGTCGGTGGATGCATCGTCCCCCCGTCGGACCCGGTCCCGGCGCGTTGCGGCCGGCGGGCGCCGGGAAGCCCCGCCTCAGGTACCCTTATAGGGCAGCAGGGCCATGAACCGGGCCCGCTTGATCGCCCGGGCCACGTCGCGCTGCTCGCGGGCGTTGGTGCCCGCCCGCTTGCGGGACATCATCTTGCTGCTGGCCGTCAGGAGCTTGCGCAGCAGATCGACTTCCTTGTAGTCGACGATCGGGCCCTTCCAGTCCTTCCCGCCGCGCTCGGGAAAGCGCCTTTTGCCCTTCTGTGCCCGTCCTGCCTTCCTGGAAGAGTCAGATGCCATCGGATGCGTTCTCCTGAGCCTGCTTCATCGCCCGTTCGAACTCCTGCGGATCGACCTGCTCGGAATCCTCGATGAGCATGATCGGGATGCCGTCGCGGATCGGGTAGCGCCGCCGGCTCGTGGGGTCGGTGCTGTACAGCCAGTCACCCACCTGCACCAGCCGGGCGTGGGTCTCCGGGCAGACCAGAATCGCCATCAGGTCGGGGTCCAGCCTGGAGGTCATGGCGTCTTCTCCCGGTCCACGGGTGCCGTCGACGCCCGGCCCCGGGCCTGCCGCCGGCGGTCCGTCGGGCCTGCGACCCGCGAACCGTGCAGAATAACGCCGCCGGGGGGGCAAATCAAGGCCCCGGCCCGCCGGTTCCGCCGCTACCGGCCGACGGGCGTCGTGTGGCCGACCCCGCGCGGGCCGGCCGGGGAGCACGGGGCGACGACCGCCGTCCGGCGGTCGGGGCGGTCAGATCACGTAGTCGTCGACGAACACCTTGATGGTCTTAGGCTGCAGGTACACCCGGCTGCCGCGGGTGAGCCCCAGCTCCCGGTAGCGTGCGTGGGGCAGTTCGGCCTGGACGCTTTCGCCGGCCGGCGTCTGCAGCTCCAGCCGCACCTGGGGACCGGCGGCGTGGATGTGGGCGACGACGGCCGGAAAGGATTCCGGTCCGGCCGGATGCAGTTCGACCTCCAGCTCGTGGGGCCGGACGAAGGCCTTGCCCTGTCCGGCGGCACCCCGGTAGGGGCTGTCGGCCGGCAGCTCGATCGGGCCGAAGAAGGCCCGGCCGTCCTGAGCCCGCCCCTGGAAGACGTTGACGTTGCCCAGAAAGTGCATGACGAACTCGCCGGCCGGGTGGTGGAAGACCTCCTCGGGCGTGCCGACCTGCTCGATGCGGCCGGCATTCATCACCACGATGCGGTCGCTGACCTCCAGGGCCTCCTCCTGGTCGTGGGTCACGAACACGCTGGTCAGATGGATCTCGTCGTGAAGCCGCCGCAGCCAGCGCCGCAGCTCCTGGCGCACCCGCGCGTCCAGGGCCCCGAACGGCTCATCCAGCAGCAGCACCCGCGGCTCCACCGCCAGGGCCCGGGCCAGCGCGACCCGCTGACGCTGACCGCCGGACAGCTGCGAGGGGTAGCGATCGGCCAGCCAGTCGATCTGCACCAGGGCCAGCAGGGCGTGCACCCGGTCGCGGATCTCCGACCGGCCGGGCCGCCGGTCGCGGGGCCGGACGCGCCGCCCGAAGGCGACGTTCTCGAACACGGTCATGTGCCGGAAGAGGGCGTAGTGCTGGAACACGAACCCCACCCGCCGCTGGCCCACCCCGCGGCCGGCCACGTCCTCGTCGTGGAACAGGATCGTTCCGCCGCCTGGGTCGGGCTCCTCCAGCCCGGCGATGATCCGCAGCAGCGTGGTCTTGCCGGAGCCCGACGGTCCCAGGAGCCCCATCAGCTCGCCGCCGCGCACGTGGAGGCTCACGTCCCGCAGGGCGGTGAAGGATCCGTAGGTCTTGGTGATGTGACGCACTTCGATGCTCAACCGTCCGCCTCCCGGACCGTGCCGGCGGCGCGGATCGCGGCCCGCGCCCGGGCCTCCACCACGCTCTTGGCGACCAGGGTCAGCAGGGCCAGCAGCGTCAGCAGCGACGCCGCGGCGAAGGCCCCGACGAAGTCGTACTCGTTGTACAGCACCTCCACGTGCAGGGGCAGCGTGTTGGTCAGGCCGCGGATGTGCCCCGAGACCACCGAGACCGCTCCGAACTCGCCCATCGCCCGGGCATTGCACAGGATCACGCCGTACAGCAGCCCCCACTTCACGTTCGGCAGCGTCACCCGCCGGAAGGTCTGCCAGCCCGAGGCCCCCAGCAGCAGCGCCGCCTCCTCTTCCTCCTGCCCCTGAGCCTCCATCAGCGGAATCAGCTCGCGGGCCACGAACGGCACGGTCACGAACACCGTGGCCAGCACGATCCCCGGCACGGCGAACAGCACCTGCACGCCGCGCGCGTCCAGCCACGGGCCGAACCAGCCGTGCAGCCCGAACAGCAGCACGAACACCAGCCCGGCGATCACCGGCGAGACCGCGAACGGCAGG
>CAZSYS010000250.1:0-6903 GCA_964611365.1 uncultured Planctomycetales bacterium
CCTCCCGGCACAGCGCACCCTCATTCATGGAAAACTGCCCGGCGATCATAGAAGCGGCCGGCCTCCGTGCCGGCCGGGCGCCTGGGTCCGCGGCTTGGACACCGGCAGTTCCGTGCTGCCCCGCTGCCGGCCGCCGAGGGCGGTGTGGCGTAGTCGCTGGTCGTGCCCGAGCCGGTTCGCCACCCGGACAGGCTGTCGCTCCTTCGGGGCTTGATCGGCGTGGCAGCGCACGATTCGTGGGGCCCGCGCATTCCAGGGGCTCACACTTTCGAGGGGCTGACGCCCCCGGCATGCCGGTGAACGCGTTTCCACCGGGCCAGGACCAGCAGCGACCACAGCAGGCCGGAGTGGTCCCGGCGGCGGGAGAGGTGTTCCTCGAAGAGCCCCTGCGCCGCCTCCGGGCACAGGCCCAGGTCTTCCAGCGCCGGGCGGTTGACCAGATCGCGGTACATGTCCGCCAGCTCGCTCCGCAGGAACTCCCCCACCGGCACCTCAAAACCCATCTTCGGGCGGAACCGCACCGGCCCGGGCAGCACGTCGGCGAAGGCATCGCGCAGAATGCGTTTGCCCAGCACGCCCCGAATCCTGTAGTCGATCGGCAGACCCGTCACCAGGCCGACCAGGTCGCGCTGCAGCAGCGGCACCCGCACCTCCAGGCTGTGGGCCATGCTTGCGGCATCCACCTTGTGGAGCATATCGGCCGGCAGACCCACGGCCAGGTCGGCCAGCAGAATCGCCTCCAGCGCACCGGCCGGTCCCCTCCGGCCCCATCCGGCCGGCGCCTCGCGGTACATCGCACGCACGGCCTGCCCGGACAGCCTGGCGGCCTGGGCCCCCAGCAGCCCTGCGGCCTGGTCCTCCGAGGTCAGCAGCGTCCAGGCCAGATGGCTCTCGAGCGGATCCTCCAGATCCCCGAGCATCAGCTTGCGGGCCTGACGAACGCGATCCAGCAGCCGCGTGCTGCGGGCGTCCGGGAGCCGCCTGAGGAGGGGTTCCAGGAAACCCTTGCGTACAGCCGCCGGCAGCCGGCGGTAGCGCTGCAGCCAGGCATGGCCCGCGTACTTCCAATAGCCTCCAAAAAGTTCGTCCCCCCCGTCACCGCTCAGGGCCACCGTGACCGCGGCGCGGGTGTGGCGGCTGACCAGGGCCGTCGGCAGGATGGAGCTGTCCCCGAAGGGCTCCCCCAGCCGATCGAGCGTCGGTTCCACGGCCGCCAGGACGTCCCCGAAGCTCAGCCGGATCTCCTGATGCTCGGTGCCCAGGTGCCGGGCGACCATGCGGGCGTAGCCGGTCTCGTCGTACCGGTCGTGCTCCGGGTAGCCGATGCTGAAGGTCCTCACCGGCCGGCCGCAGGCCCGGGCCAGACAGGCGACCACCACCGAGGAGTCCAGCCCCCCGGAAAGAAACGCGCCCAGCGGTACGTCGGCCACCCGCTGGCTCTCCACCGCGCGTTCGACGGCCGAGCGCACGAGCTCGCAGGCATCCAGGTACGCCGGCGGCGGGTCGGCCGGTTCGGGAAGCCGGAAAAAACGGGTCGGTTCCGCCGGACCGGCCGCGTCGAAGGTCAACAGATGCCCGGGGGCCAGCTTGCGGACCTGACGGTAAATCGTCAGGGGGTGGGGAATCCAGCCCAGCCGGAGGTAGCAGGCCAGGGCCTGCTCGTCGATGTCCCACGGCAGGTCCGCAACCTGACGCAGGGCCGCCAGCTCGCTGCCGAAGACCAGCCGCCGGTCGTGAAAGGCATAGAACAAGGGCTTGATGCCCATGGGATCGCGCGAGAGGTGACCCCGGCGGTCGTACGGGTTGACCACCGCCATCGCCCACATACCGTCGAAGGCGGCCAGCGCCGACGCACCCCAGGCCGCGCAGGCCTCCAGCGCGACTTCGGTATCACAGGCCGTGCGCAGAGGCTGCGGCAGGCGTGCGGCCAGAGCGCGGTAGTTGTAGAGCTCCCCGTTGTAGGTGATCGCCCACCGGCCGGTGCGGTCGAGCATCGGCTGGTGGCCCTGCGGCGTAGGGTCGATGACCGCCAGACGGGCGTGGGCCAGGCCGGCCGAGAAGCCGTCTTCCTGGTGGCGCCAGATGCCCGCGTCATCCGGTCCGCGGTGACGCAAAGACCGGGCCATGGCCTCCAGCAGGTCCTCGCCGATCGGTCGTCCGGCGAAATCGATGATCCCGGCGATGCCGCACATGCCGGGCGACATTGTTGCGATCGGCGCATGGACTGCAACCCGTCACCGGACGGGGGATCGCCGCGGGCGCGATTCGCGGGGCCCCTGCCCGCCTTGCAGGGTTGCGGCCGGGGGCTATGATACGCGCCGATGTGCCGGCGCGGCCTCGTGCGGGCCCTGCCCCGGCGGATCCCGGCGAACCTTGTTTCGGGACGCTCCATGAAAGCGATTCCTCACGTCCGCTGCACCCGAACCTGGTTGGCCGCAGCCGTGGTCGCTCTGGCGGCGATGGCCCGGCTGCCGGCACGGGCCCAGGATCCCGCCCCGACGACCCTGCCGGCCGGCCCGGTGTCGCCCTTCGACGGCCGGCCGATCACCGAGTTGCGGGTGGTCGGCCTGGAGCGGATCGATGAGGCCTACGTGCGCAACCAGATCCGCACCCGCGTGGGGCAGACCTTCTCCCAGGAGCAGATCCAGCGGGATATCGGCACGCTGCTGCGGACCGCGCGGTTTCTGGACGTCCGGGTCCAGCCCTCCGAGACGCCCGCGGGCCTGGTCGTGACCTTCAGCCTGGTGGAGAAGCCCGAGGTCGAGTCGGTCTCTTTCGCCGGCAACGTGAAGATCAAGGAGAAAAAGCTGCTGGAGGCCCTGACCTTCGCGGCCGGCGATCCGCTGGACCTGTTCGAGATCCGCCAGGGCCGTGAGGCCATCGAGCGGCTCTACCGCGAGAAGGGCTACGCGTTCGCCGAGGTCACGGTGGACGAGGAGCGGGCCCGGACCGAGCGGCAGGTGGTCTACACCATCATCGAGAACCAGCGGGTCCGGGTGCGGGGGATCCGCTTCGAGGGCGGCTACGCCTTCGACCCGACGGAGCTGGAAAACGCGATCGAGACCAAGACCTACATCTGGATCTTCCGCACCGGCGACTACGATCCCGACAAGGTCGCGCGGGACGCGGCCACCCTGCAGACGTACTACCGCGACCGCGGCTTCCTGGACGCCGAGGTGAGCTGGGTGCCCGAATTCCGCGACGTGGCCCGCGAGGAGCTGGACATCGTCTTCCGGATCAACGAGGGCGTGCGCTACACGGTGGAACAGATCCGGTTCGAGGGCCACGAGGTGGTCGGCGAGGAGGAGCTGCTGGCGGCCATGCGGCTGAAGGTCGGCGACCCCCTGCTGGCCGCCCAGCTCAACACCGACGTCAAGGCCATCGAGACGCTGTACGGCTCCCGGGGCTACATCGAGGCCCAGGTGGCCTCGGGATGGGTCTACTCGACCGAGCCCGAGAAGGTGGTGGTGACCATCCGCATCCGCGAGGGCGAGCCGTTTCAATTCGGCTGGATCGAGGTCAACGGCAACCTCAAGACCCAGGAGAAGTGCGTGCGGCGCGAGCTGCGCTTCTTCCCCGAGGACACCTACGACATCACCCTGACCCGGGCGGCCGAGAAGCGGCTCAAGGACACCGGACTGTTCACCGAGGCCCGGATCGAGCCGGTGGTGCCGCCGGACAACGCCCCCGGCGTTCGCGACGCGGTGGTGACGGTCACCGAGAATCCGCAGACCACCCAGTTCATCGCCGGCATCGGGGCCAGCAGCGACAGCGGACTGGTCGGCAACATCGTGCTGGAGAACACCAACTTCGACATCCTCGACCGCCCCCGGACCTGGGAGGAGTTCTTCCGCGGGCGGGCCTTCCGCGGCGCCGGGCAGACCATGCGGCTGCAGCTGGAGCCCGGGACCGAGTTCACCCGCTTCCGGATCGACTTCCGCGAGCCGTACCTCAACGACCGGCCGATCGGCTTCAACACCAGCCTGTACCTGTTTGAGCGCGGACGCGACGGCTACGACGAGGAACGGGCGGGCTTCACCTTCAGCTTCGACCACAAGTTCGAGAAGGGCTTCCTGAAGGACTGGATCGGCGAGATCGCCTTCCGCAACGAGTTCGTGCGGGTCGCCGACCGGGAGAGCTTCGCCGCCAAAGACATCCGCGACGCCGAGGGCGGCCACTACCTCTCCAGCATCAAGCTCTCCCTGGCCCACGACACCACCGACAGCCGCTTCAACCCGACCGAGGGCCACCGCCTGGTCACCAGCGTCGAGCAGTTCGGGATGATGGGCGGCGACTACTTCTTCACCGAGGCGATGGTCCGCTACGTCCAGCACTGGACCGTGGCCATCGACGAACAAGACCGCCGCAGCGTCGTCTCCTGGCACGCCACCTGCGGGCAGATGTTCGGCGACACGCCGGTGTTCGAGCGCTTCTACGCCGGCGGCATCGGCTCGTTCCGCGGCTTCGACTACCGCGGCATCAGCCCCCGCGACGGCCTGCGGCGCAACCGCATCGGCGGCGATTTCATGCTCCTGACCGGCGCCGAGTACACCTTCCCGATCTACGACAAGGTCATCCGCGGGGTGTTCTTCGCCGACATGGGCACCGTCGAGCAGAACCTCGGCATCAGCTCCTGGCGGGCGGCGGTCGGGGCCGGCATCCGGCTGACCCTCGACATCTTCGGCACCGTGCCCATGGAGTTCGACCTGGCCCTGCCGGTGGCCAAGGACGGCGAGGACGACACCCGGATCTTCAGTTTCTTCATCGGCCTGCCGTTCCTGTGAGCCCGCCGGACCGCCCGCAAGCCCGGCGCGGCCCCCGCACGCCCCCGCCCGGCTGCCTGCCGGAGACCCCGCAGGCTTGCCGGAGACCGGCAGTTGCGCTAGACTCGCCGGCGGCGGTCGCGGCACGCAGGGTGCCGACCGGAGGCCTGAATCTGTGGAGACCTGACCATGCGATGGTTGCACCTCGCCGGCATCGTGGTCCTGGCCGGCATCCTGCTGGGCTGCAGCGGATGCCTGGGAAGGATGATCGGGGAAGGGGCCGAAGGCGCGATGGGGCCCAAAGGCGCCTACTTCGAGGAGAAGCCCGCCGCCCCCAGCCGCAGCACCAAGGCGCTGGCCGGGTACGGCCGGTTCGAACTCGGCCAGGTCCGCAACGAGGTCCCCCGCCACGTGCCGGCCGAATTCCTCCGCGAGTTCCCCCGCGAGTTCGCCGAGGAACTCCGCGACTCCAGGCTCGCCAGGGCCGGAACCGGCAAGACCCTGGTCTTCGACGTGACCATCATCCACTACGAGAAGGCCGACACCGAAGACAACGTCTTCGGGCCGCTCGAGCAGGTCATCGCCCGCGTGCGGCTCCTCGACAAGGAGTCCGGATCGGTCATCGCCGAGGGCAACGCCGTCGGCCGCACCGGAAAGACCGTCGGACTGGGCCCGGAAAGCAAGGCCGAAGGCCTGGCCAAGGCTCTGATCAAGTGGGCCGAGGACTACTGGACCGACAAACGCTGAGGCCCGCTCCCCGTGGGTCAGTAACTCCCCAGGTCCAGCCCCCCTGCCGGCCAGCGTCGCGGACGGAACGGCCCTCCGCCGGCGGGCCCCGCGGGGCGGCCGGAGCGTTTTCGCTGCAGAAGATCCGGCAGCTCCACCCGCACGTCGGCCAGCCGCCGGGCCATCTCCCGGCTGACACGGTCGACTGCATCTGTGCCGCCCAGCGACAGCCAGCGGCCGTCGCGCAGGACGAAGGACTGCTGCGCCGCCGCGGTGCGGGTGAACGGCCAGGGCGTCCGGCCGCTCTGGACGATGTTGCAGTACGGCTTGCCCGGGTGGCGGCGAAAGCCCCGCCCGGCCATCTGGACCGTCGGGAGCCGCGAGGCGTCACGCACGAACACCGTCCGGAGATCGGGGCAGTCGAAGCCTTCGTGCAGGATGGCGACGTTGGCCACCACGTCGAAGCGGCCGGCGTCGAAGGCGTCGAGCTGACGCTCGCGGTCGGTCCCGGCGTGAACCACCTCGCAATGCACGCCGGCTTCGGCCAGCAGGCCCGCAAACCTGTCGCACTCGGCCAGGGTGGCAAAAAAGACCACGCTCTTGCCCCACCGCTCCCGCTCGCGCAGGTACACGTCCGCCACGACCTGCGGCGTCCATGCCTCGATCGACCAGTGGCGGTAGGGGCAGAGCCAGCCGTCCTGGATCAGGCGGTGCAGCCCCGCGTCGCGGACCACCCGCCTGAAGGCCAGCTTGAGCCGGTCGGTGCGGTAGGGCGTGGCCGTGGTGCCGAGAATGAAACGCGCGCCGGCGGCCTCGTGGATGTGCACGCAGGAGGCGGTGGCGTCGTGCTGGGCTTCGTCGACCACGGTGATGTCCGCCGGCGGGGGCGAGGCGTCGAACATGCTCACCAGGTTCAGCCGGCGCAGGCCGAAGAAGCGGGCGTTGGTCTCGGCGGCCTGGCGCAGCAGGTTGCGGCGCATGGCCACCCAGTTGCTCCGCAGTCCGTGGCCGTCCTCGAAGTGCTTGAGCACCCGCATGGCCATGATCGTCTTGCCGCTGCCGGTGGGGCTCTCGATCATCACCGTGCGATCGCCGGCCTCGAAGTGGCGGATCACCTGGTCGACGACGCGGTTCTGATAGTCGCGGGATTCGTATTCCATGGCTTCAGGGTCCGGGTCGTGTCGGCCGCCGGGGATCGGTTCACCGCCGGAGACGGCCGGGAAGCTTCGCGGGTCAGTTGAAGAAAAACGGCGGCGGCTCGGGAGTGCCTGACGGCTCCAGGCTGCCCTCGAGGTCGTACTCGTCGGCCAGCGTGCCGCCGACCCACGCATGCAGGCGGAGCGGCTCGGACAGCTTGTCGGCATGATGGGTGGTGATCTCGGTGGCCGCGGTGATCAGATCGTAGACCGTGCAG
>CAZSYS010000251.1:0-1653 GCA_964611365.1 uncultured Planctomycetales bacterium
CGGCGGGAAATCGGCTACCATCCGCCCCCGTCGACCGGATCGCCCGACACCACGGCCATACCGGCCGGTGCCCGCGCCGCCCCCGGCGTCTCTGCGGCGCCGGTCGGGCGCAACCACGGCTGTCCGGAGCCCGCGATTGACCAGGGGCACTCGTGCCATCCGGGCGACCCGAGGGTCAGTTTCGATGAGTCGATCCCAACAGGTTGAAGACCGCCTGGCCACGCTGGCGGCCATCCGAGCCCTGGGGCTGGAGCCCTACGGCCGCCGCTTCGAGGGCGTCCGACCGCTGGCCGAGGTGCGTCGCCAGGCCGGGGAACTGAACCTCCAGCCCGGCCAGCACGCCGAAACCCAGAGAGTCCGTGTCGCCGGCCGGGTGATGCTGCACCGCGGGCGCGGCAAGCTGATCTTCATGACCCTTCGTGACGGCAGCGGCGACATGCAGGCGGCGGTCAGCAAGGCCGCGGTCAGCGAGGCCGCGTTCACCCTGGCTGCCCGGCACCTGCACCTGGGCGATCTGGTCGGCCTGGAGGGATGGCTGGGCCGGACGAACACCGGCGAGCTCACCATCTGGGCGTCCTCGCTGGAGATGATGGCCAAGGCCATCCAGCCCCCGCCGGCCAAATGGCACGGGCTGCGGGACATCGACCTGCGCTACCGCCGGCGGTACGTCGATCTCTTCGCCAACCCCGCGGTGCGCGAGACGTTCAAGCAGCGCAGCCTGATCATCGACGCCGTCCGCCGCTGCCTGGTCGACCGCGGCTTCTTCGAGGTGGAGACGCCCGTGCTCCAGCCGATCTACGGTGGAGCCGCGGCCAGGCCCTTCATGACCCATCACAACGCCCTGGACATGCCGCTGTTCCTGCGGATCAGCCCGGAACTCTACCTCAAGCGGCTGCTGGTCGGCGGAATGGAGCGGGTCTTCGAGTTCTCCCGCGTGTTCCGCAACGAGGGGGTGGACAGCTCGCACAACCCCGAGTTCACGCTGCTGGAGCTCTACCAGGCCTACGGCGACTACCACGACATGATGGAGATCACCGAGGCACTGGTCGCCGGGGCCATCGAACGCATCGGCGGCGGCTTCCTCCGCCCCTGGGGTCAGGGCGAGGACCGGGTGATGCTGGATTTCACGCCGCCCTGGCCCCGCCGGACCTACGCTGAACTTCTGCGGGAGCACGCCGGGGTGGACATGCGCGACCCAGGCGCGGTCCGCGCCGCGGCTGAGCGTCTGGGCATCGACCACAAAGGCATGGACGACGCCATCGTCGTCAATGAGGTCTTCGAGGCGACCGTCGAGCCCCGGCTCATCCAGCCGACTTTCGTGCTGGATTATCCCGCGCCGATCTGTCCCCTGACCCGCCGCAAGCCCGACGATCCCTCCATCGCGCTGCGGTTCGAGGCCTTCGCCGCCGGCTGCGAACTGGGCAACGCCTACACCGAGCTCAACGACCCGGCCGTGCAGGAGGCCAACTTCCGCCGCACGCTGGCCGGCGAGCGCCGCGACGAGACCATGGCGGTCCTGGACCAGGATTTCATCCTCGCCCTCGAGTACGGCATGCCCCCGGCCGGCGGCCTGGGCATCGGCATCGACCGCCTGGTGATGCTGCTGACCAATAGCCCCAGCATCCGCGACGTGATCCTGTTTCCGCTGCAGCG
>CAZSYS010000251.1:1753-6892 GCA_964611365.1 uncultured Planctomycetales bacterium
TCACTCCGCCGGCACGCCCAGCGGCAGCAGATACATCGGGCGGCAATCCCCCGGCAGACGCAGGACCTCGGCCACGCGCCGGTCCTCGAAAGCCCCCACCGGCACGCCGCCCAGCCCCATCGCCGTTGCCTGGAGCAGCACGTTCTGGGCGATGTGCCCGGCCTCCATCCAGCAGTAACGCTCCGCCCGCCGGCCGTACTTGACCGCCGAACGCTCGACCACCGCCGCCACCACCAGGCACAGCGGCGCGCCGCCCACCGCCTCCTGGTCCAGCGACGCGGCCTGCAGCGGCGCACGCACGTCGCCGGCCAGGTGCGACTCCAGCGCATGCCCGGCCGGCCGGTAGTGCCAGACGCCGTCGGCGGTCACCGCATACAGCTCCATCGGATACAGCGCCCCCGCCGAGGGCGCGGTCCGTCGACCGCCCCGCGGATCGCTGACCCCCTGCCCGGCCCAGCAGAGCTGTCCGATCTGCTCGAGACTCAGTGCCACCGGCGCGAAAGCACGCACCGACCGCCGCCCGGCCAGGGCCGCCTCCAGGGAAACCGGTCCGCGCAGTGCGGGCTCGGGCAAAGACATGGCCGTCGAACGGCTGCCGGTGGCCATCGGGTCGTCCCTCGTCGCCGCGGCCGCGGCCAGCACCAGCAGCCACGAGAACCCGCCGAACACGATCCGCACGCCGCTCATGACGCGAACCTCCCGGCCTCCGAGCAGGGCGCCCGGGCGGCCGGCGGCGGACAAGACGCTGCCAATCAGCCGGTCGCCTGCCCTTCAGCGCCGGCCCGGTCGTCGGACGTTTTCGCCGCCTCCGGATCCACGGCCAGGCCCAGCACCTGGGACATCACCGTCCACTCCAGCAGCAGCAGCGCCAGCCCCATGCGGATCAGCCAGCGGCTGCGGACGTACAGCGGCTGGAAGACGTGCGTGGTCTCGTTGACCACCCGGGGACACTCGATCCGTCCGTTGGTCGCGATCCAGCGCAGGTAGCCGGCAAAACCTCCGGGCGGGTAGTGCTCGCGGAGGAACTGCGCGACATGAGCGTGGGTACGCTCCCGCAACAGCTGACGCTCGCCGGACGAGAGAGTCATCCGGATGGACTTGCGCACCGAGTCGTCCGCGTCAGCCGGCAGCACGTGGTACTCGCCGCAGATCGACGCTGCCCACATCGTCAGCGCCGCCAGCGTGCCGATGCACCACAACACCGGCCGCCGGACCGGCGCCGCCGGCCGTCCGAAGCGGTACATCGCCGCCCCGACCATCAGCCCCAGCAGAAGGAAGAAGAACAGCCCCAGAAACCCCGGAAGAGCCGCCAGATAGGCCAGAAACCAGCCGGCCGGCAGGGCCAGCACGCACCCGGCGATCAGGCTCCACCCGATCCAGCTCTTCGGCCGGCCGGCCGTTCCTTCGGCAGGCAGACTTCCCGTCGGCGGCGATGTGCTCTCCATGGGCGGCAGTCTACCGGGCTCTCAGGCTGTTGACCAGTCTCCCGCCGGGCCCGGTGCGCGACCCTGCCGCTGGCACTCCGGCGACAGGACCGCTACAGTGAACCGCACAGCACTCGCGCGAGGATGATGGAAGACTCCCGCGAGGATGCCGAGGATGGCGGAGGGTGGCCAAAGGCCGCCCGCGCAGGAACCGCCCGGACGAACGCCAAACCCGCCCGGAAAAGGCCCCATGCCCCGCATCGAGCAACTCGAAAAACTGCTGGCCGTGGATCCGGAGGACTCGTTCCTCAACTTCGCCATGGGCATGGAACTGCTGAAGGCCGGACGAATCGAGGAGGCCGCAGCCCGGTTCAGCGGAGTGGTCGCCCGCGACCCGGCCTACGTGGCCGCCCACGCCCAGCTGGCCAAGGCCCTCATCGCCGCCGGCCGCACGGATCAGGCCCGATCCGCCCTGGCCGCGGGCATCGAGGCCGCCCGAAAGGCCGGCGACGCCCACGCCGCCCAGGAAATGGAGCAGGACCTGCGGCTGCTTGGCTGAGCACCTTACCTGCCGGTCATGCGGGCCAGCCAGGCTTCGGCCTCCGCGTGCCGCGGAAACCGACGTTCGGCTTCGCGGAATGCCGGCGTGTGGACGCGGTGCCGGTCGCCGTCGAACTCCCCGCCCAGCTCCTTGTGCAGCAGTTCGTGGTACATGACGTAGTCCACCACGTACTCCGGGACGTGGGGCTGGTCCAGCGCGCTGCTGATGATCACCGCGTCGTGGACCGGGTGGTACTGCCCCCACTGGCACACGGCCAGCGTGCCGCTCCACCGCAGCCGCGGACGGGCACAACGCCCGTCGAAGCACTCGCGATTGACCCGCTCGAAGACGGCCGACAGATCGTGGACCATGCCGCCGGTCCGCTCGGCCTCCGGCACCGCGGCGCGCAGGCGGTCCTGGAAAGCCCGGAAATCCGGCCCGAGCATGAGCGTATGCAGCCTGCGGCGGGCACCGCGGTCGCCCGCCAGCATGCCGCCCACAAGTCCGAAAGCCGCCCGGTCAAAGGCCACCATCGGCGTCTGGAGCACCACCCGGCTGCCGTCGGCGAGCATCTTCCAGCGACAGATCGGCCGCAGCGGCCGGAACTGGATGAACAGCGGCAGCCGCCAGCGCACGCGGCCGGAGGTCAGCCCGCTGAGCACCGCCGTGGCCCGCCGCACCGCCTCAATGTATTCCGCAAGCGCGGACTCGTCGGAGAACACCCGGAACCACGCCAGCAGCTCCGCCTGATCCGCCGGCAGCACGGCCTCCGGCCCCGCCCGCTGGATGTCCTGTTCGAGGCGATTGCGCGTGTTTCGAATGGTGGACAGCGATGCCGCCGGATCGCAGCGCCGCTCGGCCACGGCACAGGCCAGCGCTTCCAGCAGCCGGCTCAGGTAGCCGTCCAGCCGCGGAAACCGCAGCTGCCGCAGCCGCCGCGGCGCCGCCGGAGCCCCGCGGGAGCTCTCCCCCGCCGCCGCGGGGGGGCTCTCGACCACCGGCAGTCTCCGGATGTCCAGGCCCTTCAGGAATGCCCAGGCCCGCCGGGAAGGCGCCGGCAGGCAGGCGACGGTGTGGCCGTGGGTGGCCAGAATCACATCGATCTGGGCCAGGAGGCGATCCCGCTCCCCGGCCAGGCGGTCGCGCTCTGCCGCGGTGATCGGCCGGCTCAGAAGCTGCTGGAATCGCCGGGCCGCGCGGACAATCCCGCTGATCTGAATTGACGCCATCCCCGCCTCCTCCACCGGCCTGCGGCCAGCAACCCGCTGCGACGCCTGGCCGGCGACGATGGCGGTTCACGCCGACCGCAGCGACGCGGACGCCGTCCACCGTGTGAAGCTTTCGACCCGCGGTCACGCCCGGCGTTCGCAGCCGGCGCCCCGGTGCGACCCTCCGCTCACGCCGCCGGTCCCGACGGTGCGGGAGGCTCGGGTCTCTCGGCGGACGCGGGAGGCTCCTGCATGCCGGTTTCCGGAGGGGCCGGCTGCGGGGCCTGGACCGGTGCCGGCTCCGTCCCGGCCGCCGCGCCTGGCGCGGCCGCCGGCAACGCGGCAGACTCCTCCTCGCCTTCCTCCTCGACGAACACCTCCTCGATGTCCGTTGCGTCCACCTTGCGGCGCAGCAGCAGGTACATGATCGTCGCACCGCTGAAGTAGAACGACACCAGCAGACCGGCCGCGGTCAGCACCAGCAGGAACACCCACCACTGCACCAGCAGCGCCCCGCCGGCCTCCCAGCCCTGCAGTCCGATCGGCATCACCGCCGGCATCAGATCCTCCGGCGTCGGGTTGGCCCACATCGCGTGGATCTTGGTGGCGAAAGGCCGCCCGGTTCCCGGCCGCTCGGTGGCAAAGGCCCCGACGCCCAGGAACCAGCGCGCAAACTTCAGCGACAGCAGCACGAAGAACCGCGCCAGCAGGTACACGATCGCCCCGTAGACCACCAGCACCGCCGAGTAGAAGACCGTGCGCCACGGCCGGCTGTAGGCATAGCTGTAGCTGCGCGACATGGCGTCGAAGGCGTCGGAACCCTCCACCGCGATGGCCGGCCACATCAGGCTGCCGCCGCCGATCGCCCCGACCACCACCAGGGTGATCACCACCCCGCCGGCCAGCGAAAGAAACAGCAGCAGCCCGCCCGCCAGTTCGCCCAGGTAGGGCACCGAGCAGACCAGGCCGCCGACGACCAGGCAGACGCCCACCGCCGCCGCCATCCCCACCGGCATCAGCGGCGCACCGATCAGGCCCAGCCATTTCCGCCGGGCGAAAACCAGCGCGTCCTTGATCGGAATCCGCTCGTCGCGGGCAACGTTGAGCGCCGCCATCCGGCAGATCGCCCCGCCCAGCAGGGCCCAGACCGCCAGCATGCCGGCCAGAAGCAGGACCGCGAACACCACGTGCCGCATCACCAGCCACTGCACGCCGCGGACCATCAGCAGCAGCGACGGCAGCACGCCGATGCCGTCCGTCCCGGTCCGCGGATGGATCAGCATCCGCGACTGTCCCTCGGGAGAACGGGCGTCCCCGTCCCCGCCCCAGCGCGACCGGGCGGTGAGCACTTCCTGAAACTGCCCGGTGAAGTTCAGACTCCGGGCCGCGTCGGCCAGCTGCAGCAGCACCGTGTGCTCGTAAGACACCAGGCTGCGGAAGACCCCTCGAGGCTTCATCGCGTCCAGGTCGGCATACAGCGCCCGATAGATCCCGGCCTGCTCGGCCGCCTGCCGGCACCGCTGAACGTCGTCCTCGATGCCCGACAGCTTGCGGGCCGCGGCCTCGTACAGATCCTGGACCTCGATCATCGCCTTGGCGAGCATCGCGTCCGGACGCTGCTCGATCTGCCTGTCCAGGTCCGCCGGCGGACTGTAGCCCAGCCGGGTCAGCCGCCGGTAGGCGTCCGACAGACACGCCCCCCGGGCGGCCTGGCTTTCGACCCGCCAGGCATCCAGGTCGGACACCTGCCAGAACGCGTTCACTTCATCGCCGATGGGGCGGTAGACGTCCGGCCAGCACAGGTCCAGGCAGCCGCCCCACAGGACCGTGACCAGCAGTCCGGCAACCGCCAGGACCAGCTTGCTGGGATGAACCGCCAGCTTGAAGGCATCCAGCAACCGCGTGAACGAGAAACACTCCTGCCAGTGGATCCGCCGCAGTTCCGTCACCTGCTCCGGCATGGGTG
>CAZSYS010000252.1:0-6878 GCA_964611365.1 uncultured Planctomycetales bacterium
GCGCCGGGCGCCGGCGACCGCCGGTCGCCGGCGAGGCGCCGGGCGAGGCCGGCGGCTCCGGCCGGTATCCCTTTTCCCCTCACAGGCACCGGGCCCGGCGGCGGACGCCGCGGCCGGCGCCGATGGACGGATCGTGTTTCATGAACCACCTGACCAGGACAACCTCGGCCATCGCGGTATTGACAGCCATGATCATGACAACCAGCTCCCGCCCCGCCGCCGGCGCCGACTTCGGCGATGACACGGCTTTCCTCGCCCGGTACACCAGGCTGATCGTGCTGAGCGACCAGGCCGGCAAGGCCAAGGTCGCCTTGGCGCCGGCCTGGCAGGGACGGGTGATGACCAGCACCACCGGCGGCGATGCCGGCCCGAGCTTCGGCTGGATCAACCGGGATCTGATCGCCTCCGGCAAGATCCTCCCGCACATGAACGCCTTCGGCGGCGAGGACCGCTTCTGGATGGGCCCGGAGGGCGGGCAGTTCTCGATCTTCTTCCCCAAGGGAGCGCCCTTTGAATTCGCCCACTGGCAGACCCCCGCGGTCCTGGACACCGAGCCCTTCGATGTGATCAGCCAGGCGCGGGAAGAGGCGGTCTTCGGCAGGGAGTTCACGCTGACCAACTACTCCGGCACCGTCCTGGACGTGGGCGTCCGGCGGACCGTCCGCCTGCTGACGCCGGAGGACGCCTGGAAGCACCTGAACGTCCGGCCGGCCGAGGGCGTGAGCCTGGTGGCCTACGCCTCGGACAACAAGATCACCAACAAGGGCAAGGAGGCGTGGAAGAAGGAGACCGGCCTGCTGTCGGTCTGGATCCTGGGCATGTTCAACCCCTCGCCGTCGGCGGTGGTGGTCGTGCCGATCAAGGCCGGCCCGGAGTCCGAGCTGGGCGTGAAGGTCACCTCCGACTACTTCGGCCAGGTCCCGCCCGACCGTCTGGTGGTGCGCGACGACGTGGTGTTCCTGCGGGCCGACGGGCAGTACCGCAGCAAGATCGGCGTCAGCCCTCGGCGCAGCAAGGCGGTACTGGGCAGCTACGACCCCGACCAGCGGCTGCTGACCATCGTCCAGTTCAACCAGCCGCCGGGCGTGACGGACTACGTCAACTCGCTGTGGAAGCTGCAGGACGACCCCTTCGCCGGCGACGCGGCCAACAGCTACAACGACGGCCCGCCGGAGCCCGGGGCCAAGCCGATGGGGCCCTTCTATGAGCTGGAGTCGTCCTCGCCGGCCGCGGCCCTGGGGCCCGGCGAGAGCCTGACGCACATTCACCGCACCATCCACCTGACCGGGCCGGAGCCCGCGCTGGACGCCGTGGCCCGGGCCACCCTGGGCGTGTCGCTGGACGACATCCGGAAGGTGTTCGGCGTGAAGTGAGTTCCCGCGGCCGCAGCGCCGCCGCCGGGCGCCCACCCGCCCGGACCGCCGTCCCACGCAGCGGAGCAGACCATGAGCAGCCGCAGAGAGAGCATGTTCGTGACCGATGACGGCCGGAACGTCCTGCTGACGTTCTGCCTGGTCAGTTCGCTGTTCCTGCTCTGGGGATTCTGCAACGGCATGATCGACGTCATGGACAAGCACTTCCAGGAGGAACTGCACCTGAGCCTGTCGCAGTCCGCCTGGGTGCAGTTCGCCCACTGGATGGGCTACTTCCTGATGTCCCTGCCGGCCGGATGGCTGGCCACCCGCCTGGGCTACCGGGCCGGAATCATCGCCGGACTGCTGCTGGTGGCCGTCGGAGGCTTCTGGTTCATCCCGGCCACCAGCCTGGCGACCTTCTGGGCGTTCCTGCTGGGCGTCTGCGTGATCGCCTCGGGCCTGACCTTCCTGGAGACGGTGGCCAACCCCTACACCACCGTGCTGGGCCCGCCACGCTATGCCGCCACGCGCATCAACATCGCCCAGTCCTGCAACGGCGTCGGCTGGGTCCTGGGGCCCATCGCCGGCGGCCTGTTCTTCTACGGCAAGGACGCCACCGGCCGCAGCACCGGCTCGGAGACGATCTGGATACCCTATGCCGGCGTGGCCGTGACCGTGCTCGTGCTGGCCGTCGTGTTCTTCTTCGCCCCGGTGCCGGACATCCGGGCCCGCGACGACTACAACATCGACGCCGACGACCAATCCGGCGGGAAGGCCCCGCCCCGGCGCGTGAACCGGCCCCTGTCCTATGTGCTGCTGCTGGGCAACGTCGGCGTGCTGCTGGGCGTGTTCGGCATGATCCTGTGGCTGGCCCTGGGATCGCTGGGCGCCGGCCCCCGCCTGACCGGCCTGGTCTCCGCCCTGCCCCTGCCGGCCGGCATCCCGGTGACGCCCGAGAGTGCCCTGCTTGTGACCCTTTTTGCCGGCGGCGTCCTGGTGCTGCTGGTCGCGGCGATCTGGCTGATCGGCGTGGTCCGGCGTCTGTCGCACCACAGCGTCTGGTCGCATGAGCATTTCTCCGGAGCCGTGCTCGCCCAGTTCTTCTACGTGGCCGCCCAGGCGGGCATCTTCAGCTTCCTGATCAACTACATGACCGCCGAGCCGCCCTCGCTTCCGGCCTCCTGGCTGAGGAACGAACGCGGCGACTACCTGGAGGTCCGGACCGCCTTTCTGAGCCGGGATTTCAAGGACGTCCGCTCGCTGGCCGACCGGCTGGCCGCCGCGTCCGACCCGGTCTCGCAGTTCCTGTCCGCAAAGCTGACGCCCGCCACCCTGGCGACCGTGGAACGCTACCGCAACGGCACCGCCACCGAGACCGCCGCCCGGGTGGCGCTGATGCAGGACCTCAACACCCTGATCAGCAAGGAGAGCCTGTATGCCCCGGACCGCTTCGCCGGCGTCGCCCTGCAGGAGCGGACCCGCAGGCTGCTGGAACAGGATCCGCAGACCCGCAACGAGCCGCGGCTCAACCGCATGCTCCTGGCCGACGCCTACCCCGCCGAACTGGTCTACCAGGACGGCTTCGTGGCCTTCACCAACCAGTTCGCGGCCAATCTGGCCTCCTTCGGGTTCATCTGCTTCCTGCTGGGCCGGGTGACCGGGGCGGCCATGCTGCGGCGGATCTCGGCCCACAAGGTCGTCGGCCTGTACGCCGTCCTGAACGTCGCCGCCTGCCTGCTGGTCTTCTTCAAGCTCGGGTGGCTGTCGGTGGTCTGCGTGTTCCTGAGCTATTTCTTCATGTCCATCATGTTCCCGACGATCTTCGCCCTGGGCATCCACGGCCTGGGCAACAAGGCCAAGCACGCCTCGGCCTACATCGTCATGGCCATCGTCGGCGGGGCCCTGCTGCCCAAGCTGATGGGCGCGGTGGCCGACCACTACGACATGTCCCGCGGCTTCATCGTGCCGATGCTGTGCTTCCTGCTGATCGCGATGTACGGCTACGCCTGGCCGAGACTGAGCCGCGCCGAGTCGCTGCAGGGGGTCCGGGCCTCCGGCGGCCACTGAGCCGCACGCCAACCGCCGCCCAATGGTGCCCCCCGGCACCGCCGTGACCTGTGTTCCCGCCGGCTCACGGAGGCCCCGGTCGTTTCTATCTGCTGAGCATCCATGCAGTTGCGCGCCGCCGACCGGGCCTGCATGGCCGCGGCCGGTCACCGGACGCCGGACCGTCCGCATCCCCCGTGGCGGATTGAGCGAAGGCGAGGAAACGCCACGACCCGCCCGGGGCACGGGGCCCGGACCGCCGAGCTCATCCGGCCGTAGGACAGCGCCACAACCCGCCTGGAGGCATCGGGCCTGCGGCTTTCCTCGGGGCTCCGGCGTGGGGCGGTTGTCCAGCCCTACGGACCCGGCGGCGCAAAACCCGGAATTTTCTGCTTGACGATTAAAAAAAAGCTTATAATTCTGCACGCAAGCGTCGCCCGGGGATGGCAGCGGCCACGGCCCTCGCGGGTCGTTCGGCAGGGGAGAGCTTCTCAAGCCGCATGTCGCGCCCCAGGCGGGCTCTGAAAAAGGGAGAGTTTCATGCGCAATGGAGTAGCCCTGCACGTTTTTGTTCTTGCAGCCTTGGCATGGTTCACGGAAACAGCTCGCGGCGGCGATTGCTACGGCATGAGCTGTCACCCCATGATGTATTGTGTGACCCAGTCCAGCTGCGGCGGATCTGCGTTGACAGGGCAATGTCAGCCGCAGGGGTTTGTTTGCGCTGCGGGCGACTGCTACCCGGCATATGCGCCGGGGACCGATCCGAACAACGTATGTTCCTGGTCCTTTACTGCGGAATGCTGGGGGCCGGGGCTGCCCGACACCTTCTGCGTTCTTCGGGATGAATACTACATGGCCATGGGTTGCAGCCCTTCCTGCACCTTGATCTTTTACAACCAGTGCGCCTGCCAGTGCCGTGCTGATATACGATCCGGCGAGAGTGGGTGTAGTCGAAGCTGCCACGTTTACTCATGGAACCCCTGCAATCCCTGAGGAGGATTCACGAGATGACTCGCGGACGGCTTGCTCTTTTCCTGTTGATGGTGATCAGCCCGGTTGTGGCTGCCGCGCAGAAGTCGGATGGGCCCGGCGGTGGCGAGAAAGTGCCTCTCGAATCGGTCGTGGCCGGCCTTGAGGCCCGACGCGCTGCCTTTCCGAAGGAAGGTCGCCTCGCGTACACGCACTACCTGGTCCGGGTTGAGCAGGAAGGATACGCTCAGTTTAAGAGCCTGGTCACAGGGCGACTCGAAGACGAAGGCGAACTTCGCAGGGAACTGCAGCGGCTCCTGGAATCGCCGCTTGCTGTCCGGCTGGACGCGAACCGGGGGACCCTCTGGTTCCGCCATGGTCGATACCGGCTTCTGCGGACGTCTCTTCTGGAGGATTTCGCTCCGGACGTGGTAAGCCGGCTCGAGGAGCAGGCCGCCAAGACAGGCGCCAGGCCGAGACTGCCCGCAAAGGAGATCGAGACGCTCCAGGATGATTCCATCGATTGCCAGGCGGAGCTGGTGGACGGGAAGATGCTCTATGTTCAGCCCAGAGTGAGCCGGATCGCCCCGGTCCTGCCGGAGTTGGATATCGCCATGCACAGGTGGCAGGATGCGATCGACAGCGGCCCTGCTCGCGGCCAGACGATCACGGCAACGTCGCTTCCCAGCGGGGACCATGTCATCGAGTTCAGCACCCGGCGCGAAGACGGGAGCTTCAGCGGTGGTGCCCGGTACATCTTCGCTTCCAGGCGGTTCAGTTTTCCCGAAAGCGTGACGGTGTATGAACGCGACCGCGTGTCGAAGGAGATTCTTTACGCCGACCGGAGTTCATCCCTTGAGGGACCCAGGTGGCCGGTCATGACCATGCACGCCGAGTTCCTCGGCGATACGGGCAGGGTGAACATCACGCTCTGGGTTGTCGAGGAGATGGCTGCCGAGGCGGTTCCGGACAGGCAGCTTCGGCTGTGTCCGTCGGAGAGGTTCCACGTCGTCGATCAGACCAGGGGCAAGGATCGAATCATCGACCCGCCGGCGGAAAGGAAGGAGTTCGACCTCCAGTTTCTGCACCAGCTCGTGCAGTCGGAGTAAGCCGTGTCCTGCCACGACGGGCCGCACGGATCGGCATGGGGACGCCATCGCGTGCCGGGCAGAGCGGTTGTGAAGCCCGGCGGAGAGTGCTTGGCCCGTGCGACGGACCGACGAGAGTTGTGTTGTCCGGGTATCAGTCTTGAGTGTCCGAGTTGCGCGGAGGCAATACTCGATGAGAGCCCCATCGAGTGTAGTCCCACGGATTATTATAGTTACAAGCCTGATGATGGCGGCGGTTGCGGCGCAAGAATCGCCCGACGGCCCAGCCCCGGCCGCCGAAGAGCGTCCCGCTGAGTTTTGTGGCCGCCCGATGTGGACTTGGTCCCAGGTGCAACTTGCAGAATGGCTTCATTCTCGCGCAGGCCGCGACCTTTCCTTGCCAGTGGCACTGAGCGTGGGGGACGTTTCGCTGAGGATGCTGGGGCAGCCATTCAGGCTCGGAGCCCACAGATATGACCTGGCAGAAAGCGACTGCGTAACCTTTGTGGAAAGAGCCTTGGCATTGGCGTTGGCCAGCGACTGGCAGTGTTACTGCAAGCTCCTGGAGCGGCTTCGACACAAAGACGGGGAAATCGATTTTCTGGATCGCAATTTCTTCACGCTCACGCAGTGGGTTCCGAACAACGCGTGGTTGTTGGTCGACGTGACCGTAGCACTGGGGCAGGGACAACACGCATCGTTCGAGCATGTGGTTCGGCCCAAGGCTTTCTATCAGCGCCTCGAATTCGGCTTGGACGACACACCGGAAGGCAAGATCAAGAAGATGGCCAGGGATGCGAAGGTGCAGGCCGTGCCCGAGGTGGAGTCAAGTATCCAACATTATCTCGCACGGGAGACGGTGCTGGGCGCAGCGAACCAGTTGTCCACGGGCGATATCCTACTCGTCATTCGCTGGTTCGGCTCGCCCGACCAGAAGCCCTGGCTTGATTGCGATCATCTCCTTGTGGCGGTGAGAGGCGGTGATCAGTTGTGGCTGGTGGGGCCCTCAAGGATGGGTGTCCGAAGCGAGACACTTGAAACCTTCTTCAGAGAACGCCCTCATGTTGCGGGTCTCAAAGTACTCCGTTTGCGCGACGATGCCTCGTTGCAGCTGATCCACGAGCTGGCGAAGGTTCCCGATTCAGTGGTACTCGGGCCTGAGGCGGTGGATGCCGCTATGGAAAGGCATCGCTAGCGCAGGATTCATTTCAGGAATCCTATCCACTCCTCTCATGACGATGAGTCGGCACGCTTGCCCCGATCAGCCACCGCTCCATGTCACTGGGCGCCCGAAAACAGCCACCTGAGGCAGGGGACGATTCGCTTGGTGGCTTGGTCCCCTGATCGTTGTGCTCATGGAGGCCAGGCGTGGCGAATCGGCTCAGGATGGCTGTGGTGGAATCGGTTTATGCATTGCGGG
>CAZSYS010000253.1:0-6844 GCA_964611365.1 uncultured Planctomycetales bacterium
GTACTGCCCCCGGGCGGCCTGGACGCGTATTCGGCGGGCGGCGCCGGGCCCGCGTCCGGCACCGGCCAGGACGCGCACGGGGGGGCCGAAGCTGGCGGCCACGGCGGCGCTGCCGTCGCGGCTGCGGTCGTCGATGACCAGCACCTCCAGCGGGGGCACGGTCTGATCGAGCACGCTGCGGATGGCGGCGGCCAGGGTATCCCGGGCGTCGCGGCAGGGGATGATGACCGAGACCGTGGTCTGGGGGCTCAGCATGCGACCTCCAACGTGGCGGCGGTTTCGGCAGCCGGTGCGGGGCGGCCGGGGGCGGCGGCCACGCCGCTCCAGCGGCGCGGCTGGTGGACCGGCCCGTCGGTCTTTCCGTCGGCGACCACGCGGATGCGGTAGGCGCGGTCGTGCCAGTCGTGTTCGGGCAGGCCCTTCTCGTCGGCGATGGCCACGCCGACCTGGTAGATGCCCTCGCCCAGGCCGAGGTGGGGGAGGTCCACGGCGACGGTGCCGTCGCCGGCGCAGCGTCCGAGCCGCAGCCCGTCGCGCCGGGCATCGAACTGGAAGAACAGCCCGGCGCCGAACATGTGCACCGACACGGCGAAGTTGGGATCGACCAGACCGCCGTCGGCAGGGTCGATGTGGTAGTCGATCTCCAGGCGCACCGGCTCGCCGGACACGAACGTCGAGGCCGGCCGGCCCTCGGCGTCAAGCAGGCGCACCGCCCGGATGCGTGCCTTGCGGCCGGCGGCGGCGCGTCCGCCGATGTGGGAGCCCTCCGCGCCGGCGGGGTTGGCGTCCTCCAGGTCGGTCACCAGCCGGCTGTAGTCGGCGATGGCCTCGTCCGGCGTGCCGATGCGGCGGATGCGGCCGTGGTCCAGCAGCACGACCCGGTCGCAGAATCGCTTGATGGCCGCCAGGTTGTGCGACACGAAGACGACCGACGTTCCCCGGCGCAGGAAGCCGCGCATGACCTCCATGCACCTGACCTTGAAGGCCACGTCGCCGACGCTGAGCACCTCGTCGACCAGCAGGATGTCGGGTTCCATGTGGGCGGCGACGGAGAAGCCCAGGCGCACGTACATGCCCGAGGAATAGCGCTTCACGGGCATGTCCAGGAACTCGCGGATGCCGGCGAAGTCCACGATGCGGTCGAACTTGCGGCGGATCTCGGCCCGGCTCATGCCCAGGATGGCGCCGTTGACGAAGATGTTCTCGCGGCCAGAAAGATCGCCGTGGAAGCCGGCGCCGACCTCGATCAGCCCGCTGAGCCGGCCGTGGACGGCCACCTCGCCGCGGTCGGGCTTCAGCACGCGGGAGAGCACCTTGAGGATGGTGCTCTTGCCGGCGCCGTTGGGGCCGATGATGCCGACGGCCTCGCCCCTGCGGACCTCGAAACCGACATCGCGCAGGGCCCAGAACAGTTCGTGCCCGCGGCTCCGGCCGGCCAGCCGGGCGGCGGCGCGCACGATCTGTTCCCAGAGCAGGCCCTCGTGACCGCCCTTGCGGAATCGCTTCCACAGCCCGCGGACCTCGATGGCATTGCCGCCGGCGGCGCTCATGCCCGGTCCTCCGGCGGCGGCGCCGGGCGGGCGCGGCATTCGTGCGTCCGGGCCACGCCGTAGAGATTGCGGCAGGCCACGGATTTGCGTCCGAACAGCAGCCGCCCCCACCAGGTCCGGCGGCAGCCTTCGTCCTTGAATCCCGGGTGGGTGTGTTCGGCGAACACGCGGATGTCGCGCAGCCCCGCCCCCCGGAGCAGATCCCGCAGATGCACGGGATCCAGGCAGTTGAAGTGCCCGTGCTCGTGCCGGTAGAAGCGCTCGTGCTCGGTCCGCAGCCGCCGCAGCGGGCCGCGCTCCAGCCCGCGGACCCAGGCGGTGAACAGCCGGTCCGGCAGCCAGGCCATGGGCGCCAGCAGGGCCAGCAGCTTGAGGCGGTCCGGGTCGAACCAGTAGTAGTGCCGGCCGGGCGAGGTCTGGATGACCAGCGTTCCGCCGGGCCGCAGCACGCGTTCCAGGCCCGCCAGCACCATTCCCAGCGAGGCATCGTCGAGGTGCTCGAAGATGTCGCAGGCCACGGCCGCGTCGAAGGTATGAGGCTCGAAGAGGCGGTCCAGCCGCCGGATGTCGCCGGTCCGCAGCGTGCAGCGGCCGCTCAGGCCGAGCGATTCGACCAGTTCCCGGCCGCGGTCGATCATCGCCGGCAGGATGTCCACGCCCCAGGCGTGGTGTCCGCGGCGGGCGAACTCGATCGCGTGGCTGCCGACGGCGCAGCCCACGTCGAGGATCCGCAGGCCGTCTCCCGGCGGCATCAGGGCGGCGATGCGTTCGTGGATCATCGTCCAGTGGTTGCGGAGGCCGGCCAGGCACTCGGCGTAGGGTCGCAGCTGATTCTCGACGAACGGCATCTTCTCGGCGAGAATGCCGTAGGCCTCGGCATAGTGTCCGTCGCGCAGCAGGGCGACCATCTGGGCCGACCAGCTCAGCGGCCGGCGCGGATCCACATAGGCCCGGATGTCGACGGTCGAGCCCGCAGTTGCCGGGGTTTCAGCTTCCAGCACGGCCATCGTTCGAGGACTCCATGCCGCGGCCCGGCCGGCGGTCGGCGGGCGCACGCCGGGCGGCGGCGCGCGGTCCGTCCGCGAGCCTTCCGCGGCTGATGGTTATGTCGGCAGGCGGCGCGGGCCGGGCGAGTTGCGCCCCATAAGAAAACCGTTGGGCCGGCAGCCGTGGCCATGATGATCGGGCCTGCGCGGTTATCGGATGCTGGACGTCACCGGGCGAACCGCTGCCAGAGGGTCAGGAGGATCCGGCCGGCCCGGGACGGAACGATGAGCCGCGGCAGGGCCGGCAGGGCGGCGAGGTCGCATCGCACCGTGTCCTGTTCGAGCGTCAGGCCGCAGGCGTAGCCCATCTCCGCCAGTGCGGCCTCGGTGGCCGGGGAAATGCTGGCCGGCCGGCCGTAGGGGTACGAGAAGTGCGGGCCGTCGGCCCCCAGCCGCAGTTGCAGCAGCCGTCGGGCCTCCTGGAGCTCATGCCGCTGGCGCCGGGGGGTCTGCGGGGCCAGGGCGATGTGCGACAGGCCGTGGCTGCCGATGTCCACGCCGGCCTGGCGGAGCTGGCGGGCCTGGGCCCAGCTCATCAGCGCAAAACCCGGGAAGCGCGCCCGCAGACCGGCCAGCTCGTCGGCGGAATAAGCCTCCACGATCTCCCGCCAGAGCGCCTCGCGCCGCTCCTCGGGCAGGTAGCGCAGGTTCTCGATCAGCCAGGCCAGGGCGGCACGGCGGCGCGCTGGGGCGTCCAGCTCGAACGTGAGCGTGCGCCCCTCCCAGGGCAGCCTCAGGCTGCGCCGGCTCCCGCGGTGGATCAGGAGGCGCAGATCGTCCACCCACTGGCGCCGGCCATCCTCGACCAGGCCGGCCGGCAGGAACGCCGACCAGGGCAGCCGCAGGCGGTCGAGCTCCCCGGCGGCGATCTCGGCATTGTTGGCGTAGCCGTCGTCAAAGGTGAGGACCACGGCGCGGGGCGGAGGGGGCCGGCGCTCGCGCAGGCAGGCGACCAGCTCGGCCAGCGCGATCACCCGGAAGGACCGCCGCAGCGTGTTCAGGATGGTCCGCAGGCCGCGGACCGGCAGCACGCCCTCCTCGACCTCGGGGTCGCAGCGGCGGCCGATGCCGTGAAAGCACAGGATCGCGGCCCTCGCGGCCACGGCCGGCAGGCAGTCGTGGGCCCGCACGACGCCCAGCGCCCGGCCGCAGAGGTCGCGCACCCGGGCGCCGGCCGCGGGAGACAGGCTTGCCGCCCGGGCTTCCACCCGCCAGGTCAGACCGGTGATGAGCCGATGGCGGATCTGCATCCGGAATCCTCGCCGCGTCCGTGCCGTATCCGCGCCGCGGCGGTGCCGCGCACGGGCCGCCTCCGGCCGTCAGGCCCTTTCGGCGAAGCGACCCTCCAGCAGCCGGTAGGCCGCCCAGGCGCCGGCGGTCAGCATGGCCCCGACGGTCGCGGCTCCCAGCAGGGCCAGGGGCTCCGGCGCGCGGCCTTCCAGCAGGACGCGGCGGTAGCCGCTGATGATCGGGATCATGGGGTTGCACAGCGTCAGGCCGCGCACGACCGGGCCGCCGTTTTCCGGCAGCGGATAGAGCACGTTGGTCAGGAACATCCACATCTGGATGCCGACGTTGAACAGGTATTTGACGTCGCGATACCAGAGGTTGGCCAGGGCCAGCCACATGCCCAGGCCGAGCATGATCAGCAGCTGGAAAATGACCAGCGGCGCCAGCCACAGCAGGGGCGCTCCCAGCGGCAGCGTCAGGCCGCAGGTGACCCGGTAGTAGACCGCCAGACCGGCCAGCAACGTGGAGGCCACCAGGAAATCGAAGAACGCGCTGGCCACGGCGGCCATCGGCAGGATCTGCCGGGGAAAGTAGACCTTGGTGACCATGTCGCGGTGGGCGGCCAGGCTGAGCACCGCTCCGCCCAGTCCGGCCGCAAACAGCGTCCAGGGGAGGATGCCCACGTAGGCCCAGATCGCGTAGGGCACGCCCAGGTCGTTCAGGGCCCCGGCGGCCACCGCGCGGGTGAAGACGAAGGTGAACAGCAGCATCAGCCCCAGCGGCTGGAGGAGGGCCCAGGCCGCGCCGAGCAGCGAGTGGCGGTAGCGCACGACGATTTCGCGTCGCACGAGCTGAAAGAGCAGGTCGCGGTACTGCCAGATCTCGCTCAACGGCGGTCCTCCGGTCTTTGCGGCGGCGGGCGGCGGTCACGTCGCGGTCGCGGCCAGCTCAGGCGCCGGTTCCGCCGGGGTCCGGCCGGCGGCGGGCACGAAATCCGCGCAGGGCCGGTGGGCGAGGGTGCGCTCCACGATCAGGCTGATCTGCTCGAGGCGCTGGGCCCAGGATTCCGGAAGCATGGACTCCGAGCGGGCCCGGCGCTGGTCGGGGCTGTTGCACTGCCGGGCGGCCTCGCAGCAGTCGGCCATGGACTGGGCGTCGTCGGCCAGCCACACCGAGTTGGGCACCGCCCGCACCGCCGGCAGGGAAGTGCTGACCGTGGGCACCCCGGCGGCCAGATACTCGTGCAGCTTGATCGGGTTGGCGGCCTGGGTGAGCGGCACGTCCTTGAACGGGATCAGGCCGACGTCAAACCATCGCAGGTAGTCCGGCAGCAGGCGATGGTCGCGGGGGCCGAGCCAGTGCACGTTGCGAAGGCCGGCGCACGGCCCGCGCTGCTGCTGGGTCGGACCGATCATGACGATCGAGGCGTCCGGGCGGATGCGGGCCAGACCGGCGATCAGCCCGAGGTCCACCCAGTCGCCGATCACGCCGACGAAGCCGAAAACCGGGCGGCTGAGGTCCGCCAGGTCGGCCGGAGGGGGAACGTCGCGGCGCAGGGCCTGCGAGAGGTGGCCGTGATCGACGCCGTGCTCGACATGCTGGACGTTCCAGTGCAGCCGGCGCTTGTTCTCGTACAGCGGAGGCGAGGTGGTGATGATCACGTCGCTGCGGGCGATGAGATCGCGCTCCCGGTCCTCGATGAGCCGGCGGTCGTAGCCGGGGAACTCGCCGAACGCATCGACACAGTAGTACAGCACCAGCTCCTCGTCGAACCGTCCGACCAGTTCGGCCACATCGGGGGCGAAGCTCCAGATCTGCACCGGCCTGGGCGGCAGGCGGCGAAGGATGCCCTTGATCGCCCGGCTGACCATCCGGGCGTTGAACAGCCGCGCGGCCGAGGAGCCCGGCAGGGGCAGCTGGCAGGGGGTCACGACCGTGATCGAGTCGCTGACCGCCCGGGGGCCCTGCCGGATCTGCCAGAGCCGGCCGGCCATGTGGCACAGGTCGGTCCGGTCCAGCCGCGGACGCCGGGAGGCGTGCCAGTTGACCCAGATCACGTTGTTCTGCTCCGAGAGCCGGCGCATCACGTGGTGCTTGCTCGTCGGATGGTAGTTCCAGCCGCTGGCGAAACAGATGATGTTCTTGTCTCGAATCATGATGATGCAGCCTCATGCCGGCAGGGAGACCGCCTCCCCGGTCGCGACCGCCCGGCGGATCGGGGCCGGATGCCCGGCTCGTCGGCCCGGTGGCCGTCCCGCGCCTCCGGGGTTTCCACCCAGAAGCTCCTCCAGATGCCGCAGGCCCCGGGAGGCGCCGCTGCCTTCCCGCACAAAGGCCAGCCCGTTCAGGCCGATTCTCCGGGCGCGCGGGCGGTCCTCCAGCAGGCCGGCCACCGCCCCGGCGATGTCTTCCGTGCCGCAGGCCACCAGCAGGTCCCGCCCGGGCTCGGCCCCCAGGCCCTCGGCGACCTCGGGCGTCACCACGCAGGGCCGCGCCGCCGCCATGGCCGAAAGGACCTTGATCTGCACGCCGCGGGCCAGCCTCAGCGGCGCGACGTGCACGCACATCCCGGCCAGCCACGGCCCGATGTCGGGCACGGTGCCGGTCACCCGGATTCCGTCGCGCCCGTCGAGCCGCCGGACGGCCCGCGTCGGAGAGCGTCCCACGATCCACAGCCGGGCCGACGGGCGGCGGGCGCGGATGACCGGCCAGATCGATCCGGCGAGCCATACGGCCGCGTCGATGTTCGGCGCGTAGTCCATCGCCCCGACGAATCCGACCACATCCTCCTCGGGCAGCCCCGGCGGCGGGCCGGCGGCCGGGGCCGTTTCGAAGCCCGGCCCGGCTCCGGCCGGAATGACGTGAATGCGGGCCCGCAGGGCGGGGTCGGTCACGGCCTCGGCCTCGCGGCGGCTGACCATCACGGTGGCGTCGAAGGCGGCGATCCAGGCGCGTTCGCGGGCCTCGAGCCGGCAGGCCTCCAGGACGTACAGCCGGCCCGCCCGCCAGGCGGCCCGG